>PBWC01000041.1 GCA_002729095.1 Methanobacteriota archaeon
CATTTTTAGATTCAATGGAACAGTTTGCAACTGAAGAAATTATTGAATTTGATGATAACACAGATGATGATAACAGTGAAGATAAACCATCAGGTCAAATGACTTTATTCTAGGATTTTTTAGATCCTTTGTCTTTGGGAATTAGTCTTCGAAACAGTGCGATTGCATTCCTATCAGCCTGCTCCTTTTCTTCTTTATTCCATGTACTAGGATGTAATAATATAACGGCAGTTAAAAGTTCAAGTCTTCCAAACCACATTAGGATTGATGTGATAAGCAATGTTGCAGAATTCATTCCTGCCCACGTTTGACTCGGGCCATAGTCTCCAAGGGCAGGTCCTGTATTACCCAAGCTTGAGGCAACTACTGAAATGATGCTCTCAAACGAATCATTTTCCATAAATATTGCTAACAATATACATGAAATTGCAAATAGTCCTATCCAAACAAATAACATTCCAACAATAAGTCCAATTTGTTGTCTTTCTACTACCTCGCCATTCATTCGAATTCTCTGAATCCGTCTGGGCTGAGCAATTCGAACCAACTCTCTCATTGCCACTTTGAAAGCTAAATTAATCCTAAGAAGTTTCAGTCCACCACTTGTAGAACCTGCACATGCTCCAACAATCATAAGCACTAGAAAAATTATTTTTGTAACCATTGGCCAAACGATGTAATCTGTAGATGCATATCCAGTAGAAGTTCCTATTGAAATAACATTGAAAATACTGTATCTGAAACTATTTCCAAGCGCCATATCCGTGGAAATTAAGGCTATTACCATAGCACCAATAGCCATTCCTAAGTATGCCAAATAACTCTTAAATTCTTCATCACGATATGCTTGTTTGAATTCTTTCATACAAATGAGCCAAATTAATGTAAAATTTACACCAGCTAAAAACATGAAAATTATGATTATGCTCTCAATCTTAACCGAATCAAAGTAACCGATGCTGTCATCATGAGTAGAAAAACCACCAGAAGCAACTGTAGTGAGAGCGTGATTAACTGAATCAAATAGAGACATTCCACCAATGAATTTTAGAAGTAACATTTCAATAATGGTTAACGCAATATAAAGCCCCCACAGTGCGATAGCAGTTTGCTGTAGTTTAGGCTTCAATTTCGAAAGTGACGGGCCAGTAAGTTCTGCCCTAGCAAGTGCCATTCCGCCACCGATAATTCTGGATAAAATCATCATTCCAAGCATAATGATTCCCATTCCACCTAGCCATTGTGTCAAAGATCTCCAAATCAATAGACCCTTCGGTTGGGCATTGATACAATCTAAAGTACTGCCAGGAATACAGTTTGGACTCATTGCAGGAGAAATTACCGTTGCTCCAGTGGTTGTAAAACCTGACATAGATTCGAACCAAGAATTAACCGCACCTCTAGCAATGTCAATTAGTTGAATATTGTCTGTGAAAGGTCCGTTGAAAACCCCGCCAAACCAGTAAGGCAGTGCTCCAATGAAAACAGCCAATGGCCAAACTAACGCTACTGCAGCAAATGCTTCCTTGTCTCTAAGTCTTTCACTAGTATTGGTTCTAGTGATACTAAGAAGAATCAAACCTAGTACAGGTGAAATAATACAAGGAAGGGCGAATGAATAAAGAGCAATTTCAATGCTATCAAGCCAAGCAGTAGCCAAACCACAAATAAATAGCGGGATAGTTAGAGCAATCAGCGTCCATCCCAGTATTAAGAATAGTACATCCTTTCGCATATTCACACCTTAAATTTACGCTCCAAGTCCGAAATGCGGTCTGGGCTACAAAATATAATTAAGCGATCATTGGCTAAAATAGTTTTTTCTGGTGAAGGTCTTAGTGTTTCCCAGTATCCATCAACCGATTCTCTTTGAATAAAAGCAATCCTCATCCATTCAGGGAACCCAGCATCAGATATTCTCTTATTTGCAAATTTGTGTGAATCATCTATTCTCATGCTAATCCCAACAATGTTTGGGACATTGGAGAGTACTGCATAGGCTCCAGCTGCCTTGGAGTGTATGTGCGCAAGAATATTATCAACAGCGACTCTTTTTCTGTCAACTGCGAAAGTAATCCCCATGCGCTGAGTAACTTTGACCAAATCAGCATCGTATAGAAGTAGTCCTGTTCTTTGTACACCCATATCGCTAGCAAGTAAGGCAGCAGCTATGCTGTCATGATCGGATTCAAGAGCTGCGATGGCTATGTGGTTGTCAGGTATACCGACTTCAGTCAAAATTTCTCTGTCGAGGTGGTCTCCGTGAATAATTTCTAAACTAGGGTGGGAACCTATTGATGAACCTGCTAAGTTATTGGCCATTTGTAAATCTCTCTCGATAACGGTAACACTAGCCCCGTTGTGGAGCCAATTTTCCGCAATTAATCTCCCAATTTGGTTTGCTCCAATAATAGCGACCTTAGGATTTATTGGGAAATCTGTCACCTCATGTCCAAAAATATTTAGAATTCGATTAAAACTACTCAATCCTGTAGTGGCTACAGCAATAACATCGTTAGGCATTAGCATAAAATCTCCATCGGGAACTATACTCCGTTCCCCGTCTCTTTTCACACCAACTATCAATGGAATTCCTCCATCGATAGACTTACTGGCTTCTTTGAGGGTTTTGAAAACTAGATTTTCCGCATTTTTAGTTACATCCAACTCAATGATATAAGCATCATGACCGAATGGAATTACCTCTTCTATAGAAGATGATCTAAGTCCCGTGTGTAGTCTGCGAATAGCGCTTTCTAGCGGGTTGATTGCATGATTAACTTTAGCCCATTTAGTTAGGTGACCTTGCTTTTGCTCTTGAATAAAATTCATACCTCTAACACGGCATAGTGATAGTAAAGGCTTAGCTTTTGCACCTCCAAATTCATAGTGCGCATGCTCGGCTAAGGCACAGGCAATCAAATTCCTCTCATCAGAATTGGTTGCAGCAACGAAAACCTCCGCCTCTCCGATGCCTGCTTCATTCAACTTATCTCTTCTAGTCAAATCACCATGTATCACTAAAACATCTAAATTCTGTGCATTTTTTACAGCTCTAGAATCATTATCTACAAGGACAACGTCCATCTCTTCTGCGCGCAAAGCACGTGCAAGCTCGGTACCAACTCGGCCAGCACCACCAATTATAATTCGCATTTTATCACCACAAATTCTCTGCTAATTTCTTGATTTGGAAAGTGCCAGTGTTACTAGTAATCTCGGATGTACTGTAACTTCTTTCTCGATCGACGTCACAACATCTCTTACCAGGTTTGTAATAAGACTTGACTAGTGAGCTGGATGGATCAGCCTCCTCAATCCAATCAATAAATGCAGTAGGTGTGTGAAGAAGCCACTTATTGTTTACAACATCAACAGAGCCTTCAACATAACAGGTATCTAATTCAATATTTCTTTCATTACACCAACTATCACTCATTGGTAGCAAAATATAGCCCCATGCGTGACCTTCCCATTCGTTGAAGGTGGAGTCAGTTAATGCCCCAAACACGTACCACCCTGGAATTCCTTTCGCCCTGAGAATTGAAAAGAATGCGTTAGTTTGTTCGTCACAATCTCCAATAGAGGCCGCTAAACACGCAGGTCCACTTCTGGCAACATCTGGCGCAAATTTATCATATGCAACATGCTTGTGCAAATAATCAAAGGTAGCCCTTGCAAAGGCATATGCATTATCTGACCTACCATCAGGGACATCAGCAGCAATTGTTTCTACGGTATTTTGAACAATATCGAATTGAAGGGCATCGATAGCATAATCTTGGTATGGGCCATCTTCGCCAATCATAGTTCCTCGATTATACCACTGCTTTGCACCAAACTGAATTAGTTTTGACCCACCACCTCTTTCAGAGATATCGCTAAAAGTGCCACTGCTATCAATATCTATTCCATTATCAGAACCTTGGACACGACTGTCGACTCTAGATGACGACCACCATGAGTATGCTGTACTTGTAAGGCTTACAGAGAAAATAATTTCAGCAGTTTCTCCAGGTGATAAACTCAGATTAAATTTAACGCAGTTATCAATCTGACAATCTTCATCAACATTTGGCCCAACCTCAGGCCACCAAACCGCATGTCCATCACCAGTGATTAATCGATCAGCGAATGGTTTTGAAGGCAAACCATCTAGTGGTATACTAATAGGTGCATCATCATTGACTTTCAACTGCATAGAATTAATCGTTTGAATAGTAGAAGGTATTTCTGTAGCAGTAGTTCCATCAGTATATTCGAATCCTGTATTTTGTAGGTACAGGGAAGTGATGTTTTTTGGTATTGCTATATTCTCTCTAGCGTAACTGTTTCCTTCTTCATTGAAAAAAGTCAAGGTTTTGTCCAATGTGTAGGTTGTCTCAATTGGATAAAGGTGATATGGAGCCGCTGCGAGTTGAATATATTCACTTATACCAGCATATTGCTTGAAGATGTGTTCTCTAGCTTGTGGAGATAGCATGATAAATGCGACTAAAGCAAGCATCACTACACTACGGAAACGGTTTTTTCTTCTTTTCAATATATTTCTCCTCTTTCCTGATTGGGTTTGAACAACACCCGGTTTAGTTGGGCGTTTGGTTTTGAGGTATGTAGATTCCAAAGTACCTCTATTGAATTGTTGCTCGGCAGCGAAATTGGGAGAACTAATGTTGGCTAACACCCTCCCACAATCATAGCAAATTGTATCACCCGGGAGAGTAACACTTCGGCAATAAGGGCAGGTGCCCATATTACACCGTCTAGGTCGGCATTGTATAACGATTACCTGCGGAAATCCTACAAACACTTTATTTGTGATGCAATTCAAATACCTTGAAAAATACGACTACTAATTCCAAGTAAACAAACACTTACTCAGAAGAGTCATCACTTTCCTCACTTTTTTTTGCCAAATTGTCATTTTGCTTTTCCAATCTTGCTTGTCTTGCCCAAATTTTTCTAAGACGCTTCTTTCCTTCACTCGGTATGGAATCCCATATCCATGTACTTGAGTTTCTGGTAAAAATAAGAGTTATAGGAATAATAAATATCCAAGCCAATGGATTGATCATAGCGAAGGGAAACATCACCATATATCCACATCGCCAAAATGAAGAACGCAAAACAGCTCCCCATCTTTTTCCTCTTAACATTAAATGGCCATGATAACTGCTGATTAATGCTTCACACCTAGGACTAAAAATTGAAATCCCTGCTACTGTGATTACAAGATTGATCTGATTGAATGAAAAAATCTCCCTAACTTCTAACGTTTTGTAAATCATAATCATAGAAATCATTCCACCAACAGCAAGACCTAGCGCCCAACCACTTGTAGTTTGAGAACTTCCCTTTCTTACTCTATTTCTTCTAAGCAGTAGATGAACCGCAACTGATGCTAGAACTCCTAAAATAATAATATTCAGAGGATTTACAACTTCTTGACTGTCATCTAAAAACATGGATAGGTATGGGGTTATGACAGCATCATGAATCAATCTACCATAAACACCTCCAAGTAAAATTCCCCAGAAAACATTACTCCATGCCGTAGGTAAGTCATAGAAACCAGAGTATTTGGTCATAACTCCTCTCCATCCCAATGTCATTCCAATTAGTGCTGCAATACTTGCCAATTGGAACAACAGGAAAGTGGAAGCCATGTTAGTGCGCAGGTGTCACACTTCATCAAGGCAATGTATGAAATTTTGATTTGCGTTGGTTTCAAAGACCTTCGACTATACGCCGTGTCATGGCAAGATTACTTTTGTTTGGTGGCAAGGGCGGAGTTGGTAAAACTACGACTTCTGCCGCTACCGCTGTTTGGCTTGCTGATTCAGGTCTCAAAGTTTTATTGGTTTCAAGTGACCCTGCCCATTCAACATCAGATTCTCTTGGTGTAAAAATTGGTACAGAGCCTACTGCTATTGAAGGTGTGGATGGATTATTCGGATTGGAGATGGATCCTGAATCAAAACTCTCTTCCTTGTTACCTAAACTTGGCAAAATGGTCGACGGAATGAATTCAAAGGGTGGTCTTGGAGGAATTGGCGGATTAAGCATGATGCTTGATCCCAATGCTAAGGAGGAGATTGAAGAAATGAAATCAGAAATACAAACTTCTGAAATGATTTTGCCAGGTCTAGATGAGGCACTTGCTTTTGACGAATTATTACGCCATGTTGAAGATCCAAATTGGGATGTTATTGTCTTTGATACAGCCCCTACCGGGCATACGTTAAGATTTCTTTCATTGCCTGAAATTATTGAAGCATGGTCTGGACGCTTGATTAGAATGATGAGGATTTCTGGGGGCATTAGGTCTATGTTATTTGGTAGCAAAGAAAGCAATGAGATGAAGGAAGAACTTGAACGTTTTAGACGCCGAGTTTTGCACGTCAGGAGAGTTTTGAGCGATGAACAACTAACCTCTTTTACTCTTGTTACAATTCCAGAAAGGATGGGAGTCAACGAAACACTAAGAGCGCATAAATCATTGATGGAATTTAATCTCCCTGTACATAATTGTCTTGTAAATAGACTCACACCAGAATTTGATCATCCGTTTTTGAAGAATAGGAGAGATTCAGAATTAGCTCGAATTTTAGAACTGACCGAAAAACTCTCAGATGTACAGGTTTCGAATTTAGAACTGTTAGATCAAGAAGTGGTTGGAATTGATAATTTGAGACTGGTTGGAGAAAAATTATATGGTGACACAGTAAATATTGAGCAGTCATTAGGCCCACATAGGATTGGAAGTTTACTGGTTCATGAAATTCACCGTGGAATGGTCCGAGAGCTAAATGATGAATTTGAAAGAATCTTTCTTCACTTCCCCGGAATTAAGCGTGATGAATTATCACTGCGTAGTAGTGAAGGAGTTTTATTAATTGGTCTGAATGGTAGAGAGCGGGAGATAAAAACATCAGTTCCAGTTAAGGCTAGTCAAGTTGATGCAAAACTGGAAGGAGATGTGCTCAGACTTGATGTACCCTTAAATTAATTTTAAGGAATGGGTTCAAAGAGTAAAACCGTTACGGACTACCATGGCACTGGAAGGTCTATCGAGGGGAATTTTCCGTTCTCTAGGCTTTCTCAAGAATCGTCGAAAGTTAGATGAAGAAGAATTGAGGGAGATGACCCGCAGTCTTAGGAGAGCTCTACAAGAGGCAGATTTTAACGTTCGTCAAACTAAAGAGATAGTTGAACGATTAGAGAATCGTCTTAAAGACGAAGAACCTAGGCCAGGTTTGACATTACAAACTCATGCCATGAATATATTGTATACTGAACTAGTTCGAATTCTTGGTCCTTCCCATCAGTTCCAACCTCGAGGGTCAACATTACTTTTAGTTGGTCTGTACGGTCAGGGTAAAACAACTACTACTGCTAAACTTGCTGAATGGTATAGGAAAAAGCATGGTTTACGCGTTGCTGTAATTGAGGCTGACGTACACCGTCCTGGAGCGTATGCTCAATTATCACAGTTATTGGAAGATAGTTCAGTAATTGTTTATGGCGAGCCAGACAATAAGGACGCTGCATCTATTGTTAGGAATGGATTGCAGAAATGCGCATCTGCTGATATGGTAATAGTTGATACTGCAGGGCGCCATCAATTAGATGAAGAATTAGTTCAAGAATTAGAAAACATTTCTTCCTTAACTAGGGCTACTGAGAGATGGCTAGTTATTGACGCCCAAGTTGGTCAAGCAGCAGGCCCGGTTGCTGCATCATTTCACAGTTTAGCAGGTGTGACTGGTATAGTTGTGACCAAGCTTGACGGAACTGCCAGAGGCGGTGGAGCATTATCTGCAGTCGCTGCAACTGGTGCTCCTATTGTTCACATCGGTGTGGGTGAAAAAGTATCGGATTTAGAGAAATTTGAGTCTGACCGATTTATTTCACGACTTCTGGGAATGGGCGACATTCAAGGATTAATTGACCTTGCTCCAGAAGATTTAGACGAAGAAGAAGCAATGCGGTTAACCCAAAGAATGATGAGTGGTCGTTTCACGTTAAATGATATGTATAAGCAGATGGAAATGATGTCTAAAGTTGGTACAATCGACAAACTTATGTCATTCTTACCTGGTAATATGCTTGGCGGATTAGGCGGTATGTCAAAATCGCAAAAGCAAGCGATGCAAGGGAATTTGGATCGTTACAGAACAATAATGGATAGTATGACTGCATGGGAAAAAAATGAGCCGGCAAAAATAAAAGCTGATAGGATAAAGCGGATTGCTAGAGGTTCAGGTGTCAGAGAAAAGGACGTTAGAGAGCTCATCGGCCAATGGAATCGCTCAAGGAAGATGATGAAAGGTATGGGCGGTAATCGTAAATTAAACAAACAAATGCGGAAAATGATGAAAGAGGGTGAAATGGATATTGACCCGACATCTTTTGGAATGTAAATTAATCATCCAATGGCGGCAAGTCTGGTATAACCTTCGTATTGGCTTCCTCCAGGGCTGCTTCTTCTGCTAGCCTTTGTTCTTCAGCAATTCTTGCCTCCTCTTCTGCTAATTTTTTTGCTTCCAATTCGGCAGCAATTTTAGCATTTTGTTCGGCTAAAAGTTTAGCTTCTTCTTCCAAAGCTAATCGTTCTTTTTCATCTGCTATTCTTTTGGCTTCTTCAAGTTCAGCATTTATTTTCGCCTCTTCGGCCAAACGCTCATCTTCAGTAATTTTAATCGCCTCTTCGACCATTTTCAAATGTGCCTCATTCGCCAGTCTGGCATTTTCTTCTTGTTCAGCGATTAATTTAGCCTCAAGTTCTGCCTTCAATCTAGCCTCCTCTTCGGCCTTGAGCCTAGCCTCTTCTATCGCAGCCAGCCTTTGCTCCTCAGCAATTCTAGCCTCCTCTTCAGCCTTGAGTCTTGCCTCCTCTTCAGCCTTGAGTCTTGCCTCTTCCTCCGCAGCCAGCCTTTGCTCCTCGGCAATTCTTGCTTCTTCTTCCGCAGCCAACCGTTGCTCCTCAGCAATTCTAGCCTCCTCTTCAGCCTTTTTGCGCGCCTCTTCTTCTTCAATAGCACGTCTTTCGGCTTCAGCCGCCAACCTTTCCTCTTCTTCGATCTTTGCTCTCATTTCAGCTTCAGCCTTGAGGCGAGCTTCTTCTTCCGCCCTCGCTCTTGCTTCTGCCAAAGCCTTTGCCTCTTCTTCGGCTCGAATTCTAGCTTCCTCCTCTTCTCTAGCTTTTTTCTCCGCTTCGATTCGTAATCTTGCTTTCTCTGCAAGTTCTCGCTCCAATCTTGCTTCTTCCTCTAATCTTTGACTAAGAGTATATCTTTCAATAACAACA
Source organism: Methanobacteriota archaeon (assembly GCA_002729095.1). Lineage (GTDB taxonomy): Archaea > Thermoplasmatota > Poseidoniia > Poseidoniales > Poseidoniaceae > MGIIa-L1. The sequence goes on from PBWC01000041.1 coordinate 9,311, forward strand.
TCGTAAATCGCTTTGTAGTCTTCATCGCTTAAGTCTAGGGTTTCAGTTCTGGCGACAATCATGTATTGTTCTATCTCGGTTTGAGAAAAAGTACCTTCATGGGTACTCAAAACAGTTCTCAGAACTTGGTAAAATTTGCGTTGTTCCGATTTAATCATTCCATCCGAAGTTATGAAATCCTGGACAATGGTAAGTACCTCAGTCATGTTCAAATTCTCGGACATAGTATTACCAAATAGTTGAGGCTTTTGTCCTTTACTATTTTTTGTAAACTGTCCTAGTATGTTTTGGCAAGAATTACTTTTCTCTTGGTTGGCTTGCCAGACATGTGACAATTAATTTCTGTATCAAACTCTTCGGTTGCATCACCTAAAAATGTAAGTCCAGTTAGTCTTTCTATAACTTCAGCATGTGCGTCACTACCATCAAAGGCCATCTGGTAAATCTTGCCGTCTACGATTTCTCCTTTCATCTCCCATTTACCTTCATTTTGTACAAATTCAGGCAATTGTTGTATTACATCTTGCATGTGCATTGAGGATCTATTTCTTAACTCGTCAGAGATTTCAGAAAGTACATTTCGACAATTTTCAACTATACCTTCCATTGGTAAAGGTTCTTTGCCTCCAGTTCTTCTAGCAGCAAAAACAGTACCTTGTGCTATGTCGCGAGGACCTAAATCCAACCTCAAAGGAACACCTTTTATCTCCCAATCATAGTATTTCTGACCCGCACGAATATCTCTTGAGTCAACTTTAACTCTTAATCCACCATTTCTCAGAGTTTCTGCTAACTCCTCTGCAGCCCCAACGGTATCAACCTCGGAATTTTTCTTAATCATAGGACATATAACAACTTGGAATGGAGCGATTGCTGGTGGCATTATTAGGCCATTGTCATCACCATGCATACCAACTACGGCACCTAGCAATCTTTCGGACATTCCGTATGTTGTCTGATGACAATATTGCTGTTTAGCCTCTAAATTCTCATATGTTATATCAAAAGCTTTAGCCCATTGGTCTCTATAATGATGACAGGACGCAACTTGTAAAGTTCTGCCGTTTGGCATTACTGCATCAATACCAATGGTGTACCAGGCACCGGGGAATGTATCCCAAACTGGACGTTTAGCTTTGATAATTGGTAAACATAATTTATGCATCAATCGGTCTACAATCTCTAAATCTTCCGCTATTTGCCGTGAAGCGTCTTCTTCGTCAATATGAGCGGTGTGGGCTTCAAAGAAATGAATCTCCCTCACACGAATAAAGGATCTGGTTTGTTTTGTTTCATACCTAAATGTATTCACCATTTGGTAGATTTTCAAAGGCAGGTCTTTATGTGAACGAATCCACAAAGGAAACATTGTGTACATGGCTGTTTCTGAGGTGGGTCTTAGAAACATTGGAATGTCAAGTTCATTCTCTCCAGCATGCTTAACCCAGTATACTTCTTTTTTGAATCCACCTTCTTCTTCTTCATCTCGCAGTTCATCGGGATCTATCCCTTCTTCTCTGGCTCTTTTCAATCTAGCGACAAGTGCATTTTCTTTATCAAGTAAATTCTCAGGGATAAGTAAAGGGAAATTAACTTCCTCATGATTTGTTTTTTCCATTTCATCATGAGTTAAACTATCAATGAGCCTCATTGTTTTCCAACCGTATGGTCTCCAAACATCCATCCCCTTAATCGGATATCTCTTATCCACAAGATCAGAGGCTTCAACGATAAACGGATACCATTCATTGAAATTTTCAATTTTAGACGGTATCCCTCTTTTGGCCTTACCTGGACCTTGGCTCATATTGACAACTGTAATCATCTATTTCATCAAGATGACGGCGCAAAAAGAAAATTTAGGCTTTATCTTTGATATTTCACAATAGCCATGATAGCAGCTAAACACCATATAACTTCCAAGACTAAGAAGGCCCATTCGTAAATCAGTAATGCCCTTATCGCTAATAGTCCAGAACCTGCAGCCATGAGTAGTAGATAACTTCGATCTTTACTGTTCAATAAATTCCTTGTTTCTAATAAAAAAGCAGATAGTATCAAAATCATACCAACATAAGATAAAATCTCAGAAAATAGTTCGATTTCCATCAAACTCACTTTTTACGGAAGAATATGATGGTTGCAATTAAAAGAACTGAAATTGCGACTATGTCTGGAATCCCTATTCCCCCAGTTTGACCACCTATACCAGAAATGCTGTCACCAATTAGTGAATATGACCATCCATCAGAAGAACCAATTTTGTGAATGCTCATCCAATTTAACCTAGTTTGTTCGGCACCTCTGCACTGCTCAGTATCACACACACCTTCGAATAGGCTTGAAAGTATACCAAATAAATTTGCTACAACTAGAACCAAACCAAAGGCAGAGCCAATTTTTAGAAATTTAGAACTTCCAGAATTCGGATTTTCCAAATTTGGAATTTCTATATCTGGAAGTTCATTCGGTAAACCTCCTCCGACTGGCTGAATTACCTCAATTAGCATTTCAGTCGGGGGTGCAACTTCTGTTACAGGTAAGCCAGGAGCGCTAGGTACGAAGTCTCTAGCCTTTACTGGTTTAACAGGTGCAATTTTGATACCGTACAATCTATCAGCAAGGCTCACTAAAGCAGCATCGTCAGCAATTTCTGAAGGCTCCAACTCACCATCGAGTAGTTGTTGAAGTCTGTCCCTCATATCTGACATGGATATCCCCCGTATTAATAGGGGGCGTACTTATCCTTCAAGAATCCTCCTTTTGATTATAAATTCAAAAGTTTACAAGATTAGGCATTTCCTGCTGCTTCAACTTCGGCCCAGTCCTTCATAAATCCGTCTATACCTTTGTCGGTAAGTGGATGTTTAATCAATTGTCTAAAAATCTTTGCTGGCATGGTAGCGGTATGTGCGCCTAGTTGAAGGCATTGGAGAAGGTGGGTCGGATGGCGAATCGAAGCTGCCAAAACCTTAGTAGTGATCTCTGGATAATTTTCCCACGTAGTCATTATTTCTGCAATTAGGTTCATTCCTTCATGTCCAGTATCATCTATTCTTCCGATGAATGGAGAAACATATGTTGCTCCGGCTTTTGCAGCCATCAATGCTTGTGAGGTCGAGAAAATTAGTGTTACATTTGTCTTTATTCCTTTTTCTGTGAGTACCTTTGTTGCAGCAAGACCTTCGGGTGTGCAAGGAATCTTTATGATGACATTTTCTGGTAATTCACCTTTTAATTCAAGAGCTTGTTCAACCATGCCCTCGGTATCTAAAGCGGTAACTTCGGCAGAAATAGGGCCGTCACAAATTGATGCGATTTCAGCAACTACCTGTTTGAAGTCTCTTCCACTTTTCTTAATCAATGAGGGATTTGTAGTAACTCCGTCTAATATCCCCCATGCAGCAATCTCACGTATTTCATCAACATCAGCAGTATCTAAGAAGAACTCCATGTATATCTCGAGTAATAGGCACTCTTTGAATTATACTATTGGTTAATCGTTTCTAGTTCGCACGTAAAAATAACTTAAACTACATAGTATAGCAATTGTTAATGAAATTTTTACAATATCATTTGTTGAAATGAAGGAATTCAAATCCCTGTTTCCATTATCGTCATGTTTTGTATCATTGTTAGACTCTAAATCAGTTTCAAGGTCTATATTATCGTCACAGAAATCTGGAATTCCATCTAAATCAGAATCTATAGAATCATTTCCTCCATCACATATATCTGAATTATCATCGACACCGTCGTCGTCAGAATCGATTATTGAATCACAATCATCAGGGATCGAATCATTATCTAAATCAATCAAATCATCAAACCCATCACATATATCCAAAGCATCCGAAATTGAATCATTGTCAGAGTCAATCAAATCATCACATCCATCAGGAATCGAATCATTATCTAAATCAATCAAATCATCAAATCCATAACATATATCCGTAGCATCCGATATTGAATCATTGTCAGAGTCAATTAAATCATCACATCCATCTGGAATAGAGTCGTTGTCATGATCAACATTGTCATCAAAACCATGGCATAAATCAAGTGAGTCTTCAATATTATCGAAGTCTGAATCGATCAACTCATCACATCCATCTGGTATCAGATCATTGTCATAATCTATGGAATCATTAAATCCATTACAAATATCCTCATTATCAGTAATTCCGTCTAAGTCAGAATCATCTAAACATCCGTCGCCGTCTATATCCCAAGGAATTGAATCCTCGCTGGGACATTGGTCGACCCAGTCTTCGATATAATCTCCCGGAGTTATTTCTTTGTCCTTGAAAGCATGACTATTGGAATCATATCTTTTTACTTTGAAAACTTTGTTACCATTACCTGTGTAGATTGAATCTCCTTGAGACATTTCTTCTCCAGTATTTATCGGGCTAATATATTTCCAAACAATTTCACCAGTCAAATCAACTTCATAGAAAGTACCTCTAGTCCCGTAAGTAACTAGGGTATTGCCGTTGGGGAGCCTTTCTGCACCTGAGATAGAGGGGGCATACATTTCTGTCCCAATATTCCATGACCAACTAGTATTTACCGGACCAAAGGCTTCACTTACATTTTTGACATAACTTCCGTTAACTAATGGAGGCGTAAAAATATCGACAGATGAATAAAGCGAATCTCTACCATTGCCGTTATTGAATACAATCAAGTCACCTGAATTTTCTCTTCCCTGTTCAATCCATTGAACATCATGTTGTGCAAAAAGAACCTGATCATTCTCATCTCCGGCTCTATAAGCTTCTGGATTACCCCACCTGTAGAGAATATCTCCGCCCATGCCACTATCACCTCCAATGTGTCCAGCAGCTTCTTGTGTAGTAGTACTATGGTCGATTATGTATACCTCATTCATATTTTTACAGGATATTGCTATTTGGTCTAAGGCTTCATTATAGTCGATTCCGTTGCAGTGCATCCAATCTCTGCCGCCAGATGCACCACCTTCAGCATCCATATAATTCACGTCTAATAATTCCGGATGGTCTTCTACGATTCCGAAATTATCTTTTGAAGAATCATAATCTTGAATCAAGTGGTCCCAAGCTCTCCACTTCCAAACTATATTGTAGTCATCAGTTCCTATCGGTTCAATTTCTAATATTACATCAGGCCAAAGGGTGGTTGAGGTAACTGCTTTGTTGGAATTTCCCGAGGTATCTTTGCCTGCTTGAACTACCTCTTGCTCAGACATTTCTTCCCATGCAATTACTAGTATATTTCCATTGGGCATCGGTTCAATATCGTGATGGCTTCTGTATGTTTGAGACGAGTATGTCCAAGACCATTCAAGCTCGCCTTCCCATGATATTCTCTCAATTTTTCCTGCTGAACCGCCGGCAGAGAAATCTCCTGGTTGATTATTTCCTAGGTTAGCAGTTCTTAGCAAGTCCCCGTCATCTAGTAGATATGCGGAAAGCCCCGGCCTGTGCCCCCCTGGTGATTCCCAACGGTGGACTTCACGACCATATTCGTCAATCAAATATGATGTGGTCGAAGAGATAGGTGAAAATAGAGTATATCCAGGACTGATATTACCATCACAGTAAATTAGACCAACTGTCCATGTTTCATTTCGATTTGCTTTGCAAATATTATAATCTTGATTTTTTGATTCAGAAGCATGACTGGATTCTGAAATTCCTATTACAGAAAATACTAGAACGAAAATTATGAATGCAGCACGATAGAATCTTTGCATACAATCACTCATTCATCCTACTTTCGGGATTGTGCTTTTTTAACTGCATTTTCAATATGATGTGATGAAATACCTAACAAATTCAACATTTCGTCAGGTTGCCCTGATTCACCGAATCGGTCATTTACGCCAACTCTTTCGAGAGGTGCTGGACAGTTTGAGGATAAATATTCGGCAACTGCACCACCCAAGCCTCCAATAATGCTGTGATCTTCTGCAGTTATTATTGCTCCACATTTATCTACTAGGCTCTTGACTAAATCTGTGTCAAGTGGCTTCAGTGTGTGCATATCAACAACCGAAACAGAAATACCTTGCTTTTCTAAACTCTCTGCAGCTTTCATCGACTCTGAAACCATAACTCCGCATGCTATTATTGCAGCGTCTGCGCCATCTCTTAGTATCATTCCCTTGCCAATTTTGATTTCGTCTTCTCTTCCGTCATACATAACAGGTGTCTTATTTCTAGCTGTGCGCATGTATGATGGTTTACCTAACTCAGGAAGTTGTTTTGTGAGTTGCTTTGTGCTAACATCATCACATGGATGCATGACAACCACGTTTGGTAAGGTACGATATATTGCCAAATCTTCAATTGATTGTGCAGATGAACCATCAGTTCCAGTGTGAGTTCCACCGTGACTTCCACAGAGATGAACTGCTAAATTTGGCCTTGCAACTCCATTTCTCATCTGTTCAAATGCTCTCTCAGTAAAAATTGCAAACGTACTGGCAAATGGTATAAAGCCAGAAGAAGCCAACCCAGCACCAACTAGTAACATATTTTGCTCACCTATTCCGCAAGAAACAGTTCTTTCAGGATATTCCTTTCTAAAGTGAAGAGATTTTGTCGATTTACCTAAATCAGCCTCTAATACAACTACTTTTGGATTGTCTGCGATTTCTAACAAAGCTTGACCATAACCGTCCCTAGTGGCAGCCATTCTTGTCATGCTTCCACCTCCCCAAGCTCAATCATTGCCTGATGGAACTGTTCATCATTTGGAGCAGCCCCGTGGAAAGATGGATTATTTTCCATGTAAGAAATTCCAGCGCCTTTGATAGTATGTGCAATGAGAATTGATGGACCATCATTTGTTCGCTCAAGGAAATCTAAACCATTCATTATTTCAGCCATGTCATGGCCATCGATTTCTTTTACTGACCATCCAAAAGATTTCCACTTAGCTGGAATATCAAACATTCGCATTTGAGCTTCACAGAAATCATCATTTTGAATTCTGTTTCTGTCTAAAATTACTTTCAAGTTACCTAACTCGTGATGCCGAGCAGCCATAGCTGCTTCCCAAATACTACCTTCTTGAATTTCCCCATCTCCAAGCATGACAAATATCCTTCTTTCACTGTTCTCAAGTTTGGCGGCGACAGCACAACCCATGCCAAAAGATAGTCCCATTCCTAAAGAACCAGCAGAGAAATCTACTCCTGGGCACCATTTCATGTCAACATGCCCCTGACAAACTCCTCCAAGAACTCTGTATGATTCTAAGTCGGCATGGGATATGAAGCCCATTTCGGCCAAAACCGCATACATTCCAGGGGATGCATGCCCCTTTGAAAGAATGAATCTATCTCTGTCATTCCAGTCTGGGTTTTCCGGTTTAACCCTCAGCCTGGTTGCGTATAATGCAGATATTAAATCGATTTCAGAAAGTGATCCTCCGGGATGACCAGCTTGCGCTCTATGCACCATCTTCACAATTTCTACCCTGCATTTACGTGCAAATTCTTCTACTTCACTAATATCCATAGCCATTTAGCCAGCCTCAAAAGTTGTCCAATGCCGACGACCTTTGATGCTTTTGCTTTGAAAAATACCTTAAGTTTTGGATTTGGGTTTGAAAATACCGATAAATTTTGTAAATATATCATCGATGATCATTAAACTTTCTTTAAACAAATTACCCCCACTCGGGAGTGCTCTTGTGGCTAGCCAAATGAATACAAAAACAAACCATCCAAAGAATGCTAATGAAAATAAATTATTCAATGTCCCAGTACCAAATAACTCGTATAAATGGAAGTCGGAAACAATTAACACGGCAACTAATACTCCAAGAATAGATTCACCAGCAATAAATCCAGCTCCAATTAAAACACCTCGATTTTCAACATCCTTCGCTGCTTTAACCGCTTTTTTGGAAGGATTATCAAGTATTTTACCATCAATTCTAATGTGGGCACTTCTAAATGCAAAGTATGAAATTACTCCACCAAGCATTATAGGAACAGAAAGCCCTAGAGGGAGATAAATTCCTATTGCTACACTCATTACTGGCATTTTTAATCGAATTAGTACTATTGCAATAACCACGCCAAGGAGAATCATTTGTAAGTTCACATCTCCAACAAATGCACCTCGAACTATGTCTCCGATTAGTTCAGCTTGTGGGGCAAGTAATGCCTTATCACAATCTCTGTATGCAATTTCTGCTTCTCTTAGACAAGCAGTTTGAGTAATTCCAAATGCGTTGTGAAGCAATTTCAATGTTGGACCAATAACTAATGCACCAGTGATAACTCCAACAATTTCGGCAATTTGTTGTACTCTGGGAGTAGCGCCTACCATGTGGCCGGTTTTGAGATCCTGCATTACATCTCCTGCAATTGCCGCCGATGAAGCAACAATTGAGGCGATAAGAACAGTAGCCAACATTAGAGTTGAGGTATCTAAATTTAGAAGACCATCTCCTATGAGTAATACCAATACTACGGTAAACAGCAGTGTTGCGATTGTCATTCCAGAAACAGGAGAATTAGAAGATCCAACTACCCCAGCAATATAACCAGCAACTGCTGCAAAGAAAAATGCAGTGACTGCTAAAAACAAACCTCCAGCTAGAGCCAGGATTAGTGAACCAGTCTTACTCCAGTAAAATAGAACTGTCAAGATGACTAAAATTCCACAGAATATGAATACCTTGTTCATAGGTAAATCTATTTCAGTTCTGAGTAATTCTTCATCTGTTGAAGATTTCGTTTTGATGGCTTTGCTGATTCCTGTAATTATTGTTTTACGCATGGACCAAAGGGTATACAATCCACCAAGAACCATTGCGCCAACACCCACATATCTTACCTGTTGTCGCCAAATTATGTCAAAACTCTCTACAGAACTGCCCGCCGAACCCCAACCGTTTATCAGACCATACATTGGGACTAGTAATCCAAAACCAATCATACCACCAAGGAAAATAAATGATGCAATTCTAATACCTACAATAAAACCCACAGACAATAGAGCAACTGAAAGATCCATTCCAGCATAGATTCTGGTGCCAAGGAATGATGTAGCAGCCTCAACTGAGTGTTTTGTTGCTTCGAACCCTTTTTGGACTAGTCCATATATTGCTCCAATACCAAGTGCGTAAATTATCGCCTGTGCTCCTTCGCCACCTTCTTCTCCAGCAACCAATACTTCTCTACACGCAACTCCTTCAGGATAAGGCAAGGCTTCCTCAACAATGAATAATCTCCTTAAGGCAATTGTAAACATTGTTCCAAGTAAACCTCCCAGCAGAGCGATAATGGTGGTTTCAACCAATTGTATTTCATCCCAAACATTAGGTATCACCAAAAGCGCAGGGACTGTAAAAATAATCCCTGCAGCAAGTGATTCTCCAGCACTGGCCATTGTTTGAACAGCATTATTTTCTAGAATACTGACATCTTTAAACAATGAGCGAAGAATAATCATAGACATAACTGCAGCAGGTATACTTGCTGAAACTGTCATTCCGGCATACAACCCAAGATACGCATTTGCTGCAGTCATTAAGATGCCCAAAAGAATTCCTACAACAATCACTCTAGTAGTCAGTTCCAGCGGCGACTGCGATGCCGGAATGTATGGCTCACCGTGGACCGACATAGACCGGCTAAATATTACTGATTGTTCAAAACATCGCTCACCAAAGGGATAACCACCATCATTATGATAAGTATAATTACACTCGTTAATGTAAGGTGGACTAATTTGGATGAAGCATGGTTTTCTCAGTCAACAGATGATGTTCTAGCTAACTTAGAGGTTAATCGCTCTGGATTGACAAATAAAGAAGTGCTACAGCGTAGAGATCAATATGGAGAAAATAAGTTATCTGATCCAGTAAGAGTTCCTGGTTGGAAGAGATTTTTATCTCAGTACAACGACCCTTTGAATTATCTTTTGATCGGTGCCGCAATTGTTGCTTTATTGATCCATCCTGACCAACCCGGTGATGCAATTTTCATTTTCATGGTTCTCACTGCAAATGCTTATTTTGGCTATTGGCAAGAAGGTCAGGCAGAACAAGCCATGGAATCGCTAAAGCAAATGTCGGTTTCACAATGCGTAGTAGTTAGAAGCGACAGCGATATTGAAATTCCTACTTTGGAATTGGTTCCCGGTGATATTGTTAATTTGTATGAGGGACTTAACGTTCCAGCAGATATTAGAATTCTCGAATCATATCAATGCAAAATTGACGAGTCTGCACTAACTGGAGAATCTTTGACAATAAGCAAATTTTCTGAACCCTTAGCCAAAGATACTTTGCTTGCTGATAGAAAAAATATGGCTTACATGGGTACATGCGTATCTTCAGGTCGGGCTGTGGGTGTTGTGGTTTCTACCGGCATGAATACCCAATTGGGTAAAATCGCAAGCGACATAGCAGGTTCAGATACACCTAAGACACCGCTTGAACTAAAACTCGAATCACTGGGTAAATTTCTTGGTTTCATCGCATTGATTGTTGCGGTTTTATTGGTTTCAATCGAGATGATAATAGCTTACGGCGATTCATCTGTAGATATTTGGGAGGCTGCAGTAGATCAATTCATAATTGCTATTGCGATATTTGTCGCGATTGTTCCTGAAGGTTTACCAATTATTCTAGTAATTACATTATCACTTGGTATGCGAAATATGGCAAAGCACAAGGCAATTATCCGAAGGATGAAAGCGGTTGAAACACTCGGTTCTACCACAGTTATATGCTCGGATAAAACTGGAACTTTAACAAAAAATCAAATGACTGCTAGGCAAATTTCTACAACTGAAGGTACTTTTCAAATTACAGGCGAAGGATTCAAACCTAAAGGTGAAATTTTATTTGAGGGTAAGCCTTTAGGCGATAGTGACTTATCTCAACATCAAAATAATTTGGGCTTCAGACTTGCCGCTGCTTGTTTGAGTCTATGCCACAATTCGACAATAACCAAGGTAGATGGGATTTGGGAAGCACTTGGTGATCCGACAGATTCAGCATGTGCAGTTGCAGGATGGAAAATCAACGGAGATGTGCAAAAATTTGCTCAAAGACACAGCAGATTACACGAGTTTTTCTTTGACACCAAGAGAAAGCGAATGTCGGTAATCCATGAGTATGAAGGTGAAAGATGGGTCTTTTCCAAAGGCGGTGCTGGCGGTTACATAAATCTGGTAGATTGGAAGGTAAAAGGCGATGAAATAGTTCCAATCGAAGAATCTGACTTTGATAAGGCTGCTGAAGCAAATAAAGACATGGCTGATAGGGCCATGAGAATTTTAGCGCTTTGTGCTAGAAGATTGGACGATGATGAAGATATCTATGATTTAGATAAAATTGAATCAGGTTTCATTTTCCTTGGGCTTATTGGAATAATGGATCCTCCACGACCAGAGGTAAAAAGTGCTATTGAGGTCTGCCAACAAGCAGGAATTAAAGTAAAAATGATTACAGGTGATCAGCAATTTACCGCTACAGCAATTGGAAAAGAACTCGGAATTACCGATGGTGGAATTCCAGCTGTAAACGGCGGTTCAATAACAAATTTCACTGATGCGGAAATGGACGAAGCAGCAGCTAATTCGACAATTTTCTCCAGAGTCGCTCCCGATCAAAAAATGCGTATTGTGAGTTCATTGCAAAGCCAAGGTGAGATTGTTGCCATGACGGGCGATGGTGTTAATGACGCTCCAGCATTATCTAGGGCAAACATCGGCATTGCTATGGGTATAGCTGGTACGGATGTAGCCAAAGATGCATCAGATATGGTTTTGCAAGATGATAATTTTGCTAATATTGTAAACGCTGTTGAAGAAGGCCGCAAAATTTATCAGAACATCAGAAATTTTGTTAGGTATCAAGTTTCGACCAATGTTGCTGCTGTCGCATTGATTATTATTTCAACACTGATATTTGGTTGGAATCTGCCGTTGACTGCAACTCAAATCCTTGTTATTAATATTCTAATGGATGGACCTCCTGCAGTAGCACTTGGAGTCGAGAAAAAGCATGGCAATGTCATGAATAGGCCGCCACGTCCTGTCGACGAAGGTATGCCCAATAAGAGTGATATTTGGCTAATATTTTACTTAGGAGCGGTTATGGTAGTTGGAACATTACTGGTATTTTTCCTAGCAGGCGGCGGTATTGAGGCTTGTGAAGGACTGCCTCTTGCCTCAGATGGTGATCTTCCCTTCGATAAAGCAGCTTGTGAAGGTGGAGATCCTAGCGCAATATCTGACTGGGAAAATTACTCAGAAGAACGCTTTGTTCATGCCCAAACAATGACACTTTCTGTGTTTATTATGTATCAGTTGTTTAATGTAATGAATTGTCGCTCTCAAGAAGAGAGCATCTTCTCATTAGGGGTATTTTCTAATAAAGCGATAAATATTGCATTTTTAGTATCTTTTGCTCTATTGTTATTCTTCGTACAACTTGCCAATGTTTCCATCCCATTCACGGGAATTGAAATCGGTGGTTTGCTTTCTACCAAAGTACTTTCAATGACTGACTGGATGATTATTATGGCAGTAGCATTTTCAGTCTTGGTCATTGAGGAATTTAGGAAATTTATAGTAAATTCAAAACTATTTGCCATCAAGAGAATCCCTTAGGATGTGTACATATATATTTGAAGTATGGCTTTGACCATATTACATGACTGATTGGTCATCAACCGTTGAATTAGCAGGTTGTAATCCGAATTGGAAAGACAATATTTCATCTCTGCTTGACGATATTGAATGGAGTAGAGAAATTCGACCAATAGTCGAAAAAATTCGCAATGGCCAAAGATTAGATTTAACTGATGGCATTTTATTGTATAATCATACGGATTTATTTGAAATTGGATTATTAGCAACCTGTTCTAAAAAATCTAGATTTGGGGATTATGTTTTTTTCAATTCAAATGTTCATATTAACCAAACCAATGTTTGCGTGCTTTCATGCAAATTTTGTGCATTTAGTAGAACTAAGAGATCAAAGGACGCTTATTCCCTTACTATTGAAAATTACTTAGATGAACTTGAAAAGTATTCTAAAGTTGTAGATGAAGTTCATTCTGTGGGAGGTTTACATCCGGATTGGGATGTAGATTATTATTGCGAACTATTCGCTGCTGTCAAGTCTAAATTCCCTCATATTTCGATTAAGGCTTTGACTGCAGTGGAAATCAAACACCTGTCAAAAGTTTCTAACGTTTCTATAGAAGAAGTATTTTCGAAACTGATTAATGCAGGGCTTGATTCACTGCCGGGTGGTGGCGCAGAGATTCTCAATGATAAAATTCGAGACATTATATGTTACGGCAAAGAAACCTCTAGTGAATATATCGAGATTCATAGAGCCGCACACAAGTCTGGAATTCCTTCTAATTGCACCATGCTTTTTGGAACTATAGAGACAACAGAGGATAGGCTTGAACATATGTTTCAAATTAGAAGCTTGGCTGATGAAACATCCATGGTTCAGTGTTTTGTTCCATATCCCTTTTTACCTGATTCAACCAGACTTCCTGAAGCCCAATTGGCAACTTCTAATGAAATATTGAGGACTATTGCAATTTCTAGGCTGATTTTGGATAATGTTCCCCACATCAAAGCATACAGAATGAATATAGGCGATAACCTTGCAGAACTCGCTTTGAATTTCGGTGCCGATGATGTGGACGGCACTGTTGGTAGAGAATCTATCATGCACTTGGCAGGGGCAACTTCGAGTTTAGACTATGACAAGTACCAACTTGGCAAACTTATTTCCGATGCTGGGTATATTCCAATTATACGAGATACTAAATATGAAAATTTTTCACATTATGCCATTAAACCGCCAAAAAGAGTTAGAAGGTTGAAGATGGCCAGCTAGGGGAATTATTATGGTAGTTCAAAACAGAAAGAAATTACTTCCTTCAAATGGAAGTTGGAAGTGCACCATTGGTAGAGTCGCCTTCCTAAACTGTGACCCACTTTTTCATTCTCTAGATTCGCCGTGGAAGGTACTTTCTGCGCCACCGTCTTGGTTAACAGGTCACTTGCTGCGAAGAGACTGTGTCATTGCTCCAATTCCTGCCGCCGACTATGCAAAGCACAGCGAAGAGCTCGCACTCATACCTGAACTTGGAATTTGTTCTAAGGGAGAAGTAGGTAGCGTAATCCTTTTTGGTGAAGGTCCAATAGAAAAGATGTCGACAATTGCACTACCCTCAGATTCGTCTTCTTCTGTCGCATTATTAAAATTTATATTAAGCCAAAAGAATTTAACTCCATTATTACAAACTATGGCACCTGAAATTGATGAGATGCTGGAAATTTGCGATGGTGCTCTTCTAATTGGAGACCGAGCATTGGACTATGCTAGAGACAACCCAGATATGGTCCGTATTGATCTTGGTACTGCTTGGCTAGAAGCTACAGGTAAACCAATGGTATTCGGCGTCTTTGCTGCTCGCCGAGACACAGACATCGCTGATATTAAATCTGCACAAAAGGTTTTACTCGATTGCCTAGATTTATTTGAATCTAGTAAGGAATGCCGTGAATTGGTAATTTCTGAGGGCGTAGAAAAATCGGGATTGTCTACTGAGAGATTAGAAAAATACTTTGGAGAAGTATTCAATCGTCTTGATGAAATCCATATTGAAGGTTTGAATCAGTTTTTAATACAGGCTTGTGACATGCCAGAAGGGGCGAAGTTCCTGTTCTAGTCAAGTTCCCACGAGATACTGTCATCATCAATTTCAGTGGTATCTATTTTGACTTTTCTTGTTTTCAATCCCTTCTTAACAGGCCTAACATTGACAGGTTTCATACTAGAGGTTTGCTCATCGCCGCCCAAACGCTTTCTTTTCGTAGACATAATTGGACCATGTTTGTTTCTGTCCATTTTACCGGATCTTCGTCTAATTTGTGGAACTTTTTCTTCTTCGTCCAATACAAATGCCCTTCTACTAACAGGTGTATCTTCTGATTTAATGAATTGCAACTCTTCAGAATCATCATCATGTTCTAGGTACCTTTCTTCTGATATGATCGGTTCAGGTCTGTTTACATCAACTGGTAATTTATTGTAAACATCCTCATCTTCTTCATAATCCAATTCTTCCACATCATCATCATCATCTAGGTCAATAGTGATTTTATTCCTACGCCTGATAATAACAAAAAGTAAACCACAAATAATTATTACAATTACGGATAAATTAGTCTTATCAGTAACAAAATTATACAGTTTTAAACTCTTTGCAACTTCTTCATCCTCTGAAAATGTTAACAAAATCGAGCCTTCATTTTTCCACCATATCTGGTTTTCATTGTTTTCTGCATTATCCTCTATTGAAACGAAAATGGGGTGGTTCTCCACTAAATGAGTGATCGAGGAATCTGAAAAACTAATTTGCTCATTAATGGCTAAGTCAATTGGTAATGTTGCATTAGGAATGACGTCAAAAACTACTCGCATAGTAAATTTAATTCCCTCTGGATCAAATGTTCCAGAAAAAGATAATCCACTAATTACTATGCATTCTAAGCTCCCATTCACAACTTGTCCAACAGACAGTTCTAGATTATCTCGCCATGATTGTATTACATTATCTGTATCCATATTTTTGCAAACTGCATTTTCAAATAGGTTTGACTCTTCATAACTTACTTGTTGATCTGAAATAATCGCCCTTCGAGTTAGGTTTCTAATTTCAGCTGAACTTGAAAGTCCGAATGTGTAAGTATCTTCTATAATTAGCGTATTTTTATTAATTCTTAAATTAATGTTTCTGATATTATTAACGTCAGGATTGCGCTCACAATCAGTAATTTCCTCAGGGCAGTTAAAATCCCAGTTATCTAGGAATGAATCCCCATCATCATCATTGTCTATACTGTCAGGAATATTATCGCCGTCCAAGTCTGCGCCAGATTCTCCAAATCCTTCCCTGGGAGTTGGCTGTGCGTAATTACTTACGTGGTTAGTATCTGTTGCAACATAAATATTTGACAATACGCCATTTGATAATAGATTCAAATCAAAATCTAACGCCTTGTGAATGAAATATATCGAGGAAAGTTCATTGAAAGTAGAACCATCAAGATAAATTAATCTTGGCTCATTACTGTATTCTAAAACATATAGAATATCTAGGGTATTTGACCATTGAAGACCCATTGCTCGATTAACATTTTTCTCATGTAAGAGATTTCCAGTTACAGTCCATGTGGAAATATCTCCTTCAATGGATGTAGCTGAAATCCTTTGATCTTGAGAATTAAAACCGCACCCTGTTATTTCACCCTGTAAGCTAAAACTCTTCCCTGAAAAGGTGCCATCAAAATTCCATAAGTTGACAATTCCATCTTTGTCCCCGGAAATGACAAATTGTCCATTATTTGAGAATGCTATGCAGGTTACGTCTGATTGATGTTCATTTGAATATTCTGTTACTACTTCCATAGTATCTACTTCTATCAAATTAACTCCATTTTGAAAGTTTGCAACGGCCAAAAAATTGTTGTCAGGAGTCCAAGAAATACTACTTCTAACACTATTTGCTCTCTCTTTTAGTGGTAAAATTTGTTTTTCTGAAACATCATAAATAATTACTGAATCAACAAACTCTGAAACGGATACGCCAACTGTTGTTATTGCTAACAAACTCCCGTTAGGGGAAAATTCGATATCATGGACATCTCTTTGAAATTCAAGAGTATCAATAATTGAATAGTTTGATGCATGAAATAAAATAACCTCCTTAGAAAATGCTGCTGCAATAATTGTGTTATCATGATTAACGGCTACATAATTCGAAGTTGATGATTTTTCTTCATTTGTTGCGGCACCGCTGTATAGTAGTTGTGAAGATGCAGAAGTGGTTACGGAAACTAGACTTAATCCCATTAAAAGTATCAAGGAAATACATACGAACCTTCGACTCATTCTCTTAACCGAAATCGGGTAGACTTTTAGATACTTTAAGATATAGACGACACGTTGTAAATTACGCAGTTTTAATATGTTTTCTGCAATTTCGGACGGATGGTTCTTGAAGGACATACTGTTGCGGGTAATATGGTGTCACAACTACCAACTGACGAAGAAGGAAACCATATCGTTCGAATTGGTCATTCCCCCGATCCCGATGATGCCTTTATGTTCCATGCAATGACCAATGAAAAATTTCCTACTCCAGGATATAAATTCGTCCATGAACTACAAGACATCGAGACACTTAATCAGAGGGCTGTGAATCAAGAATTGGAAGTTTCTGCAGTTTCTATTCACGCCTATCCCAAAATTGCTGCCAATTATGCATTAATGAACTGTGGCGCATCTATGGGCGAAGGATATGGACCAATGGTTGTTTGTAAAAAAGGAATAACTATTGAACATGCAAAAAACTCAACAATTGCTGTTCCTGGATTGAAAACCAGTGCTTATCTTGGTTTAAGACTCGCATGGGGCGATGTAGATGTTGAGGTAGTTCCATTCGATCAAATCATTCCTAGAATTCTAAACGGTGATTTTGAATCTGGTTTGATTATCCATGAAGGTCAATTGACCTATGTAGAACACGAATTAGAAGTACTAATTGACTTAGGTAAGTGGTGGAATTCAAGAACCAATAATTTCCCCATGCCTCTTGGCGGTAATGTAGTTAGGAGAGATTTAGGGGAACAGGCAATGAAGGATATCACAATGTATACTAAAATGAGTATAGAGTACGCTATTGCCAACCCCGATGAAGCACTAGAATTTGCTAAAAAATGGGGTCGAGGTATCGATGATGACACCAACAGAAAATTTGTTACCATGTATGTTAATCAGAGAACTATCGACTACAGAGAAGACGGGAGAGAATCTATCAGACAATTCATCTCCGAGGGTCAAGAAATAGGTTTAATTGACAAAGATTTTGATGTTGCTTTGATAGATTTCATAGGTAGTTGATAATATGTCTGATAGAATCCCACGAGTTAGTCAATATGGGTCAGTAGATCCAGCTCCGCCATCTAACATAGGTGACATTGAAATTTGGAAGAAATCACTGATAGATGATGAAATTCCTATGTTTCAGCGCATGAGAAATTTATTTTCTCTTCGTAACGATGGATCAGATGAATCATGTTTGGCGTTATGTCATGGATTTAAGTCTTCAAGTGCGCTATTGAGGCATGAGCTTGCATATGTTTTGGGTCAAATGCAGAACCCAATTGCACTTCCCCATTTAGTTGAAAGGTTGAGCGATGTTAAAGAACACATAATGGTTAGACATGAAGCCGCAGAAGCAATGGGTGCTATTGGTGACCAATCAATCCGTAGCGTCTTGCAAGAGTTTTGTTATGACGAGAATCCAGAAGTCTCAGAATCCTGTGAGGTCGCATTAGACCTTTTAGACTGGTGTAAGACCAAGGAATGGGAAGAAAATAACTTGTAAATAATGATTAAATTCAAGAGCCTTTGCTTACTGGAACGTTTGAGGAGAATAACATGCCACACGACAATGTAGAACTTGCCCAAGCACCTAATGGAGAATTAGGCCCGAGATGCAAGAAATGCGGCATTAGACTTACCTTTGGTAATGCTATGGTAATAGATAAAAATTATTTTTGCTGGCAATGTTACGTAGAAGAAACCGGAGCTGATACTGCTACTACCGTTGGAGAAGCTGAACAGCGATTCTGGATGACTGAAAGTAACTGAAATTTATTTACCCTCAATGTGTTGTTGTGTAATTATGCTCACTACTGGATGGTCTAGATTTGCACATAAGTTCTCAAATTATTACCGCTCTTCGAACATGTGGGTTCCACCTAGGTTAAAACTTAGAGAATGGATGTTCATCCCGTTTGGTAATTCGCCTCCAATAAGACACAAAGGATTCTCGGATATTGAATCAGTTAGAGAATTCATAGTTGGTAGAGCAATGCACTCATGCTTTTACTCTACAGCATATTGGGAACGTCCTTTTGAACTAAAGATGGCCGATAAAAATTGGCTCGGTGCTGATTTGATTTTCGATCTTGATGGAGACCATTTGCCAGGAGTTACAGACAGAGATTTCCCAGGAATGTTAGAAGTCATCAGGGAGCAAGCATGGACTCTTTGGAATGATTATTTGCAGCCGGAATTTGGATTTCAGGAAAAATATTTGCAAGTTACTTTTTCAGGACATCGGGGTTTCCACTTGCACTACAGAGACCCAAGTTTACTTCACATAGATTCTGGCGCTAGGCGAGAACTTGTTTCCCATATTAGAGGAGAAGGCGTAGACGTAAAAGGTGGTCTCGCAAGGTTTCATGATAATTCTTCAACCGGTTGGTCAAATCGAATTAGGGATGGCATGGAAAGCATGGTTGATAAATTACAAAATATTGCCAAGCAAGGGGATTCATATAAATTACAACTAAATGATCTCCACGAGGGGCTTAAGGCACAGTCAAAACGCGAGGGTCGCAAAACCTCAAAGGGCATAATTTCCATCCAGAAATTGTGCTCTTTACTAAGCGACGAGCGCAGAAGTAAGAGGTTGTTAGAAGGACATTTTGGCGTACTTGATCGATACGAATCGCTATTTTTGGATTTATTAAAAACAGATTCATCTGTAATTCTGGGCTCGGCTGGTGAAACAGACGAAGTAGTCACAATCGATGTTAGAAGACAGATACGCTGGCCAACCTCTCTGCACGGTAAGTCTGGCTTACGTGTGAGCGAATTCCCATTGGACAGGCTTGACCCAGATGGTTCAAACCCATATAATCCATTAACTGAAGCAGCAGTTTTAGGTTCATCAGGAAATACCAAGCTAGAAATCATAAAAGATGATTGTATCTTTGAATTTTTTGACAAGAGATTAGAAGTTTCTAGCGGAGATACATTGGAAATTCATGATACTGGGGCAACATTCCTTGTTCTAAAAGGGTGGGCTAAAATAATAAATTGATTTATTGTGATAATTGTTTAATTAGTGTTATTTGAGGTCCTTCTTTCGGTAAGGTTCAAGACTCTACCGCCCTCCACCCTGTCTAGGGTGAGGCGCGTGGGTTTCCGTAAAGGCAAGAAAAAAGGTTCAGACCAATTACCTAATCCCACTCTTCCACCTGCTCCTTTACCACCCATGCCTGGAATGCCTTTACCACCTCCCGGAGGGGCTCCTCTACCAGCACCCACAGCGCCTGAATCTGCTACAGTTCCCGACTTACCAGTCCCTTCCCCTGAAGTACCCGTTCTTGAGTCAAGTGAACCTAATAAGGAATCTTCCGAGGAAGGTTACAATCAATTGTGGGCTAAAAAATCCGATAAGCCTCTACCTCAAATTTACGGTCACATCGATAGAATATCTAGTGGTGAGGTTGGCTCTTTGCTTGATAGGTATGCCGACCGCTTTGGACATTCATTAGACAGAGACATAATTGTACTTAGGAAACAAGAGCACGACGATAAATTAGCACAAATCAGAGACGCTCCAATTGTAGAACTAGTCGAAGACGAGGTTGTTGAGCAATCTCTGGAAGAAAAATTAAAGTCCGTCGAAAGCGAAATTAGAGCTTTAAAACCTTCTTATCAAGAGGCTAAGGCTTCCGGAGACAGTGAAAAATTATCTGAAATTAGACCTCAACTAGAGTCTCTTATGAACGAAAGAAAGTCCCTAAAGGGTCAGTTAGAAGAACCATTACCTGAATCTGTAGCCGAAGAGGTCGAAGAATCAACTATCGCTGAGGAATCTACAGACGGGGAGGATATTTTCATACAATTCGTTGCTATTGTTGATGAATTATTAGGTTCGCATTTACCTGAAGAAGTTGTAGAGGATTTTGTATCCAGTGAAGATTTTTCGGTTTATCAAGCAGTTGGTAGCGATCCATCCACAGCAGATGACGATTTAAGAGGTCAATTCTTTGCTATTGTCGACTCGCAACTTGCTAACATGAGTGAAGAATCGATTGAGACATTCGTTGCTTCATCAGATTTTGAGATTTACCGAACAGTCGGAGAGATGTATTAGAGAGAGTGAAAATATGGGATTATTAGACAAAGCAGGTGCAGCCTCCAGTCCAAAAGAAAAACCAGCCGCTAAAGCAAAAGCAAAAGCAGTAGCTAAAGCTAAGCCAGTTGAAAAAGCAAAAGCAGTAGCTAAAGCTAAGCCAGTTGAAAAAGCAAAAGCAGTTGCGAAAGCTGCAAAGCCAGTTAAAGAAAAGAAAGAAAAGAAGGAGAAGAAAAAGAGAGCACCTCGCCCGGCTGGACTTCCTGAGGGATTTGAACTTGCAAATAAACTAGATAGAACAATGAGCTGGTTCGTTAATTTTGGTTGGAATTTTGGTGTATTAATTGCAGCAATATTCATGATGTTTTCAGACACTAACGTTGTTACCACAATTCTTCTTGCAGTTTCTTTTGTCATGATGTTAATCAACGTAATTATATTACCAATAAAGACGGGAAGAACACTAGGCCAATTTGTATCAAGAATTAAATACGTCAATAGCGAAGGCGTAAAGTCAAATCCTATTCAAGGGATGCTTTCTAATTCTGCTGGTATTTTTTCTCTTTTTGGACTAATGGCAGTTATGATGAATTTCCAAAAATTAGGTGATAAAGCAGCCGGCGCAGGACCAATTGTCTGGACGGTTATCGGTGCAATTTTCTTGATTATGTGGATTGTTAATTTCCAGTTTTCCAGAGCAAGTGAATACAAACAAGGGATATATGATTTGATGTTTGGAGCATATCTAGTTAAGCACGTTCCAGCTGATGGTGAATCATCAACTGGATTCTGGGCTAAACTTGAGAACATGGGTAACTACGGAGACCAGTTTGCTGCCAGAAGAGAAGCAAAGAAAGCTGAACGAGAGCAAAAAGCTGCTGAAGAAGCCGCTAAGGCTGAGGAAGAAAGTCAGAAAGAGGATGCAGAATCCACGCCTGAAACTAAAGAAGAACCCAAGACTAAATCTAAGTCTAAAGCAAAACCAAAAGCAAAGGCTGACAAATAGTAGTGTTTGTGATGAAACTTCTACACAACCGCTGGATTACTTGCCTTGCGGCTATTTTTCTAACCTGTATAGCAATTTACCTCACAATTCTAAATCGTGATAATTTTCTTATAATGAGTCTGTTTTCTTTCTTATCGTCGCTATTATTGTTTAATTCATACTTAGAAACACTTGTCGCTTTAACTTTTATATCACCAATAAACCGTAAAGAAAGTTTAGAAGGTGGCGATTGGGTTCAGGGAACAATGGATCATGATGGACCTCAGATTTTTTTTGTCGCTAACTTCAATAAAGTTAAGTCGCCATTAGTGATAATTATTCACGGATGGAGAAGTGGTTCTAAGTCGATGCTCGGTAGGGCCGAACTATACTTGCAGGAGGGCTTTCATGTGTTGATAATGGAGTTACCTGGGCATGGTAGTGCAGAAGGTGTCAGTAAGTGGAATGCTGGATTAGCGACTAGAAATTTTATGCATTTATTTGACAACCTCGGCGAGGTGTATGACTTAGATTTAATCTCAAAAGTCTATTTGCACGGACATAGTATTGGAGCATTTATTTCACTTAGGTTTTCTAGGGAATCTACTAAATTTAGCAATTCGGACCTGATTAAAGGATACATCTTAGAATCTCCCATGACATGCTATTCTGAAATTTTCAACGAATCATGTCGCCGATTACATGTTCCGCAATTTTTGATTGCTAATTATTGGAGTCGATTAAAATTACACTTCAATATTATAAATAGAGAATTTGAACCTATAACTAAAATTGAAGAGGTCGATGTCCCATTTTGGGGAATTCCCAACAGGCCAACGTTAGTTGTACAGTCAGGTAATGATGAGAGATTAGGGCAAGTACATTACGAGCGACTTGTACAGTCTTTTACAGATAAGAAATTACTAACGCACTTTCTAATTGACGACTTAACCCATGCTGGAGCAAGAAAAAACGATAATCGAGATCAAATTATTAAAGATTGGTTAAAAAATCATTAATCATTCTTCCTCATTATTATCTGCTTGCTCCCTAGCCAATTCGCGCATGTCATCGACTTCATCAAGTTCATCGACAATTTCCTCTCCAAGTAATGTTTCCAATACGTCTTCCATAGTCACAATCCCCGAGGTTCCACCAAATTCATCAACTACGACAGCTACTTGTTGTCTCTGCGTCAAGAACATATCCAATGCACTGTCCACTGAACTGCTACCATTAATTGACTTGACAGGTTTCTTGAATTCAGAAATTTTCCTATCCCATTCATCTCTACTAGCCGCCATTAAAAGTTCTGAACGGATGACAATTCCTGAGACATCATCAATACTTTCTCCGTATACAGGAATTCTAGAGAATCTGATGACTGTATTTTCATCAAGGATTGTTTTTATTGTCGAATCTTCTTGGAATGATGTTAATACTACTCTAGGAGTCATGACTTCGCCCACACTAATTTCTCTAAGCCGTAGTAGATTATGAATAACGGTTTCTTCGTCCTCTTCAAGTATTCCTTCTTCTTCTCCCAAATCTGCCAATGCGGCGACATCATCTCTAGTTACCAATGATTGCGAACCCTTAGGCAATATTGCTTTGAGCCATTGAATTGGCACGATAATTATTGCAAGCGCCGAGGTCATTAGCGACAATATATGGCCGGAAACTGGAGCCAATTGTTTCCAATAAGCAGTTCCGAGAGTTTTGGGTATTATTTCCGAAAGGAATAGAACGGCTAAAGTCAAAATAACCGACGCGACAGTAAGGGCTTCTTCTCCGTATAGGATTTGAACTTGGGAACCTACACCTGCTGCACCCATAGTATGGGCAATCGTATTCAACGTCAATATTGCAGTTAAAGGCCTAACAGCATCATCATCTTTCAGTTTAGACCACATTTTACCAATTTTGGATTTTTCCTTTTGCATTACTGCTATGTGAGTGTGGGGCATAGATAGCACTACGGCTTCTAGAATAGAACAGAGAAAAGATACACCGAGAGCCAGTGTAGCATAGAATATCAGCAATGTGTAGTCCATATTTAGTCAACGGCTCCTAGCCGGGCTTGCTCTGTGGTAAAGCAAGTAGTTATTCAAAATGACGCATTAATTTGTTTATTTTTAATTTTACAGGGGTGAAACTCAAGAAGCGGTAGGTTTTGGATGTCACGAAGGGGTTGTCATGTCAAGCGACGAGTCAGAAAATGTGCTGATTTGTGTTGCATGGCCATATGCTAATGGTCCTCTACACCTTGGTCATGTTGCTGGTTGCTACTTACCTCCAGACATACAAGCACGCTATGAAAGGTCTCGAGGTAATCGAGTTTTGATGGTTTCTGGCTCTGACGAACACGGAACGCCGATCACTGTTACTGCAGAACAAGAAGGCGTCTCACCGCAAGATATTGTTGACAAATTCCATAAAATTAATTCGGAGGCTCTTATTAATCTCGGGTGTTCATGGCAACCGAATGTCGATCCAAGAGGTATCGAGTATGGTGGCTCGTTATTCAACAGGACATCTGATGATAGGCATAAAGAAATTGTAAAAAATAATTTTACTAAACTTATGAATGCCGGTCTGTTTGAAAGAAAAACTATGAAACAATATTATGAAGTTGCAAATGATGGAAATGGTAGATTTCTACCAGATCGATATGTTGAAGGAACATGTCCTACATGTTCTTTTGAAGGTGCGAGAGGTGACCAGTGCGATGAATGTGGAGCCACATACGAATCGATTGAGCTAATCAATCCTAAATCCAAAATGAATCCAGATGCTGATATAGAAGTTAGAGACACCGATCACTTTTTCTATCGTCTTGATTTATTTCAAAATATTTTACAGCAACATGCAGATTCGCAGCAGAAAGTTTGGAAATCTAATGTTAAAGCGATGACAAAGCAGTGGCTAGATATGGGTCTAAGGCCGAGAGCGGTAACTAGAGACCTGTCTTGGGGAATTCCCCTACCTATGGATGACCAAGTTTGGAAAGGAAAGTGTGTTTATGTTTGGTTTGAAGCAGTACAAGGATATTCAACCTGTGCACAAATATGGGCCAGTGAATATGCTTTGAATAATGGACACCCTAGAGGCGGGGATGCTTGGAAGGATTGGTGGTGCATTGGAGATGATGGCAAAAAACCTAGACATTTATACTTCTTAGGCAAAGACAATATTCCTTTCCATACTGTAATTTGGCCAGCACTTATCTTAGGACTTAATCACGCCAATAAAGGTAAAACATCTGATGACGAAATCAACTTGCCAGTAGGCGGCGATTTTGCTTTAGAATCTAATGTTCCAGCAATGGAATATTTAATGTTATCAGGTGGACAATTTTCTAAGTCAAGGAAACATGCTGTTTGGTTGCCCGCATTTTTGGAAAGATTCGATCCTGACACGCTGAGATATTATTTATCCATAAATATGCCAGAAAACCATGATACAGATTTCAATTGGCCGGACTTTGTTGAAAAAATCAATAGCGAATTAATTGCTGCATACGGAAATTTTGTTCATCGAGTTTTGACTTTAGGGGCCAGACTTGAGGATAATCCAAATTCTCCATTGGAGGAATTTGAAGACTTAACTTTAACAACCCAATATCAAGCAAAGTTAGAAGATTTGCATCAATCAATAACCAACTCACTAAATAAACACAGATACAAAGAGGCATTGAGATTTGCTATGAATGCTGCACAACTCGGTAATCAAATGTTGCAAAATGCAACGCCCTGGAAATATCTTTCTCCGAATGGTGATTCTGAAAATTACGAAGAAGAGAGAAGGAATTCTCTTGCGTTGCTATCATTTGGCTGGAGAATTGCTAGATACTTGTCAATTACTACTCAACCATTCCTCCCGTTTAGCGCTTCCCGTTTGTGGAATTCATTGGGTCAAGATGGTGATGTAGCTTTGATAAATTGGAATTCAGCGATTGATTGGAATGTGGATATGACTTGGAATGATAAGAAACCAGAGCCGCTATTCAAGAGGTTAGATTTAGAGGAAATATTATCTTTTGAAAAAGAATTAGTTGATGATGATAAAGAACTAGAGCAACCTGGGCACGTCGTTAAAGGTGGAAAGAAGAAAAAAGGTGATAAAAAAATGAAAGAAGTAATAGAAGGTATCGAATATTTAGATTTTGATACATTTATGAAAGTAGATCTTCGAGTTGGAAAGATATCTAAGGTAGAAGATCACCCTAATGCCGATAAGTTATATGTCGTATATTTAGACGATGGAACAAATAATGGTAGAACTATTTGTGCTGGAATTAAAAAATACTATTCAATAGACGAACTTGTAGGAAAATCAGTAGTATTTGTTTCAAATCTCAAACCGCGCCCATTAAGGGGAATTACATCTGAAGGTATGATGCTCGCTGCAGATGATGGCGAGGACAATGTTAAATTGATCACAGTAGATGGTAACATAAAGACTGGCTCTCAAGTTCGATAATCATTTCAGTCTATCCCTAACTTCCTTAAGTGATTCTTTAGATAACAGTCGAGATTTTTCTAGTAAATCTTCAGATTTTTGCGCCAGGTCTCCTACCATCTCAGATGGTAAAGATTGCAAATTAATATCTACATTGAATAGTGCACCTTTGGCTGCTGCACTTGCCAAAAGTGAGGCTACTCCAACATCGGATACCGCATTTGCGTTACCTCTTTTTGCCAACTCAGGTAAAACGGCCAATAGAGAATATGCCAACTCAGCAGTTTGATATGGAACTAAAGCAGCTTGTAAAGTAGCGTTTCTAATTGCAGTTCTCCTCGATTGAATTTCATCTTCTGTAGATTTTGGTAACTTGAACGATTCCATCACCGAATCAAATGAATCACTGTCATCCTGCGCAAGTTTCCCCGCTTCCGTGAATATTTTTATTGCAAGTGATTGGGCATTTTCGGCACACTTCCAACCATCCTTCCACTTATCATTCCCTATTGTCAAATCTGCAACCATACAAGTTAACGCTGCAGCTTGTCCCAAAGCAACTGCGCTGGCTGTACCCCCTCCGGGAGTAGGAGAGGATGATGCTAGGGCGGATTGAAAATCCCTCAAACTCATCTCCATCCAGTCCATTTTATTCATTCCTCCCCAAAGCCCATTCAATAATCCGCTCGTTCGGTTCAAATTTACCCAAATAATCGAGACCCAAGCCTTCTATCGCATAATCAACTAGTTTCGACTCGCTTTCATTGTCATCTTCGCTGAACCATTTTCCGGCTTCAGTCATAACCTTCAAAGGGACCAATCCAACAATTTCACTACCAAGAAGGCCCACACCGTGATCTTCAGCAATCGCTCTGCATGCTTCATATGCTATGTGGAGGGGACATGAATTAATGTCGAGAATATTCATAGAAATTTGACTAATATTATGCGATTCCAAAGTTACTCCCATACCTTGAACTTTATCTAACATGCCTGGAATCCTAGTCTTTTTTCCATTTCTTTTGATTAATCTCCCCGAACTTCTAACTGTCGAGCCAATTATTTTCGATATTTTTGCATCGACCTCATTGACATTGACATTGTATGCAATTAAAATATCTCTTGAACCAATTGTTATACCGCCAGATTTTGCAACAATTTCATCCCATTCTTTAGGACCAAAATCTGGATATCTAGTATTCTCATCATGTGATGTTTCNCCACCTTCAAGTCGATTTTTAAATCCTTCATACTCTTCTTTTCTAAGCGAAGAGAGTAGGAATCTGTCTTCATGGGTGGCTGAATAACCATAAAGAAAAGTTGGAACAAAAAATTCTCTGGAAACGCGTTTTGCAACTTCAACAGCATAATTGGAACAATCATCCATTGATGCTCCTTCAAGTGGTATGAATGGACAAACGTCAACTACGCCTAGTCTTGGGTGTTCACCTGAGTGTACTCGCATGTCGATGTGAATTATCGCTGACTCAATCAGCCTNTAAGCTGCTTCTTTAACAGATTCAGGATTTCCAGCGATTGTAATTACAGTTCGATTATAATCAGCATCTGGCTCAACGCCTAAAACTGAACATCCATCGATTCCACGTGCTGCAGAAACAATTTTCTCAATTTTTTCTAAATCCCGACCCTCGGAAATATTTGGTACGCATTCAATGATGGCTGCCATATGCAATGGTTGTGAAGGAGGAACTTGAAGTTAAGTATTGAATCAATTATACAGAGCCTCTGGATTTCCTTCTAATCCTCCACGAGACTTTTTCACGTTGATTCTCTTAATTGCTTCCATGAAGTCTTTTTGATTAATGGAAGCACGCCCTTCACGTATAGCAATCATACCTGCTTCGACACACGTAGCCTTTAGTTCAGCACCGGAAAATCCAACAGTTTTTTCAACGATTTGATTAATTTGAACTCTTCTAGTTGACATGTTCGAAACATGCAACTCAACAATTGCCTTTCTACCATCATCATCGGGAATAGGGATTTCAATTATTCTATCGAANCTTCCCGGTCTTAAGAGGGCATCATCTAGAATATCAGGTCGGTTTGTAGCTGCAATAATCTTAACATCTTCTAATGCATCAAAACCGTCTAATTCCGCTAATAGTTGCATCAATGTCCTCTGAACTTCACGATCTCCACTTGTTGAACCGTCTAGCCTCTTAGCACCAATNGCGTCGATTTCGTCTANAAATATGATTGAAGGAGACTTTTCTTTGGCCAAGGAAAATAATTCTCTAACCATTCTCCCACCCTCGCCAATGTATTTTTGAGCAAGTTCACTTCCTACCATTCGAATGAATGTCGCATCAGTTTGATTTGCTACTGCTTTGGCAAGTAGTGTTTTTCCNCANCCNGGAGGTCCAACAAGTAGAATTCCTTTAGGAGGTTTAATTCCAACTTTTCTAAAAAGTTCAGGTGAGGTTAATGGCAACTCAATAGCCTCTTTAACTGATAAAACCTGTTCATCTAGTCCTGCAACTGAATCGTAAGTGATATCTGGTTTTTCATGCATTTCTGCACCGCTAACCATGGGGTCCCATGCATCGTGCAGTACTTCAATAACAGCGAGAGTATCTTGATTTAATGCAACTCTAACACCCGGCTTTAGAACGTCAGGTGATAATCTTTGGTTTAGAGAAACTTGAAAGACAGTTCCATTGGAAGATCTAACGATTCCTCTTTCAAAATCTAAGACATCCTCTAAGTGCCCGATTATCAGCGGCGGGTTTTTTAGCGATCTAACTTCTTCATCCAGCCTGTTAGCACGCTTCTTTAACGANCTTATTTCNGATTCTAAATGAGCCCTTTCGTTAATCAATGTCTGAGCCTCATCATGCAAATTTTTGTAATCTTGCTCGAGTTTTTTCAATTCATCATCTGATGAATTACTAACATTTGATGCATTTGACTCNACCTCAGTACTCATGCGAATCAACACTACCAATTGCCGATGATGTATGAAGTCTTCCTATTAATCCCAATGTTCATGACTCTTCGACTCAGCCGCTATATTGGCGAGACAATGGCAGATTGCGAGTTATGTGGAGCGATTAATGTAAGTGTAAGGCAAGTGACAATGGGTAAAGCAATTGTTTCCGCTTGTGCAAGATGCATTGATAAAATGGGCCTTGCCCCTAAACAAGTTGCTCCAGGTATTAAGATTGCNAACAAAACNCCAATATCANCAAGTTATTCATCTAAGAGAAAGGGTAAAAATATNATGTTGAAAAACGAAAAAGAGTTATCAGAAGATTTCGCATCCATAATTGTACAAGCAAGGAAAAAGAAAGGATGGAATCAAGCTACTNTGGGTAAGAGGATGGCNGAAACAATTAATGTGATTAAATCAGCAGAAAGTGGTAAACATCCAACNGATTCAGTTATCAAAAAGTTTGAACGAGTACTGGGAATTAAACTCATGGTTGAAAGTAAAATGGAAGAAACTAGTAGAGTATTCAAGGGTGATTCTAGAGGCTTGACTTTAGGTGACTTTTTCAACCAAAATGGTGAGTAGATGGACGATATTAGAGTTCATGCCATCTGGTTGGCACAAGATGACCCGAAAAAAAACACAGCCGTACTTGCCTCGAAAAGAGGTGATTTAACACTTCACAAAAACATGAAAAGTCTACCCAAAAAAGGAATTATACTTGAACCGCTTTGCGGTAAAGTTCTAGGCCCAGAAGATCACGAACTTTTAACGATTAAAAATGGTTCATTGGTAGGCTTAGATTGCAGTTGGGCGCAAATTGAACCCAGTGTTGACAAAGTCATGAATAGAACACGACTTATTCCGCGGATGTTGCCGTTGCTTCTAGCAGCAAATCCTGTTAATTGGGGCAAACCGGGAAAATTGACCACTGCTGAAGCATTGGCTGCAGGTTTGTACTTGGTTGGTAGAAAGGAGCAAGCTAGAAATATTTTGGGTGCTTTTAGATGGGGGGAACGGTTTTTCGAACTGAATCATGAACCATTAGAGGCGTATTCACAAGCCAAATCAAGTAGTGATTTGGTTGAATTACAGTTTGATTTTTTTGACTTAGAACACTTGAGGTGATAAAATGACCCAAAATGTAAAAATTCCCATATCTCGCTGGGATGGAAATAAAACGGTTATTTCTTCAGATAAACTGGCTAGAGAGTCGCTTATTGTCATGTACTATAATGATGTAATTTTATCTCGGTTATTAGGAACGCCAAGCGATGTGCGCGAATTGTTCATTGGGCACTTATTATCAGAAGGTTATCTAAAAAAATCACAAATTCTAGAATTGGCAAATTTCGAGTCAACTCTTGAATCAGGTATCCATAAATTATTTTTGGAAGGGCCAAAAATTGACTTCAAGAATTTTAATCAAGAGCGTATTATTAGTTCATCATGCGGAGCATGTGATTCTGATGGTCTTGAAGAATTAATCCATGATTTACCGATTTTAGAGCCGGATACCAGTGTGGTAGATTTAGACAAAATCGTAGATT
>PBWC01000042.1 GCA_002729095.1 Methanobacteriota archaeon
TACATCCTCATTTGGAACGTCATCTGAAGTTCCATCATTCCCACTAGTGGAATCTTCTTCTGCTTCTGTGGTTGAAGTTGCATCAAAACAACCAGCCATCATCAGCAGTACCACCATCAATAAAATAAACACTCTATCTGTCGTCATGTCAACCTCTACAATCCTAAACTGTATTTATTTATCGCCTCCATTTAACTCTTTTAGTAATGAAAACGCAGTCTTTGTATCACCTTCTAACCAATCCTGCAAGGCTCTTTTTGCTTTGGTGTTCAGTGATATCATGAAATCTTGAAATTTTGAGATAATGACTCGGGGGGTTCAAATCCCTCTCTCGGCGCCACTTTTACATTAATTTCTGGAGCCACTGGCGAGATTTGAACTCGCGACCTCCTCATTACCAATGAGGTGCTATACCCCTAAGCCACAGTGGCGTATTGCAAGCGAATCGACATTTGATTATAATCGCTTCGTGAACAAAAATAGTGATTTTTGGTTAGAATAAAACTATTAAAAAATAGGTTTTTTATCGTATTTTTTCCCTCAAAGATTAAAGGGTTGGTTAGTAATTTGAGTTTGAGGAAGGAAACTTTCTCAGATGGGATTTTGATGGGAAAAGAAGTAGAGTCTAAGGTAGATATGCGTCGAAGAGTGCATGATTTACAGAGCCAAGTTGATGAATTAAAGGAACTAGTAAACACGTTACTGAGTGTTATTTGTGAAGAACCCGATGGAGTACATACTGGTTCAGCGCCAACAATCCCTGGTCAAAGTGCTTCCAAATTTTGTATGTGATTAACCCTTGACCACAATTTTTGGTTTGATTCTTGCAACCGGCCTTGCTAGACCTGCTTTCGCAGTCAAGTCAATAACCTCATCTACATCTTTGTAAGCTTCTGGTGCCTCTTCTGAAAGTACGTTTGGTGTAGAGGCATGAATTCGAATACCAGATTTTTCTAATTGTTTCTTCAATTCTTTTCCATCTATCGTCTTTTTTGCTTTAGTTCTCGAAAGTGATCGACCAGCGCCATGGCATGAAGAGCCAAATGCCTGATTTTGTCCATTTACTGGACCTGACATTATCCACGATCCTGTACCCATGTCACCCGGAACAAGTACCGGTTGACCTGTGGATTTAAAGTGTGAATTTAGTTCTAATTGATCACCTCCAAAAGCTCTTGTTGCGCCTTTTCTGTGAACTACACATTGACAATTATGTCCATGTATGATATGATTTTCCACTTTTGCAATGTTGTGAGCAACATCGTATAGAACCCTGGCTTCTCCGTCTTTGCCCATTTCTAGATTGAGAACTTCTCTCAGTCTATGGGCGAGAGCACTTCGATTGGCAAAAGCGAAGTTGGCTGCAGCATTCATCTCTTGAAGATATTGCTGACCTTCCTTAGAATGAAATGGTGCACTCGCTAATTGTCTATCTGCAATATGGAAGTCCCAATTTTCATTATACCATCGTTCACCATCTCGCTTGTACATTTGTTCAAATTTTCTCGAATGTTCACTGCAAACTTGATGGCCCAATCCTCTAGAACCTGAATGAATCATTGCCAATAATTGGCCTTCATACAATCCCCAATGCTTGGCAGTCTCACTATCAACAATTTTTTCAACGGATTGTAGCTCAAGAAAGTGGTTCCCACTCCCTAAAGTCCCTAATGCTCGCAAACCTCTCTGTTTAGCCCTAGTAGAGATATCTGAACTTACTGTTTGTAATTTACCGTTCGATTCTAATGATTCGAGATCTTCGAAATAGCCGATTCCGAGTTCAGCAGCTGATTCAGCACCTCCGAGAATTAATTCGTCCAAATCTTTCATTTTGATATCGAGACCGCCTTTTCCAGAAGCGCCAGCAGGTATGCGACCAGCAATGCGTCCGGCGAGTTTCTTGATATTGGGAACGTCATCAATTGTAGCATCTAAAGCTAATACTCGAACTCCGCAATTAATATCAAATCCAACGCCTCCAGGTGAAATTGCACCCCCTAAATCTCCAAATTCTGTATCGGTTGCAATGACTCCTCCAATCGGTAGACCGTAGCCAAAATGCCAATCAGCCATACCCCAAGCTTCTCCTACAATACCGGGTAAACTCGCAGCATTAACCAATTGCTCAGGACCCCTGTCATCAGAATACTTCGAAAGATGTTCATCATCAGTTATTATTCTAGCATCTACTTTCATGTCCCCATGGGCCTTTATGCGCATAGTTCCATCATTTTCAGATTGGAGATGGTCGCGCCAGTCTTCGGCCATAACAATCTGTTGAGTTTATCCTCTTTGAGCATTTTCAATCATCTTTACTCAATAATACCCGCAGGTTTCAATATGTGTCGTCTATAGGCATGGGTGTCCACAAGGGCTGGTGAGTGCATGGGTCTACCTCCTATCGATTTGTCAGTATTCCACGATAATGGCTATTTACGTAAGCAATGTCGAGTTACAGGTCTTTGGTTTTGGACTACTGATGCAGGTAGAGATACTTGCGGAGATACTAGCGAAGATGAATATTCATTTATTGGAAGACCATTAATTTCAGGTTTTCCAATGCTAGGTAAAGAATTGAAAGATTCTATGCGTGAAGCCTTTTTGTCATTTTTTGAAAATGTTGGCCACACTCGTGTTATGCCATATCCTGTTCTTGCAAGATGGCGAGATGATATTCACTTGACCATTGCATCTATAGCAGATTTCCAACCGCACGTAACCTCTGGAAAGGTAGAGCCTCCGGCAAATCCACTAACAATTTCCCAACCATGTATTAGGCTGACAGATGTTGATGCAGTTGGTCGCTCTGGAAGACACCTCACAACTTTTGAAATGATGGCTCATCATGTTTTTAATAAGCCAGATGAAGGAAAAATGTATTATTGGATGGAAGAATGTGTTCAATTTTGTCATGAATTATTTACTGTGACTTTAGCCATAGATTCAAGTGAAATAACTTACGTCGAAAATCCTTGGTGCGGTGGAGGTAATGCAGGTGCTGCCGTTGAGGTAATTGTAGGTGGCTTAGAATTAGCAACATTGGTCTTCATGAATTTAGAGGAGCATCCCGATGGTGAAATTGAATTGA
The DNA here is from genome assembly GCA_002729095.1 of Methanobacteriota archaeon. Lineage (GTDB taxonomy): Archaea > Thermoplasmatota > Poseidoniia > Poseidoniales > Poseidoniaceae > MGIIa-L1. The sequence goes on from PBWC01000042.1 coordinate 3,089, forward strand.
AGGGCGATAAGTACAGAGAAATGCCTTTGCAAATTATAGATACAGGGTACGGCTTGGAAAGATTTTGCTGGGCTGCTGCAGGGACTCCAACAATATATGAGGCAATATATCCAGAAACTGTTGACTGGCTCAAAGAATTAGCCGGATTTGAAAACATTGCTAAAAAGTGGCCGGATTTAAATTTGAATCAGGTTTTAGGGGAGATGAGTAGACTCAACGGAATTATGAATATTGAAGCAGGAGTTGATGGTGAAAAGCTTCAGCAAATATTCATCGAAAAATTGGAAGACCGCGGTATACAAATCTCAAAGGAACAGTTCTCTAGTATTACTGAACCTTTGTCCAGAATTTACGCAATTCCAGACCATCTTCATGCATTATGCAATATGTTGGGAGATGGATTGGTGCCATCTAATTCAAAAGCAGGTTATCTCGCTAGAATGATGGCTAGAAGAACCTTGAGATTGCGAGATGATTTGGGATTAGACGTTTCTCTTTCAGATTTGGCCATTCATCATATAGATGTCAACCTTGGAAATTCTAAGATGAAGCAAACACGAGACGGTTTATGTCGAATCCTAAACCTAGAGGAAGAAAAATATTCTGAGATGATACGTAAAGGTAGCAATGTAATCTTAACCCAAATGAAAAAAATTGACAAATCCTCGGAAAATATTCCAGATGAGACACTATTCACGCTCAATGATTCTCATGGAATTCCTCCTGATATGGTGATTACTTTAGCAATAAAAGCAGGCTGGAAGAATGTCAAACTTAGAACTGGATTTTCTGCCGAGATGGCTGAAAGACATGCTCTTATGGCTAAGCAAGCAGCTAAATCGATTAAAGAGACTAATTTTATTCAAATCCCAGAGAATCTACCTACGACTAAATCATTATACTATGACGATGTTCAACAAAGAGAATTTGATTCTAGTGTTTTGTTTTGTGGTTCACTTGATGGGGATGATGTACCAGATGAGGCAACTCATGGAATCATTCTTGACAGAACCTGTTTTTATCCTGAAGGTGGTGGACAAGAAGGCGACCATGGTACTCTGGCAACGGACTCGGTTCATAGGAGAGTTTTGGATACTAGAAAATCTGGAGATCATATAGTCCATCTGGTAAATGGTGAATTTGAAGTTGGCGATTTAGTACACGGAAGCCTCGATTGGAATCGTCGTAAGCAGTTAATGGATCATCACACTTCAGTTCATATCGTTGGTGGGGCGGCAAGACGAATTTTGGGACCACACATTTACCAAGCAGGAGCCAACAAGTCTGTGGAGTCGGCAAGATTGGATATAACTCACTATAATAGGCTGACACGTGATGATTTAGATGCTATTGAAAGTATGTCCAATGACATCTTGGGACAGGTTCAAAGAACAGATAAAAGCGAACTTAACAGAAAAGATGCTGATGAAAAATATGGTTTCGACTTATATCAGGGTGGTGCACCAAAAGGTGAGATGATTAGAGTTTTGAGAATTTCAGATCATGATATTCAAGCATGTGGTGGGACTCACCATGATGAGCCGGGGCAAATCGGTTCGATACGGTTAGTGAAATCAACCGCTGTTCAAGATGGAGTTGAACGTTTACATATTGTAGCAGGCCAAGCCGCTCTGAATTACGCTCGTGATCAAGATGAGTTACTCAGAAAGACAACCGAAATTTTTGGAGTAACTCAAACAGATCTTCCAAAAACCGCTGAAAGATTTTTCTCAGAATGGAAAGAGCAGAGAAAGCGTATTGAAACATTGGAGGCTGAAATTGTCAGAATTAGAACCTCTGGTGGAGATGACTCTTCGAAAATAAAAGATGGTGTAAGAATCGTAGTTATGGAATGCGATGGCGAACTAAAACAGATGACTAAAATGCTAAAGGAATTAACGTTGGATGACAATACACCATCTTTAGCAGTTCTAGGTTCACGTTCGGGCGGAGGTAAATTGATGATTGCAACAACTGAAAATACGATTGCTAGTGAGCGGTATGATGCTGTAGAAATTTTACGTCAAATAGCTCCTTTTATTTCTGGAGGAGGAGGTGGAAGACCAACATTCGCCCAGGGTGGTGGAAGCAACCCCGATGGTTTAGAAGATGCATTATCTAAGGCCAGAGAACTCCTAGAAATCTAATCTTTCAGTGCTTTCAAGGCCTTGCTATCAAAATATGATGGCACAATGCTAATTGCGAAATCTAAGTCAAACCACTTGACGGCAGAAATTTCATCCTCCTGAAGAATTAATTGATCTAAATCGCCATCCCAGTTGGATTGATATGTGAATGAAACAAATGAAATTCCTTCACTGGAAAAGATTTGCTGAGTAATAATTGGTTTTTCATCATTTATCACCACTTCCAAGCCTATTTCCTCAATTGCTTCCCTAACACAAGCAACTTTTGGATGTTCATCGTGTTCCATATATCCTCCTGGTAGTGTCCAGTGACCCGCAAAGTGTCCCCGAGAGACTTTAGCCAGAAGTATTTCATTATTTGAATTTCTTACAACTACTTTTGAAACCAATCGGTGAATGGAACGATAAATGGCTTCCCTTGCGACAGGATGTACGGAATTATCAGAAATTATATCATCCTTCCATGACCAATTTTTGGGCCAAGAAAGATTTGGATATCCTTTAATCACAACATATTGAACTTCATCAAATTCAATATGAGTCTCTCTTTTTTGTTCCCAAGAAATCCCCAATTTTTCTATTTCTTCTACAGTTGGGAATCTCAAAAATTCGCCTACCTCAGTTCTTCCCTTGACGGGAATAATTGGCCCATTTCCGGATTGATCTACAAGGAGTACCTTACCATCATGCTCCAAATGTACAATTGTTTCTGGATGAGACATGACACCCCGAGAAGATTATTTGATTTGAATTCTCGTAATAATTATACAAATATGCGTGATATAGCGAGTTTCAAGTATATGTGAGCCTAGGGCTATCTATGCGAGTGGAGCAGTTGAATTCCGATGGATGGGCTAAAACTTACTTACTAGTAGATGATGATTCTAAAGATGCTATTTTAATCGACCCAGTTTACGATTTCACTGAACATTATTTAGAAATTTTAGAGCAAAATGGCTTGAATCTGGTAAAATCAATTGCTACTCACACCCATGCAGATCACATCACTGGATGTTTCACTCTAAAAGATAAGACGGGATGTGATTATTTAATGTGGGAGTCTACTGCCTCATTAGGAGTAAGCAAGTACGTTAATGAATCTACGAAAATAACTTTTGCTAATTTAGATATGAATTTTCATCATGTTCCTGGTCACACTCAAGACTCCATGTTGGTTGAAATTGGAAACTATGTATTTACAGGAGATTTTCTATTCACAGGTGAAGGCGGAGTTGGTCGGGACGACCTCCCTAGCGGTAGGATAGAAGATCATTGGAAATCACTGAGTGTTTTGTCAAAGTTGTCTGGTGATTTGATTGTATGTACAGGGCACGAACCTCCAGGTACTGAGATGAGGACATTAGATTGGAACAGAAAAAATAATCCTATACTCAACATGCAGTCTGAGCAGGAATATTATGATTGGCAGATTGAATCAGCTAAGCAACTAGGCTATGTTTCAAAAATCAAAGTAGCTTTACCTGCAAATATATTCGGCGAGATTCCTGAAGAAATACCATGGATGAATTAAGTTTTTTTCAGCGGGTTTTGAGGAATGCTTCCATTATTTTCACTACGCGGTATTGACTGTAAGTCCGCAAATGAGAGTTGTTTTTGAGGTACTTCTGCAATTTTTGCTAGCCTTTCTTCCATAGTCATTTGAGCTATAAATTCAATTCTACCTCTGGTTCTGGTTAAGTCATAAGATAGTGGTTTAAGATATTCTATGATATGCTTTTCAAATGTTTCACGAACCTGACTTCCACGCCAAATCGAATATCCCCATTTGTAAGCGATACCAACAATTGCCGCAAGGTAGAGAAGACCGATTACAACTAATGCAAATAATACGGGGTTATCTGTTCGTGCTTCGTCGATGAGATTNCGACCAATTAGGAAAAGTAAACCAATTCCGACAACTGGTTTGAGAATACTTTCTAACCACTGATCTACAGGTACTAGCCTGCCCTTTGCCGGGTCTACGAATACTAAATCGGATTCAAATGCAGTGTTTAGAACACCTAATGCTCCAAGAAGGATAATGTACAGAACTGCGGAGATGGCTATCTCTAAACCCCAAGAATCTAATTTCAAAACCCAGTGGACAATTTGCCATGCAAATAAACCTAGAAATGCCCCTTGTGGAACATAGTTAAAATGAATTACGTGGTTTGAGAATTCGTTGACTTTTTCTGATTTACCCATCGAACCTCTGTGCGGCTTTGGAATGTGTATCACCTGCCAGTGAAGAATTCGTTCCATCTCCTTAAGTATACGAATCANTACTTTCTTCTTAATGAAAATATATTCAATCAAAATTAAGATAGGTAATCCTAGAAGAATAATCGGCAAGGCCATAATAGCTGCCAGAGGGAAAATAATTATTGTAGGGAGAAGGAGGAAATGAGATAANGTTAGTGGGTGAAACAAATCCGCTTCAATCAGCCGTTGTTTTGAAGGCTGTATATGTAAACTTCTTGCCAAATCATCCAAAGTTGTCCTAAATGGAGCAACCTGTCTTCCAGCATCGATTATTTGTCTTACTGAATTACGATACTGTGACTCTTCATGCCCTACTCCAATGAATAGTCTCCATGCTAATCTCATCGGTAAAGCCAGTAATATCGGAATAGATAAAATACCCANTGCCCAAAATAATTCGGTGGAATCTAAACCGGAATCCATGATTCTCCTCAAATAGCCCAAACATTNCATTGATTTGAATTATTGTGAGGATTTAGACAAATCAAGAAGTTTCATGGCCCTTATTGATGTGACNAGTAATATGGCAAAGATTGTCGTAACAGACGGGATGTCTGCTGATGCGGTTTCATTACTTGAGAGAAATGGTCATCAAGTGACTTTGAAATCTTTCTCGCAACAAGAATTAATCGATGGTTGCCTCGCTGAATTTGATGCCATTATTGTTCGTAGTGCNACTAAATTAACNGGAGAAGTGATTCAGTCTAGTGGCAATAAACTTAGGGTCATCGGCAGGGCTGGAGTAGGGGTAGATAATATCGATTTGAATACTGCTTCCGAATCTAAAATAGTCGTAGTTAACGCACCTCTAGCATCTACTCAATCAGTTGTTGAACTTACAATATCTCATCTTCTCGCATCTATACGTAATTTGCCTAAATCAGATCGAAGTCTTAGGTCTGGTAAATGGGAAAAGAAAAAAATGGTTGGAACCGAATTGTCTGGTAAAACACTCGGACTTATTGGCTTTGGTAGAATCGCTCAAGGAGTAGGAATTGTTGCTCAATCTTTGGGTATGGAAATTCATNCATATGATCCGTACTTGCCTCCCAAGGTTGCTAAGAATCATAATACTAAATTACACAAAAACATTGATTCCTTATTTAGAGCCTGTACTCACATTTCTGTGCATTGTAATTTGACAGATGAAACATATCACTTGGTTAATTATGAACGTATGAAATTAATGCCGGGAAAATCACCACTTGGACTGAAATGTGGAAACCACATTGTAAATTGTGCCCGAGGTGGGATCATCGATGAAGGCGGATTACTGCGGGCTCTGAATGAAGAAATTATCACATCTGCAGCACTGGATGTTTTTGAGCAAGAACCTGTAGATTCTTCTAATGAACTCATATCTCATCCTAATTTCCATGGAACCCCTCATATTGGAGCTGCAACGATTGAGGCGCAAAGAAGAGTCGGTATTGATATCGCCAACAATGTCATGAATGCCCTAAATGGAAAGAGTGTGAAATCCACCGTTAATTCACATTTATTATGAGTTTGATGGGTTAATTTCAAACACTGATGGCAATATGTATTATTTGGTGAGATGATGCAAAATAAGGAATCAAGATTTTCTGATGCTAATCGGATTTTGGTTCACTGCGATTTAGATGCATTTTTTGCTGCGGTAGAGACATTGCATCATGGGTTTTCTCCTGAAATCCCTCTAATCATCGGTTCAGATCCACAACAGGGAAGNGGCAGAGGTATTGTTTCAACATGCAATTATTCTGCGAGGAAATATGGAATTCGTTCAGCGATGTCGATAAGTGAAGCGTGGCGNAGATGNCCGGGTAAACCATATGGTAATGCTCTGTATGTTAGAGGTAGTCGTGGNCTCTACACAAGGGCTTCCAGAAAAGTTATGGCAATATTATCNGGTCCAGCGGAATTTTTTGAACAAGCNAGTATNGATGAAGCCTATTTAGATATTACAAGTTATGTTTCCAATGATTGGGATAGNGCAGTNGCTTTATGNAGAGAATTACAATCNAAAATTCTCGATGAGGTTGGACTTTCAGCATCATTTGGAATCGCATCNACAAGAATTCTTGCNAAAATGGCNAGTGAGGTAAATAAGCCTAGNGGAATTTNTAGAATATTGCCNGACGAGATAGGTGANTTTTTCANNAATCGCTCGATAAGGGAAGTTCCTGGTATAGGAGAGAAAAGGGCGATACAACTAGCTGAATGGGGAATAAGTACGGTAGATGAATTATATAATTATGGTGAATTATCTTTGAGCAGGATGGCAGGGGAGAGGTTTGCTTTGTGGGTGATAAGTGTGTATGAAGGCACAACAAGCAGTGAGGTAAGTCCACTCCGTAGTAGAAAATCAGTGGGCAAAGAGCATACTTTTTCATCAGACCAGAGTGACTATGAGGTTGTCCTATCATATCTATTAGATATCACTAGACAGGTAATAGTGAAAGCCAGAGAATTAGGAGTGTGTGGTAGACTGGCTGAAGTAAAAATCAGATACAGTGGTTTTGAAACTCATACTCACGGTCGTTCAATACCCGTGGCAATGGATGATATCGATGTATTCAACAGACTTAGTAAAACATTATTTGCGAACAATATCCAATTTGGCAAGCGTGTCAGGTTAATTGGTTTCAGGCTGGGTCACTTGGATGTGCCGCCGACAAAACAAATTACACTTGATATCAAAGATAATTACGTTCTTTAGCGCAGCACTTAATGAATTTCTTACCATTGCCACAAGGACACAAATCGGTTTTCATACAACATTTTCCATACGCTTTCTTCTTGCCACAGTGACAAAGTGCTTTAGGGCTGGCGGGTAATTTAGAAAAACTAAGAATCTCATCAGCGACATTCGATTTTTTACCAAACGGTAAACTAGAGCGCTCTAATCTTTCTTCTTCACTCATCTCTTGCCAAATACGTTCATCTTCCTCATCGACGACTCCATCTCGATTTATGTCTTTAGGATGGTATGATGGGCGACTTATTGATGATTTACCCGTACCTTTTAGAGTGTATTGCGAGGATTGCTGAACAGATTTTTGCGATGAGGTGACACTTCTTTTACGCGCTTTCCTTGAATTATTTATTTCATCCATAGCACCCCTCAACTCATCTTTTGCTTCACGCAGAGCAGCCACGCCTTCTTCGAAGTCACTAGAATTAATCGAACTTTGAATAGAATCTTGAGAAATGAAGTCGGTGAGTCCTAGGTCTTCGGCCTTTAACTCGATGAGAGTTAACAAATCTCCGAGTGCGCCGCGCGGAAGCAATCTCTTGTCGTCAGCATTTTCAATTTCAACTTGAATTTTTCTTAACTCTCGTTCTGATTTCGCACCTTCAATTTTTGATTTGAATTTTTTTACTCTTCGGTTCATCGTAAAATCAGAACGCATTGTTGCAGCCCTGTATGCATAACCAATGAATCCAATAACAAAGATAGAAGCACCAATTATTTTACCGTATCTAGATTCAACATTACTAATAATCTCTCCTAAAACAGGAATTTCTTCCCACCACTCATCTTCAGATTCCCCGATAGTAATACCAGAACTATCCGAGTTGCCTTCATTTGTCTGAATTACGCACCCATCTGCTCCAATCTCCGCTTTATCAATATCCGTAGAGGTATTAGGACAATCGTCATCTTGATCTGCAATTCCATCGCCATCAGAATCAGGGATTAGAATACAGCCAAAATCATCAACTTCACTGCCAGATATTGTATCTTCACAATTATCTTCCCAGTCTGGAACTCCATCATTATCTTGATCTTGCCAGACAGGACATCCATTTATTCCAACGCTCAAACCTTCAGGTGTATCATCACAAAAATCTACACTGTCTGCAACACCGTCGCTGTCCGCATCAGGAAATGAAATCTCACAACCAACTGAATTCACTTCTGCGCCACGCCTACTAGTAGGGCATTGGTCGTTCTGGTCTTCAAATCCATCATTATCATCATCGTTATCTTCGTCTACATCTCTACAGCCATCGTGGTCATTATCCAGTATTGGATTGAATTGGTAAGTTGACCACATACTGATACCTTTGTTACAGTTATCTAATTGGTCATAGACTCCATCATTATCATCATCCCAATCTTCAGTATCATCTTGGCACCCATCACCATCGTGATCACTTGAAGTATCTGATTGCCAATTATTGCGTCCATTCTCGCACAAGTCATGGTCGTTGATAACTCCATCATTATCTGAATCTTCTAATTGATCTCCCAATAAGCAACCATTCCAGTAAACTTCACTGTTCTGCGGAGTCTGGTCACATTCATCATAGGAATCCGCAACTCCATCATTGTCTGAATCATTGAATTCTATTTGACACCCGCTATTGTCCACAGTGGCTCCAAGGGGCGTAAACAAACATTCGTCCTCGGAATCATCCACTTGATCGTTATCATCATCGGTATCTTCGGATGTAGAATCTAGGCACCCATCATGATCGAAATCGATATAATTACCGTTCGCGTCTTTCATATATGTCTTCCATCCCTTAACAATAGATTTAGGACACAAGTCTTCTTCGTTACTGATTTCGTCATTGTCATCATCCCAATCTTCTGTTGAATCCATACATCCGTCAGAATCATAGTCAGTGGTAAAATTGGATGACCAGTTTTCTTCATCACCACCACACCGGTCGATGTCATTACCGATTCCATCATTATCGTCATCTCCGGAATAGTCAGCACTTGCGTTTCCCAATGTGCACAACAACAGAGAAATAATCACTGTAAATGAAATCAACCTCGAATAGCGAACTCCTTGCTCAAGCACTTGCCTCACAATACAGGCTATGAGAAGATATTAATTGAATTATACTATTGTTCTAATTTGTGCATTCGAGTAAATACATCACAGAATGAGCTTAGAGAATCAGGGATTTTGACACCTGATATAGGTTGATTAAGAGAAATACCATTATCTTTTTTTGTCGACCAAACTTCACTATTGAAGGCTTGTAGCTCATTTGATAAACTTCTAAGATGATCTCCATCCTCTGAATTCGATTCTAATTCTTTAACAAAGTCTTCTGGAAAAGAGTCAACTTCAACTGCTGAGGTACCATAAATTGTAGTAGATATGTGGTGAGTGAAAAATGGACATATTGGACTGAAAGCGGACATAAAATCTCTTACGATACGATGCAATGTCCATGCGGCGGTTTTATCTTCATCATAAAGCCGTGATTTAACCATCTCTAAATAGTGACTAGGCAAAATTCCAGTTCCGAAGGATTTCAAAGCTTGGGTGGCCGAATAAATATCGAGGTTTGTCCATGAGTTTTTCACTTCTGTCATCGTATTTTGAAATTCAGAAATTATCCATCTATCCTCAATGGACAAATTATCTGGGACTTCTTCGAAGTTGTCTGGGACCTCAAATTGTGATGCAAATCTTGCTACGTTGAATAACTTGGTTAGAACTCCGAAATACTTTTGCTCGATTTCCTCAGGATTAATATGAAAATCATCTCCAACTTGAGCATCACATGCTTTCCATAGTCTAAAGCATTCACTGCCAATTTTATTCGCTCTCAGACTAACAGTTTTTTCTGGTCCCTTGACTTTCCATGACCCAGTTCTGCCACCTGCTCCACACTCTAAAACAGAGTCAGCATCAATACCATTTCCAAGAGACTTACTCATTTTTCGTCCCCAAGGGTCCATTCCAAGACCGTCGATCCAGACGTGTTTGAAACCTGGTTTGTCTAATAACAACGCCGACTTTAGTAAAGTGTAGTATAGCCAAGTTCGCACTATTTCCTTGCCCTGCGGCCTAAGTGCGGTAGGAAATGCCTTTTCAAAAACTTCAGGCTGGTTTAGATATCCACTGACAAATAAGTTAGAATTGGATGAATCCATCCATGTATCAAACACCTTTTCTTCACCGTATATACTACCAAGTTGTTGCTTCATTGCTTCGTATTCTCCAACATCTTCACGTGTGGTTCGATTCAGTACTCGGCTTCCAGGGGGGGGCATCTCTTTCCAAGGTTGGACATATACTCCCGATGGAGGTACTACAATGAATTCTTCATCCTCACTATACCAAATCGGTATTTCAGTATGGTACCATCGTCTACGAGAAATTGGCCAGTCAATACTTATGTTGTCCATCCAGTCCAACAAGAATTGTTTATTTCTAACAGGATGGAATTCAATTTCCTCAATTAATTCTTTCATTCTATCTTGCATGTGTGTTTGTCTGACATACCACTCTTTCAGCAAGATAATCTCTACAGGATTTTTCCCTCGTTCCGAAACTGGAACTTCTTGCACCCTTTCCTCAATTTTTTCTATTTTTCCTTGTTGTTGTAGAAATTCAATAATGTGATTTCTTGCATCCTTAACTTTCATTCCTGACAGTGGACCTGCTATTTCAGTCATGCAACCATCTAGATTGATTGCTTGGAATGGACTTAACCCTAATTCACGAAAAACAGATACGTCATTTTGATCTCCAAAAGAACAGACCATCAATACTCCTGAACCAAACTCAGACTTAACGGAGGAATGAGTTTTAATTTCAACATAATCATCTCTACCATTCACAGGAACTGGTAATTTTATTTTCTTTCCTACAAGTTCCGAATATCTTTCATCTTCTGGGTGTACAACAACAACACCACATGCGCAAATTAATTCTGGCCTAGTAGTTGATATAACAACCTGCTCCCCCGTTTCAGTTTCCCATTTCACGTCAACGAGTCTTGTTTTTCTAGATAATCTTTCAACCTCAGCATCTGCAATTGTTGTTCCTTCAACGGGATCGTATATATTTGGACGTAGGTCTTCGATAATTGCACCCTTTTTGAAGAGCTCAACGAAAATCGATTGTGTAACAACTCGATAATCATCAGCATCTGTTAGGTATTCGCGCTCAAAGTCACATGAAAGACCAACACGTTTGGCAGTGTCTCGCATCGCTTGTGTGAATTCTTCAATGGTTTCTCTGCACAAATCTAAAAATTCTTCACGACCATATGTTTTCATTTTTCTTTTGGTATTTTTTTCAACAGTAAATTCGATATTTATTCCATTTCTGTCTACTCCCCAAGGGAAATAGACTTCCTTTCCTAATAATCTTTGAGATCTAGCAATAACGTCAATCATTGAATATTGAGCAACTGCACCAATATGCCAAGTTCCTGATGGATATGGNGGNGGGGTATCGATGACNAAAATTTCTTTTNCNGAGCNTGGAGTAAATCCATACNTCTTGGAATAAGTAGCAGCATCACTGCTGTGTTCTNCCTGTATTTTCTTTTCAAGGTCTACAGACCAGCGTTTTTCGGTTAATCTTGGAGATGGCATGTGCCTCACCGGCCCCCCACTAGTAAACAGTACGGGTCCATGTCGCCGTAATGTTTTACGTTTTCAAACCAATGGTTGGTATGTATTTTGAATTTTTTTCACTCATCTTGTCGGCAAGCATTTGAAGTGCGAAATATTGGAACGCATGGAGAGGACTATGTCAACTGATGATGAATTGGAGTCACCATCAGTCGAAAAACGTAAGTTTTCAAAAAGAGTTGCCGCTTTGGCCGAATACAGTCGTTCAAAAATCCAGTCCGGCGCAGTTGATTTGACTGCTCGTGTTAAGGATTTTAATGCTAAGGCTGCAATAGATGCAGTTCTTGAAGCACCAGACAGATTCAAGCGTGAATGGCAGAAGTCAGGAGCAACTGGCGCAATTACTAGATTTCCTATTGCTACNATCGTAGTTTTTTTGATGATAACAGCCTACTTCGTTACGACTTCCGGTTTCTTAGATGGCACAAGATTTGATGATGACTTAAGTAAGCCAGCACTGAATGTTAATGGAGACTTAGAAGTTTATCTCCCCGAAGGTAGTGAAGTTGGATCTTTAATCAGTTTGGTCGAAGAAGATTGGACAACAAATGTCATGATCATATACATCGAGTCTGGTGACAGAAATATTACTGATAAAAGAATATTAGAACAAATAAGCCTAGTCGAGAAGGCACTTAATCCATGTCTATCCTCCTTTGAGTGTGATTTAGATGGAGACGGACAGATTGGTGAAGAGGGAGAAACAGATGACGTGATTTATATTTTATCACTTTCAACGGTTCTAAAAGAAGTTAATTCTAGTGCCCCTAGAGTTAGAGAGGCTATAGTGAACGAAATTGGTCAGTTGGGTTGTAATGGCAATCCGGAAAATTGCACAACCGAAGATTTAGCAGATCAAATGAATGAATTGCTTGCAACGACTGATGAACAACTTGGTGGCTCATACGAAATTCCAAGTCAAACAACTATCGATTTAGTTATCGGTGAAATGTATGAAGATGGTGCATCGACTCCTGGTTTGGATAAATTAGCCCGAGATGTTTGTAGTAGTGGTTTCGGAGATGTTCGTGATGATAATTACCAGTTTGAGTGCGGCTCTCCCGATCGGATACTCGATAAAGCNATCATGGCTGTAGCGCTCAGTGATGAAGTCAATGCTAAGGATTTCATTGCTAAGACACAAAAAATGTTAGAAGAAATGGAACAGGTTGAAAGATTCTGTGAGGATACTAATGAAGATGGAATTCCTGATTCTAAACCGTGTACTTGGGGATATGAGAATGATGGTTTGAATCTTCAAATGGTACTTACAGGACCGGTTCCAATAACTAACGCAGTCACAGAATTTTCTTTCAAGTTGTTCTGGGAAATTTTCCCAATTGCGATTGTTCTAGTTGCAGGTGGATTATTTATTTTTCACTGTGATATTTTACAAACTGGTATTACAGGTATAAGACCGATTCAAGGCATTAAGGTGGTGATTATTGCGGGTTTGCCTACCCTGTGTGCTGTTTTTTGGACTTTAGGTCTGATTGGAGCAACAAATTATGAGGTGACTATGACTGTTATCATCGTAGGTCCAATTCTCTTGGCACTAGGTGTCTCATATGGGTTACATATTACTAACAGGTATGCAGAGGAAGGAGGNACTAAATCTGAAAAAATGAAGGCTTCTTTGACTTCAACCGGTAAGGCTGTTTTCCTTTCAGCCGTCACTACTGTTATTGGATTTATTTCTCTAGTTTTCACCCCCATGGCCCCCATACAAACAGTCGGTATTGCTCTTTCGACTGGCATAGTTATAGTGTATATTTTGACTATGTTTATGGTTCCAAACTTAACACTAATTCTAGATTTACGAAAACCAAAACACCCACCTCTTCCAGTTTTCGAAAAACTTGTTGATGTTCCAGTTAAGAGGAATAAAGGAGTTATTGGAGCATTTCTTTTACTAATATTAATTTCTGCAACAATGGGGCANGCAAACGTAACNGAAGATATTGACTTACTTGGTATGGCTCCTGAAAACGAACCCGCTGTTAAGAAAATGAAACAGTATAGTTCGGACTTTGATGCTGGTCAAATTGGTATGGTGTTAATTCACGCTAATGTCACCGGTGATACAAGNGATAGTGATTCAGGAAACGATGATCCTGCAGANAACCTGAAACGTATTGACCAACTNGAAGCAAAGCTCAACGAGGTTCAGAATGCGTCAGCGGTTTCAATTGTTTTCCTGATGAAGTCAACAGGTGTTGCNCCAACAGTATCNGGAACACAAATCTATGAATTTGTAAACAACACTCCTTTTGTTCCTGAAGATGTGAAAGAAGTTACTAATTTTCTACTAAACCGTGAGCTTTCAGGGGATGCTTCATTCTGGGATGTTCTTACCCAACCCGATAGTTACAACTTACCAGGAACGACACAATCTCAAATATTTTTGCTGAATATATTTTACGCATCGATAACCGATGAGACTCGTGAAATTTTCATCAATTCAGATTATGACCGGACATTAATTTATGTTGATATGCCATTTATTCCAGTTGCTGAAACCTCTTCGAGCGTTGAAGAAATAAATCAATTTACTGATACTTTCACATCGGTAGATGGTGGTGGTGCCGAACATCTTACCGGAGTCGCAGCTACTGCTATCGAAGTAAATGAACTAATTGTCGGCTCCCAGTGGACATCTCTTGGCTTTGCTATTATTCTAACACTAATCACTCTTGCAGTAGTGTTCAAAGATATTCAATATTCATTTTGGACAACATCCCCAGTTATTGCTACTGTAGCACTTCAGTGGTTAGTAATGTGGCAAATGGATGTCTCCTTATCTCTTGTGACAGTTATGATTGGTTCTATTTTAGTGGGGGTGGGTGTGGATTTCTCAATTCACATTTCTAATAGAATTAGAGAATTAGGTGGCGGAATAAATGCTATTCGAAGTGCTGCAATTGGTACAGGGATGTCGTTGTTTGAAGCAGCAGTTGTTACTTCTCTAGGAATGTTGACTGCTTATCAAATTCCGATACCTGAAATCAAACCGTTCGTTACTGTCATCCTAATCCTATTGTGGGTTGCTGCTGCTAGTGCGCTTGTCTTATTGCCTGCCATATTTGTTACTCTAGAGAAGATGGGGATAGGATCTGTTCAGGGTGGCAGTGGAATGGCAAGGAAACTGGGTCTAATAACACCGAAAAATAAGGAAATTGATGTACTTGATGCAGCAATCGTCAGTGATGTCAAAGATGCCTGGTAATCAATATGTCCAAAGGTTACCGACTCTTGGCACGTTTATGACCGGATACTGGTTAATGAAATCTGAACCTCATGTCTATCCCTATGAGCAATTAGTCGAAGATGGAAAAACTCACTGGGATGGTGTTAGAAATTACCAAGCACGAAATATGATGAGAGACAATATGAAGATAGGAGATTACGTTTTATTCTATCATTCAAATTTTAAACCCCCTCACGTTGCTGGAATAGCAAAAGTTTGTAGGGAAGGGTATCCTGACCATACTGCTCAAGATATAAACTCAAAATACTACGACCCAAAAGCATCTGCAGATAATCCTAGGTGGATTATGGTTGACATAGAACCGGTAATGAAATTTGATAGTTTTGTCAGTCTTCAAGAAATAAAGGATAACCCCAAGTGTGAGGATATGTTACTTGTCAAAAAAGGTCAAAGGTTATCTATTCAGCCAGTTGAAGAATTTCATTTTAGGATAGTCCTAGAAATGGCTGGCGTAGATTTTAATCAAATTTAGGTGGAATAATGGAAGAAAATCAAATCCCAGTTTCTGTTAGGGCTTCAAGCATAGAATATGCGATAAGAGATGTTGTTGTTCCAGCTACGAAGTTAGAACAAGAAGGTCATGAAATTTTAAAACTCAATATTGGTGATCCAATCGCATATCCCGGTTTACCGACTCCTAAACACATGGTAGAAGCCTATGTTGAAGCACTAAGAAATGGAAATAATGGGTATTCACCATCATACGGAATTCCTAAACTAAGATCTGCGATTGCACACGATGAGCGTAGAAAAGGATGGAATGCGAGCGAGAATGATATTTACGTTTGTCACGGTGTAACTGAAGCTTTGCAGATTATTTTTGCTGCTACACTAGAGGAAGGAAGTAAAGTATTGGCTCCAGGTCCACATTATCCACCTTACATGGCCTACCCTCAAATGTATGGTGCTGAAACAATCGAGTACAAATTGAAGCCAGATGCTGGATGGTCAGTGGACTTTGAAGATATTGAGGAAAAAATGGATGAAAATGTTAGACTACTTGTCTTGATAAATCCAAACAATCCTTGTGGGAATGTATCAGGTAAAGATGAAATTTATCGATTATTATCCATTGCTAAAAAATGGCCTAATTGCATGATTATTGCTGATGAAATATATGATGGCCTAGACTTTACAGGCCAACATGTAAGTGTTGCGAGTTTGTCAAAAGATGTTCCAGTTTTTGTTTTAAATGGTGTTTCAAAGGTGTATTACGCACCAGGCTGGAGAATTGGGTATCTGGCAATTCACGACCCCAAAAAGCGACTTTTGAATATCAGAGATGGGATTGAAAGATTATTGCGTTCACGTCTCTGTGCCTCCACTCCTGCACAGATTGGATATCTTGCTGGCTTAGATTCGGACAGGACTTGGATGAGATCATACTCTGAGAAAGTTGTCCGTCAAAGGGATCTATGCGTTGAAAGAATTTCCAATATTGAAGGACTAGAGGTGCAATCTTCAGGGGGAGCATTTTACATGTTTGTCAAACTAACAGATGAAAAATGGTCCAGCAATGACAAAGAATTTGTATTACAATTACTCCATGAAGAGCATGTTTTGGTAGTACATGGAAGTGGTTTCTCTCCCGAACTTGGAATCGGTCATTTTAGGATTGTCTATTTGCCAGAAATGGATGTTTTGAATGAAGCATTTGATAGAATTGATAATTTCTTAAAGCGTCATCGCAAATAGTTATAATCGAAGTATTGATGTTTGATTACATGATGGGGTGTTTATGCAAGGAGTTTCTAGGAGAACTTATGTTCTTCTGTTTACTCTATTCGTATCTATTTTGACACTGTCAAATGTTCAAGCAGATGGTAAATCTACTAATCAGTTTGGAGTCCAAGAAATTTTACCACTGGCTACAGCGTTGGTGGTTTCTACATTAGTATGGAGGTGGTTCATTCCAAATCAATTATCTAACCTGCAGGTTGCTTTTGAGATAGATGATGATTTGTATGAAGTACATCGTATTACAAGGGACAGAGAAGATGCTAGAGAATTGCTAGGCGAAGGTTCAGTTGGATATGGTGTAGGGTTATACATGATGGGTATGACAGGAGTTTTGATTTTAATTGCGGAATTTATTTTTGATCCATATAGATTCTTCAAGCCAAATCTCTACATTATTGGTCTGATGATATTAATTCCAATCATGATTTCGCCTTGGGAGACTCTCAATGCACAATTAACTACGAAAAAGCAAAAATCTATTTCAGGAGGTAGATTTGTTAAATTTTTGCGTAGAACATTTACTCTGATTTTACTTGTAGTGGCTACATTATCAGCATTATATTTGGGAATGTCTAACTCTTCTGATTTATTTATTGAACCAGAATGGCTAGCAGTATCGCTCCTAGTTTTCATGTCACCAACAATTTTTGCATATGGTAGAATAATGGGTGCGTCTTGGAATATGCTTCTAATTAACAAATGGAGGACCTCTAACGGAAGAAAAAATCCAATTGATCCAGATAAGCCGGGAGTAATTAACCGGATTTTCTCATTGATTCTAGTTATTTTTCTAATTACAATGCCAATAACCGCTTTGAATGGGATAGTTACTGTGTTCCATGTTTTATTTAATGAACCCGATAATATGACCGAGGTTCTAAACTACGGGGGCATTATCGGTCATTCAATTTATGAACGTATAGATTTAATTGCAGAGATTTTGTTTGAGTGGGAAATAATCAAGAGTATGCCGCAATTCCTGTCATTATATCTTTCACTGAATATTGCAATTGTTGGTCTTGCCTTCATTTTTGAATTGACTAGAAACCTTATTCTTGGTGGTCAAAGTTTCGGCGGAGTCTTTGGTGTAACACTTGACACGCCACGTGATATTAGAACTGAAGTAAGTGCTCAGACTCGACAATTAAAATTTGCATTTGCAGGGTTTTCTGGTTATACTGTATTATTGCTGGTTCTTGTTTGCTACAAAGAATTTGGTTCATTGATGCCTTTTACCTCATGGCTAGAATCGAATGGTTTTGACGAAGGAAATCGTTTGCTAACAACATGGATGTTTATTGCAGCTGGGCAAACAGTTTTCCTCTTGACTTGGCTTGTTTCTATAATTAGATATTCTTCGCTTAGGAAATTAAGATTTGATCTAAACCCGGATGAGAGGAGACAAGGTGCGGTTAGGCTAGCCGGTGGCGACTGGATGAGGACCTTGGTTGATGATGCCGCTTTACAGGAAGACCTTGACACATTAATTCAGTTTCAAAGAAGGTCATTGGATGGCGATCCTTCTCTGATTCGTCATGAGAAAGCTAGAGCTAGAATGTGGGAATTGGCAATTCGTGGGCTGTGGCCGCTTGCTATTGAGGAAGCTAGAAAGGTCCTAGCACAATCAGGGGGTGATGACGATGTTTCTAGAATGATTATTGCAGTAGGACATATGTCTTCACGAAGACTTGATGCTGCTCGAGAAGCCCTACATGGTCTTGAGCAGCCTGAAGGTTATGATGAACCTGAATTGTTGAGTTTTGTTTGTGAATGGCTAGATCCTTGGCAGGGCAACGTAGACGAGGATGATTTCTGGGATTGGGAAAACAATTCTTGTATCGACCACATCCAAAATACTATGCAGATGATCAGGAATTGGAATCCGAAAACTAGCTTAGATAGTATTCACAAGGATCGATTAACCAATACTGCTCAATTATCACTGGTTTCTTTGATGCGTGCTCAGAGGATGCATGATGAAGCACTAGAATTAGCGCTTTCTTTGGTTAGGAGAAATCCTACCGGTGTTCGACCAAGAATTGCAGCAGCACTTTGTTTAGTTGACAAAGGAGATTGGCATAGCGCTCGTTCAATTGAAAGAGAACTACTCGAAAGTGATTCTAAGGACCCTAGAGTTCTTGCATTATCTGCAATTATGGGTCAAAGTGTTGATGAAGACGAATTTGAGGTAGCTTTGGTCTCTGGGGTTGGCAAGAAAATGAAGAAATGGATTAATTCTGCACCAGTCAACTCAGTTGCTGCACTTGGAATAAAGGGGGGGATGGACGAGGCAATCAATGCAAATGTCCTAGTCACTGCCCATGAGGCTACTAGAAGATCAATGCCTCCTAGATATTCATCAGGTAGATTGTCTCTCGTAACTAATTTATTTATTCTAGTTCCTGTATGGATACTTATTGGTATTTATGTTGCCTCTGTCAGAGATGATTTACAAGGAATTTCAACCACTGTGATACTATTGCTTGGACATTATTCCTCAAGACGAGTTTTAACACAACAACGACGCCTTATCAGACATCGTGACCAAAAAGCAATGGTTGCCTATGCCAAGAGAATGCGGAGATTCAAGGTTGCTCCAGATAGAGGTAATCTACCAGTAGGTACACACCTCTTGTTGTCTGGAATTTTGGTTTCGGTTAATGGTGTAATTTTAGATATTGGCTTGCCTGGTTGGCTTACTGAACATCTTCCCAAAGATTCTGATAAAACAGTAAGGGCTAGGCTAAAAAGACGAAGTAAGAAAATTTCAAAATCAAGACCTCCCAGACTACAACCTCTTGGAGAGGGATGGTGGCTAAAGAGGCCGAAAGAGGAAGGTTCAGAAATTCCAGCCTTAGAACGATTAATTGGGCCAGTAGCGTATCGTGGTCGTCCTTCATACATTGAAAAGAAGGCTGGTAAGAATCTGCGACCTTCAGGAATTATTCCTGGCGACCCTCGCCCTGTTCACACATTAGATTTGGGTTCAAGAGGAATACCTACGAATACAAGGAGGTCTGAAAGAAGGTCTCAAATTCCACAAAATAGCCCTAATGCAACTGTTAGAGATAGAAAGAAATTGAAAAGACCCAGTTCGAGTAACAGAAAACCTCGAAAATGAAATCTATCAATGTATTCAAAGACCGTGTGTGACTAGATTGTTTCATGAGCAGAGTTAATGGTTCTTGGTCCCCGAGTCAAACCGCGTTATCGAAGGCGAATATTGTTCTCGAAGCAACGGCTTCAAGTGGTAAATTATATCGTGATGGTTTAGGTATGATTGCTTCTGAAAACATTGTTTCACCCATGGTTCAAAGAATAGTTGCAAGTGATTTGCACGGACGCTATGCCGAAGGTCTTCCCGGTAAAAGATACTATCAAGGTTGCACTGACTTTGATACAATTGAAAGTCTTGGAATTAAACTTGCCAGGTCTGTTTTCAACACACCTTTCGCTAACATCCAGTCAACTTCCGGAACCGTTTCAAATATTGCGGCATTGAAAGCATTGTCTAAGCCTGGTGATAAAATTACAGCCGTGTCGACGGCTGATGGTGGCCATATCTCTCATGCTAGAATGGGTGCTGTTGGATTAAGAGACTTGAATCTATCAACATATCCTTGGAACGAAGACAGAATGGAGCCAGATATAGATGGGGCCTGTTCATTGATTCGTGAACTTGAACCTAGAGTATGCTTAATTGGTCAGTCTGTGTTTTTATTCCCTACTCCTTTGAAGGAAATTGCGGATGCAGCGCATGAGGTTGGCTCGACAGTCATGTATGACGGGGCTCACGTTTTGGGCTTAATTGCAGGAGGGGCTTTCCAAGATCCTCTGCGCGAAGGTGCTGATATAATGACTGGTTCATCGCATAAAACATTTCCAGGACCTCAGGGTGGATTTCTACTTTCGTCTAGTGAAGATGAAAAATTACACAAGAAATTGAATAATGCAATTTTTCCAGGTGTCTGTTCATCATACCATTTACATCATGTCGCCGGCAAAGTCGTAGCCTTAGCAGAATTTGAGGAATACGGCGAGTCTTATGCTAAAGACATTGTTAAGAACGCAAAACATTTTGCACAAGCACTTGCTTCAGAAGGATTTGATGTTTTGGCTGAAAGTCGTAATTATACCGCATCACATCAAGTTTTAACCAGGCATGGTGATACAGACTCGGGCGCAGGAGCTAAAGCAGCCGATTTACTTGAACAAGCGGGAATAATCACCAACATGAACATGCTCCCAGGAGATACCAAAGCTCTGTCACCTTCAGGTTTAAGATTAGGTGTTCAAGAACTTACTAGAGTAGGAATGGGAATTAATGAGATGGAGGAGGTTGCATCTTTCTATTCGAGAGTACTGATAAAAGGAGAAGATCCCTCTACTGTGAAAAAAGATGTTGCAGAATTCAAATCGAATTTCCAAATAATTAGATATTGCTTCAATGAATCAGAACTATCAGGCTATCCTCTATGATGGTGTNNTTATGCCATTAGTTGACTCTAATNATTCACTCATTGACACTANATTATCCGAGACATTAAATAATTTATTTACCANNTCGAAAAGNGGCCAAATTATTGANAGTTCAGGCAATTTTTGGATAATTTGGAGTACTGCGGAATTAGAGCTNTGGTGGAATATTTTTGAATCAGTGGTNGGAATACCTTTTGGNCGAAAATTATTCAACAGTTGTTGCGATGAGGAAGAATATCAAATTTTTAATTCGGAATTATTGGTCAGTGGATTTTTTAAAAATAGGAAAAACCGCAATAGTTTTATCAATCGATGGCAGAATTTTGGATGGGGCAAATTAGATATCAAAAATACCAAAATTGAATCATTGCTTCCTGCAACGATCGCCTCCGGTTTTGCAGTCGCTGCAATTGAATCAATATCTAGAAAGCGGTTTAAGTCAGAGTGGAGACAAAAAACCAACACTGAGATATTCATTGATTTGAAATTGGACGAGCGTGTAATTCCCCTTGCGAAAAAGCATGTTGAATTGCCTTGGTCGACTAGAAATAATGGATCTGTTGGTGAAAATCTCAAAGTTGGAATAGAAAGAAGACCTCTTGGGTGGTCCATCGATGGAGAACCATCAGTTATGTTACCTGTTTCATTGTTTTCTAGGCTTTACTATTCAACTATTGGTATGAAATCATCACTGAAAAATGATGAAATAAATTCTTGGTATATTGAAGGATTGGAAGAACGTTATCGTCAACCGTTGATAATTGCTGCCCACTCGATTTACAAGTTATTTATGCAATCTGGTAGGCATGTTTTCGCAGACAGTGAAGATTCATGGGTCAAGTTGCTGGAATATTACTGTAATCAGTGGGGATGGGGTGGAATTGATAATTTAGTTATCGAACCCGGAACTGAAATTATTTCACTAACCGTTCAAACCAGTGAACTATTACCATTCTTGTTGGGTCGTGCATTGGGTATTTGGGAATGTTCTTACGGGAAAAAACCAAAGATAAGTATCCATTTTTCTGAAAACCAAACATCATTCAAGATTGAATCTTTTCTAGAATATATTTAGTAATTTCAATTAATTTTCTACTCATTAATAGTTAAGTTCTATAACCGAAGCATTGAGTCGTTGGTCTTGCGGTAGATGCGCGGGTGAACGAAATGGCTCTAAATCATAATCAAATGGCATATGTTGCTATCGTATCGACACTAATTTTTGGTTCAATTTTTGTAGGTTTCACTGGTGTTTTACAAACAAGCGAATCATTAGGTAACTTTGACAGTGCATCCGACGATGATATTCAAGGCGATGGCATTTCATCTTCTGAAACATTAGACTCTGATGACGACGGACTCCCTGACACCCTCGAGGAGACACAATATGGTACCGACCCATTAGACGAAGATACTGATGGCGATGGTATGACCGATGGTTGGGAGGTAAAGTATGGACTGAACCCTCTTGACAATGGCGAGGCTGACCCTCTAGTTCAGGATCCTGGAGAGGCCGATGATGCAGATGATGCAAACCAAGAAAATGAAACTGATTCATGGCCAGACCCTAACCAAGGGCCTAATGGCGACCCAGATAATGATGGATTGACAAATCAGGTCGAGCAAAATTTATCCACAGACCCACAGAGGTCAGATACAGATAATGACGGACTTAATGATAGATGGGAGTCACTTCACACTACTGTTATCGAAGTCACCGGTGGCAACCTTACTCTATTCGACCCACTAAGTGGTAACTGGGATTGTCAATTATTGACTAATGATGTAGAAAATATCCTTCGTGAGAGATTTAACACAGACGATGCAACGCCTACATGGCAGGAACTTGGCAATTCAATTGGTTCTCATTCATGTGATGCAGTACTTGACTCGGATGAAGATGGCTTATCTAATTTCCAAGAAGAAATTTATGGCACCAATCCCCTGCTTAAAGACTCAGATTTTGATTTAATAAATGATATTGACGAAGTTTCAAACGCTCCTATTGAGAATTTACTCATCGGTACGGGTGATCTGTGCAATGAAGATTTAGAATTTGCAACTACTAGAAATGCTCCGTTTATGAGCAAGAATGCTAGTTGGTTTTACCTTGATGATGACGGAGATGGATTGCTAAACGGACCTTCTGATTGGGACACTGATGGTGATGGAATGCCAGATGGTTTCGAATACTGTTATTCTCATATTGAAGATTCACCTACAGGGAATGTTTCCGAACTTCTTGATCCTAGCAACCCTACTGATGGGTTCGATGATTGGGACAAAGACGACTTGAATAATCTTGAAGAATATCAATCTGCAAACATTTTTGGTCCTAAAAATTTCACTTCCCCGTGGAGTGTAGACACTGACCAAGATAGTATGCCAGATGGTTGGGAAACAAATAACGGGCTAAATCCTAGAGATGGTGACAATGGTAAATTAGACCCTGACAAGGATGGATGGGATCGAGACGGTGATGGAGCAGTTACCTATGATGACTTGGTACTTGACACTAGGGTTGTGGAAATATATGTTGAAGTTGATGACGCAGTAGATGAAAATCAAACTGTTGCCAGAGGTGAAATTACCCTTGCTGGTGGAAACACTGAATTTGTATATTTGAAGGCTAAATCAGAAGGGTATGTTTATTCAATCTTCGTTGAAGTCGACCAAATAATTACATCTCGACTAACATCTTGGATGGAAATTGTAGAAC
>PBWC01000075.1 GCA_002729095.1 Methanobacteriota archaeon
TTGATTCTAAAGTGATATCTTCATGATCTGTTCCCTCAATAGAATGAATAGTTATGGTCTTATCACCTGAGTCGATATCGAGGTCAACTCCGCTAGATAACTTAATTGTACCGGTAGCAAATTCTATAGTCTTATTAGCCAACGTAAAGGTAGGGTCAGCTGTGTTGGTCATTAAAATTGTTTCACCAGTCTTGGCAGTGAATAGAGCATTACCTGTCTTATAGATATCACCATCAAGAGTGATCTTATTTGTTAAGGAATGACCAATAGTTACCGCACCAGCACCAACACTTCCGCCATCTCCTATATCAAATATTTCTATGTCTCCAGTTCCATCGCCTGATGTACCATTGATGTCTATAACATCCAATGCTCTGCTATCAATAGCACCAATTGCTCCATCAATAGTCACCTTACCTGTTCCAGATTCAATAGTTAAATCTTTAGCAGTTGCAGTAGCGGAATCAACAGTTGAGGTGAATTTAACAAGACCATCTCCTGCAGAACTATCGATAATAGTATCTACAGCAAGTTTTGCGGCTCCAGTAATAGTTACGTCTCCAGCTACTGCTGAGTTACCAGTTCCAGTGTTATCTGTGTAGATACTTCCGTTTAAAGTTACAGATGTGGTACCTGTTAACGCAACTACATTCGCTTCCGTTCCTGACGCTCCTATACCCTTAACACTAACCGCAGTTCCACTGATTGATACATCTTCTTCCGAGTTAACAGTAATATCTGTCATCGTAATAGTTCCACCTGTACTGATTGTAAAGTCAGCACTGTTATCTAAAGCAACTCCACCACCTGTAAATGTCAAGGTATGGGTACCTGCGTTCGTTATTGTCTGCGCTGCCTTGATGTCAATAAGCTCTGTACTTCCTGACTCAGTTGTTTTTGTCGTAAATTCAGCGTCTCCATCAAGCTTGTAGGCGCTTCCAGCTAAATCAATTCCTACTGTTCCTGTGTGACCTACATCTATAGCACCGACAATACCGTAATCAGTTGCATTGCTACCACCAACACCGTTAAGGGTGATCTTACCTACTCCGGCAGTGTAGCCGTTATTGATATCTAAAGCACCAATCTCCTGAGTGCTACCAATTATTCCGCCAATAGTAATTGTTCCATCTTTGGCTTTTAAGGTTAAGCTATTTGTTTCACTTCCCTCTGAGTCAATCTTTCCATCAAAGTCGATTAATCCAGTTCCTGCAGAGGTATCAATACTTATACCCGTTAATAATACTGCAGGTCCATTAATATCTACTTTGTTAAGAGCAGTACTGGAAGTTACTATATTTCCTCCAAGATGGACAGCGGTACTACCTGTTAAGTTGACGGTATGAATCTCATTGCCAGTACCAATTGCATTCGTAATTACTGTTGCACCACTAATATCGACAGTTTCATCACTATTTCCTGTGATCGCTGTCATCGTAACAGTTCCACCAGTATCAATTGTTAAATTAGCACCGTCATCTAAAGCAACTCCACCACCTGTAAATGTCAAGGTATGAGTACCTGCATTCTTTATCGTCTGCGCTGCCTTGATATCAATAAGCTCTGTACTTCCTGACTCAGTTGCTTTTGTCGTAAATTCAGCGTCTCCATCAAGGTTGTAGTAGCTTCCAGCTAGATCTATTCCTACTGTTCCTGTGTGACCTACATCTATAGAACCGACAATACCTATCCCTGTTCCACCACTGACACCAACACCGCTAAGGGTTATCGTACCTACTCCGGCAGTGTAGCCGTTATTGATATCTAAAGCGCCAATCTCCTGGCTTCCACCAATTATTCCATTTATTGCAATATTTCCTCCCTTCGCCTTTAAGGTCAAACTATTTGTCTCGCTTCCTTCTGAGTTGATTGTTTCACTAAAGTCAATCGTTCCAGTATTCGCAGAAGTGTCAATGGTTGTATTTGCTGTAAGAATTACAGGTCCATCAATATCAATGTTGTTAGAAGCAGCATCATGCAGTGTCTTGTATGTTCCGCCAAGGTGTACTCCTGACTTACCTTTAAGGGTTATTGTCTTAAATGCACCAGTACCAGTTGTTGTGATATCTCCTGATATTTTTACTGTTCCAGAACTCGCTCCGTTGTTGACATCTAAAAGGAGTGACTCAACTGATGTACCGCTATGTACTCCAGTGACGTCTGACTGAATATCAATTGTATCGCCTGCTGTTGATGTGACTATACGAGCATCTCCTGTAACTTTAAAGGCTCCTCCAGCATTATTTGTTCCTCCAGCATTAATTGTGATGTCATTATCAGTCCTAATTATTCCATTAGTTCCATTACCTACAGCTGACATTGTTATGTCACCGGCAGCAGTAAGAGTAGTGGCTCCTCCTGCAAATGTATACATATCTCCACTCAAGGTGATGCTGCCTGTATCTGCGTTACCTATTCGTGTAGTACCAGCTGTACCAGCAAATGATCCATCAGTAGCTCCAATGAGTGGAATAGTTAGCGCTGCGCTACCACCTGATTGGTTAATATCAAGTGCGTCTAGGGCCTTGCCAGTTGTAGCACCAATTGAGCCATCAAGGTCGATTGCTCCTGATCCAGACTTCAGAACAAGACTATCTGTATCATTTCCTTCGGCAAGAATTGTGCTCTTAAAGTCTATCTTTCCATCATTAGCGTCAGCATCTGTTCCTGCTCCGTCTGACGCTGCTCGGTCTGTATCTACAGTTATCGCGCCATCGATTACAACCGCTCCATTAAATAGAACTACAGAAGCATCATTAGTTCCATCACTTGCTGCTGTGATATCTCCTGTTAAGGTGATTGGTCCATTAATGGTAATGTCATTAATTCCGCTGGCAAGCGTTGCTCCGATTGTTCCAGGCTTTATGACACCTGTTGATTCTAAAGTGATATCTTCATGAGTTGTTCCCTCAATAGAATGAATAGTTATAGTCGCATTACCTGAATCAATAGCAAGATCCACACCCTCAGATAACTTAATTGTACCGGTAGCAAATTCTATAGTCTTATCATCCAATGTAAAGGTAGGGTCATCACCGTTAGTCATCAAAATTGTTTCACCGGTCTTAGCAGTGAATAATGCATTCCCTGTCTTATAAACATCACCATCAAGAGTAATCTTGTCTGTATCAGCATGACCAATAGTTACTGCATCAGCACCAATACTGTCTCCATCTCCTATATCAAATATTTCTATCTCTCCAGTTCCATCGCCTGATGTACCGTTGATGTCTATATCATCCAATGCTCTACTATTAGTAGCTCCAATCGCTCCGTCAATAGTCACCTTACCTGTTCCAGATTCAATACTTAAATCTCTAGCAGTTGCATCAGAAGAATTAATGCTGCTGGTGAATTTAACAAAACCATTTCCATCAGAACTATCGATAGTAATATCACCAGCAAGTAAGGCAGCTCCAGTAATAGTTACATTACCCTCTTGTACGCTTTCACCAGTTCCAGTGTGACGTGTATGGATATCGCCGTTCAAAGTTACAGATGTAGTACCTGTTAAAGCAACTACATTTGCTTCATCAGTAGCTGTTCCTATCGCAGCAACACTAATCGCACCACCACTGATTGTTACATCTTCCTCTGAGTCAGAGGTAATAGCTGTCGTCGTGATAGTTCCACCTGTATTGATTGTAAAGTCAGCACCGTCATCTAATGCAATTCCACCACCACTAAATTCCAAGGTATGCGTACCTGCGTTGAGTATTGTCTGCGCTGCCTTGATATCAATTTTATCAGCACCACTAGCTGTCATGAATACAGCGTCACCGTCAATCTTATAGTCACTTCCAGCCAAATCAATTCCTACTGTCCCAGTATGACCGACATCTATATCTCCTGTAATACCATATGCAGTTGCACCGCTGCCGCCTGCACCGTTAAGGGTGATCTTACCTATTCCGTCATCGTAATCTTTATTGATATTTAAAACACCAATATTATCTGTACTACCGATTACTCCGCCAACAGAAATAGCTCCTCCTTTAGCTTTTAAAGTTAGGTTATAGGTCTGACCACTATCTGAATCGATTTTTCCATCAAAATCAATTAATCCACTTTCAGCGGAAGTATCAATAGAAGTATTACCTAATAAGATTACAGGTCCATTAATATCTACAAAGTTAAGGGCTGTATTGCCAGTAACTATATCTCCTCCAAGTTTTACCGCGGTAGAACCTGTTAACTTAACTGTGTGAATCTCGTTGCCATCACCAATAGCGGCTGTAGTTACTGTTGTACCACTAATATCAACATTCTCTGCTGAGTTCGCTGTTATCGCTGTCATGGTGACAGTTCCACCACCATCAATTGTTAAGTCAACACCGTCATCTAGAGCAACTCCACCACCACTAAATTCTAAGCTGTGACCACTAGCTGTCTTTATAGTCTGCGTTGCCTTGATATCAATAACCTCAGCTGCAGTGGCAGTCATAAATATGGTATCACCATCAATATGGTAGTAGCTTCCTGCTAGATCTATTCCTGTTGTTCCAGTGTGTCCTACATCTACTGTTCCTGTAATACCTATCTTGTTAGAAGCTCCAACACCGTTCAGAGTGATCTTACCGGTTCCGTCATCATAGTCTTTGTTGATATTTAAATTACCAATATTATCTGTGCCACCAATTATTCCATGAATAGTAATTGCTCCACCCTTCGATTTAAGAGTTAAATCCTTTGTAAGTCCAGTATCTGAGTTGACTTTTCCGCTAATATCGATCGATCCGGTATTGGCTGAGGTATCAAGCGTTGTATTCGCTGTAAGGAATACATCATCACTATCAATATCAATGTTGTTATCGGCGGCATTATGAGCTGTGGTAATTGTTCCACCAAGGTATACAGCATCTTTACCTTTAAGGGTTACTGTCTTAAATTTGCCATCCGCATCCCCAGAAGCTGCAGCAATATCTCCCGCTATTTTTATTGTTCCACCAGTATTGGTTCCAGTGTGGACGTCTATAAGTAATGACTCTACAGAGGTTCCACCACCGGTAACATCTACTCCAGCGATATTGGATTGGATATCAACTGTATCGTTAGCTGTTGTTGTAACTATTCTGGCATCTCCAGTAACTTTAAATTCTCCTCCGGAATTATTTGCACCTCCAGCATTAATCGTGATGTCGCTATCACTCTTGATTATTCCGTTGGTTCCATTACCCTCTACGGATAATATTATGTCTCCAGCAGCGGTAAGAGTAGTAGCTCCTGTTCCAAATGTATACATATTTCCACTCAAGGTGATGCTCGTTGTATCTGAGTTACCTATTCGTGTAACGCCACTTGTACCAGCAAATGATGCATCAGCAGCTCCAATTATCGGCATGGTTATAGCTGCACTACCACCTGATTGGTTAACATCAAATCCATCTAATGACTTGCCTGTTGTACCACCAATTGCTCCACTAAACGTTAGGGCTCCACTTCCACTCTGAACAGTCAGCTTGTCAGTATCAGTACCTTCAGCAAGAATTGTGCTGCCAAATGTTATCGCTCCATCATTAGCATCAGCAGTAGTTCCAGCTCCATCTGCTGCTACACGGTCTGTATCTACAGTGATATCACCATCAACAATAACTGCTCCATTAAAATTAACTAAAGCAGCATCATTATCTCCATCGCTTGCAGCCGTAATATTTCCGGTTAATGTAGTTGGTCCATTGATTGTAATGTCATTAATTCCTTTCGCAA
>PBWC01000043.1 GCA_002729095.1 Methanobacteriota archaeon
AGCAAAGTATGCAAGGAACAGAATACTAGGTCCAACTACGAAACCTTTCCAACCGAGTGAAGCTACACCAAAGGATACACCTGCAAGGACAGCAAAAGACATTGCAGCTTTTCTCTCTCTTGCAACAACTCCGAATGATGTGAAGATTGCAGATAAACTTGGAGATGATGATCGTGTTAGCCTTTCAGAACCAGAAAATTTTACTGCTTTCATCCAATACATGAATCCTAACGATATGAACAGCATAACAAATGCATCGTGGTCTGCTAACGCCCAAGTTGAGTGGCTGACGTGAGTAGGCATGAATGCGATTAACCATGCTGCAACAACGCCTGCAGACTTTCCAAAGTGATCTTTAGCGATAGTTGCAATCGGGAAAATTGTTAGAGCACCATAAATTGCGGGCAATCCAAGCATTGCATACCACACTGCATCTTCTCCCAACATAGGTTCTAGCAACATAGAAACAATAGCGATTGACCAGGTAAACAGCGGAGGTCGAGGATTTACGCCACCCAATGGATATGCTCGGTCAGCATCAACAATCAAATGAGCCTGATTAGCAATGATATAATCAACAACACGCTTCATGTACCAAGGGTCTGAACCACCGGTCATGTCCCAATTTCCTGTACCATAAGCATTCATAGAAGGCACAACGAACCATTGAATTCGAATTACAAGGCCGAAAAAGAACGCCATTCCAACCATTACAGTNGCCCAATGTGCATTCCAGAATTTTCTGGCACCACTAATCTCGTGATCTTCTTTATTAGACCATCCTCCCCACTTTTCGTGTGTGGAAATCATGTATATTCCAACACATATGAAGAACGTGATACCAAGCCAAATTAATGCNCCCCAAGTTCCGTCAAGTTGTTCTGCTTGCCACATACCTCTTTCATACCAAGAAGATACCTGGTAAAGCGTCCACATTGAACCNGTTAGCATTGCTCTNGTATACCACCTTTCAGCAACCATTCCTGCAACNAGAATTGCGATTATTCCTGTGAANAATGCTGCCCAAAATCCAAAATGNCCGTGNTAACCATCAACGTCGGTAATTCCCAGTTTATCAGCCATTGACACAGAGTCAAAGTGCATCAAACTGCCAATGTGGGCTAAAATCCAAACTAGTAGAGCAATTTGTAAAGGAAGAGTGGATTGATTCCATGCTGAGTCTGTGGACTTTATATTTCCAAACCAGCCCTCATCACTTTCAGGATTCAAAATACCTCTTGTCAATACAGCAACCAATAGACCAAGTAATACAAATATCGTCAAATAACTGAAGAATATGTAACCTAAAGCCTGTCTTTGCAGGTTTAAGGTTGAAACAAAACCACCTTCAGCTCTTTCAAAAATTGTAACCAAATCTGGATTATAGAAATTCGCTGCTACCATGCCNAGATTAATACCTACAGCACCGAATACAGTGACTGTAGCCCATTCATATCTGCCCCTTGAATCGAAGAAATAAACTAACAATGTTACCACAAGAAATTGTAGTGCACTGAAGGCGCCTAAATCAGAAAGGTGAATGATAGCTTGATGGCCAACTAAAGCAACACCGAGTGTTACGAGGGAAATTGTTGCTGAACCATAAGGAATAGAATCATTGGATTTTAGAATGCGTGGAATTGTACCAAACATTCCGGCGATGACGATAACCAGCATCGGCATCAAGTTGTCTAGATTTGAAAAGTCGAAGTCCATGCCTACGACTTTTATTGCTGCGAGCGCAAGTAATACTGCAAGGGGGGCGATAAGCCATCCTAGCAGCGGTACCGGCGGAGTTCGCGGACTACCTGTTTTTTCTTCCATTTTCTTTCCCTCTGGGTTGTTTTCGCGACAGCCGCAAGGCTGAGGCGTCTTCGCCACTTTAGAACCTCTTTTAATGGTGACGCTAGAGGGTTACCTGAACTATTAGCGCAGTCCATTGATTTTAAGTATTTTCGTGTGCGGAATTATAGTTAGAAATACGCGCCGAATCAATTAAACAGCTCTATACCCAATGTCCTTTCTAAAATGTGAACCCTCGAGACTAATGGAATCCATCATCTGATAGGCTTTGAATGCCGCTTCATAAACTGAATCTCCAGTGGCACTACAAGATAGAACTCTTCCACCTGTGGAAATAATTTCACCCTCATTATCAACCCCAGTTCCAGCATGATTAACCCAACAATCCGATGAATCCGATTCTGGTAATCCAATAATTCTCCGGCCTTTAATCGGTTTGGCAGGATAACCTTCAGCAGCTAAAACTACTGTCAATGCATACAAGTCGTGGAATTTAACATCAATTTCAGACAACTTNTCTAGTGAAGCCGAATAGAGTAAATCGAATAAATCCGTTTTAATCAAAGGCAGTGTTATTTGACATTCTGGGTCGCCGAATCTGACATTAAATTCTACAACATTTGGGTCACCTTCTTCTGTGATCATAAGTCCGACATACAACACCCCTCTATAGGGAGTGTCAAGACTAGAAAGATAATCATGCATCGGTTTAACAATTCGAGAAATTGTCTTTTGTTTAATATCAGATGTTACCACTGGGGCTGGACAGTATGCACCCATGCCTCCAGTGTTAGGTCCTTTGTCACCATCAAATGCCCTCTTGTGATCTTGGCTAGCAGGTAAGCAGACAAATCCAGAACCATCCATAACTACAAGCATACTTGCCTCCTCTCCGGGTAAAAATGCCTCGAGTAGTACTTTGCCATCATTCGCAATAGATTGTATTATGAAATCCTTCGCCTCTTGCCTGTTAGAGGTAACTACTACCCCTTTACCACCTGCAAGAACGTCTCGTTTTACTACCCAAGGGTTATTTGAAAAATCATCTAGAGCGGAATCGATGTCAGAATCATTTGAAAGAACATGATATTTAGCTGTCGGAACTCCAACCTTGTTCATGATTTCCTTTGCGTATAGTTTAGAACCCTCGAGGTTAGCTAACTTCGAATGAGGACCAAAACAAGGTATGTTGTTGTCCAGGAGCCTTTCAGACAAGCCATCACAGAGGGGAGCTTCTGGTCCAACGACTACTAAATCAACTCCTAATTCAAGTGATAAATCGACAATACCATTGACGTCTGAGGCTTGAACAGTGTGATTTGTAGCAATTATTGCTGTACCTGCATTTCCGGGACAACAATGAATATTTGCAATATTTTTGGATTGTGATAATTTCATACATAACGCGTGCTCTCTTCCCCCACCACCAACTACCAAAACCGACTTGCCCGCCATATTACTTCTTCATAGCATCCACTTGATAATCTATGCGCGACAATGAAGTTACAAAATTCGTCAAATGTTAAATGCCTTCAAATGCAGGAGTGATTATGGATAATGTCAATGATGTTGCATTAGACCTGGGAGTTTTGTCTCTCGCATTGATGACTCTATGGCTGTATTTACCCGGATTTCTTGCGAATACTTTTGCTATGATGTGGGGTAAATGGCTTCCAAAAACGGGCTATGGTCCGTGGCCGATTGATGGTGGTAAAAACTGGAAAGATGGAAACCGCATTTTAGGTGATGGAAAAACATGGAATGGTCTAATTGGAGGTTCAATCACTTCTGGATTACTTTGTTTACTTATTGTCGCAATAATGGGTGATGTTCCAACATCGAATGATATCGAATCCAGTATTTTCGCACATCCCCTAACAGGTTCAGAAAACGCATGGTTCAGTATTGGAAACGAACTTTTCACAGCATTTATTCTTGGCACATTTTTAGGTTTTGCTTGCTTGGTGGGAGATAGTACTGGCTCATTCATAAAACGAAGAAGAGGGTTAAAGAGAGAAGGTGAAATCTCATCAAAAGCGCCACTATTAGACACATTGCCTTTCGCTATCATGGTATTTTTATGGGGCCAATTATTCCTTGGCGATTCTTTAATTTCCTCGAGCGAGTTGATTGTCCCGATGTTGATAATCATAATTATTACTCCAATTCTTCACCGATCCTTCAACCTCATCGGTTATGCTATTGGATGGAAGGACGTGCCATACTAATCACTAGTTTTTCATTCATATAAGAGAAGCATTGATGAACAGGTGCTTGAAGTAACTTGCATGCGAAGAGTTTTGTTTATCACAGTCTTACTGGTTATGACTAGTCTTTCAAGTTTAGGTATAAGTTCAGCAAACCCTCAAAATGATGGTTCAAGTAATACAATTACATCTAGTGCAACTTGGTCAGAAGATGGCTCACTTGACGGTAGCGTTATTGTTTCTAACGGCGCTACACTAACCATCAGTAGTGAAATTACCATTGCTGATGGATCATCAATAACTGTTGAAGAAGGTGGTACTTTGGATTTATTTGGGGAATTGGTTGGTGAAAATCTTAACGCTGCTTTGAGAGTTGATAATGCCAGTATAATTCATGCCGATTTTGGTAGCTTGAGCGGTGAAGGTGAATTAATTATCAATTTCGACTTGTACACAACTCAAAACTGTAATGTAACAATAAACGGTGTCAAGACAAATGTTTCGAATCAACAACAAGTTGAAATCGATATGAATTTTGATGGAAATCCATTCGACATTGTGTTTGAAATTTACTCGTTTATTCTGCCTGAGATTTCGTCTATTCAGACTCGTGATGTTAATGGTGTAATTCAGACTGTAAATGCTGAAAGCATAAATCAAACCGGTTCAAGCCTTTCTTGGAAAGGTGATGCATCATTCGATTTGTATGTAGATGGGAGCTTTAATTCAATGGGTGGCGAATTAAAGGGTGCGTATGTTAACTGTTCTGGAGACTGTAACATCATGAATAGTACTTTGATAGGAAGCGCACCAATTGACGTAGAAAATGGGACTTCTTTGACTATCGAAACAAGTTCAATTCTAGGCAGCCGAACAGATGAAGATATTATTGTTCACGACTCTGCAACCATTTCATATGACACTGAATCTATGATAGGAACGGGAGGTACTACAGATGCTTGGATTAGNNTATTATCNCAAAGNGTNATTCAAACNAATTTNANGGANGCCGNNGCAACTGTTCACTATGAAGGACTTGGCTACAGTGGTGAAATAGGAGATAATATTCTAGATGAAACCGGTAAGATAGACTTGGGTGTTTCCGAATCCCGTCGAATAGTTGAGTGGGTAAATGGAGACGGTGTATACTCCTCAGAAGATTCAGATATTCTAATCACCCTTAATGGTGGCACCACAACATGGAATCATGGTTATGATATTACAATCGACCCTGCTCCGATGGTTCCGTACCATGAAGTGGCGATTGCTCTTCCATTTGTTTCAATAGATTCAGTAGTACCTGAAGATACCACTGGGACTGCTAATAAGGGTCTTGGTGTTATGGTCACTGTAAGTAATACAGGTGATGCCGCTGTTACTACAAACATTAGATGCTATGAGGGCAATGATTTAGCCGACACGACTACATTATTGGTAAGCCTAGAAGTTGGTGAAACAAAGAAAATACCAACTACTTGGTGGGCTAATGCTTCAGGAAATAAAGCATTGACTTGCAAAGCGCTTATCCCTACAGGATTTAACTCTCTTGCTGACTCATTGACAAGTTCATCTGGTGCTACATCATCGGAAATATCCTTCAAAGATGCAGAAGATACCGAAGATGCTCCAGTAATAATTTATGCAACTATACTTCTTATTATCATAATTGGAACAATCACATTCACTAGAAAGAATGCCAGAAACTATCAAACTACAGAAACCCCAACCGTTGAGAAAGATTTCGATGAAGAATTCAAAGATCAATCAGAAGACTAATTACAAATTATTATTCAGCAAGTGGTCATTTCACCATTCTGTTGAGAGTCAGATTCATGCCAATCAAGATTCCATGAATCAGATGACATTACTGTTGTACTTCCACCTGTAGGGACAAAAGTATTTGTTACGGTTATTTCGAAAGTGTAACAACCTTCCCCATCATAGAAATCATCTCTTTGTAGATATTCAGTATTGAGTGCATTCTGTGCAGTACCAGGCATACCTAGCCAGCCGGTGGTTTTTCCACTTTGAGAACCGCTCATAGAACTTGACCATGTAGCGTCTAAGCCTTCAACAGAAATAGTGTTCATAGTATATTTTACAGAACTACCCTTTTTCACTTTGAGTTGGAATGTGTAATCGGAAGAAACCGGAATTAGAGCTAGATTGGAAACGCTGTGTTCTCCATCATCTTGGGCCTCTTCATTCGGTGAAAATAGGCCAACGATTGCTTCTACTGTAATACCATCTGTGTAAGTACCAGAATTTCCGCTATTACAAGTAGCACATGATTCCAGAACTTCAGAGATTCTTGCAGCAGAATTTAGAACCTCTCTAGTCATCATATCATTTTCAATTGGAATAGATTTCTCTTGGCCATCTGAAGATGAAACAGTTATTGAATAATCTTTGACTTGCTGTGCTCGATAATCCAATGCATTTCCATCAAAGATACTGGAAATTGGTACTTTGAACCTCGCGACATCATTATCCATGTCTTTATCTCCAGTCCAAATAGATTCACCATCAACGAAAATTTCTGCACTCGCTTCGGAGAAACTTCCTCTTACTAAGAAGGAAATTTCGTTATTTTCTTCATTAATTGTTAATTCGGTAACTGCCATTGAAGCATTGGAAGGAACAATCATTACTGCAGCGTATGGACCTATCGCAATAATTGCCGCAATTGCTATTGATAGTATCATTTTAGTTTGGGAGACATTACCAGTCATCCTTTGAGATTGAACTATTGATCCTATACCAATCGCTAGTACAATTAAGACCACTAATAATCCGAATCCTCCGCCTTGCAAAGATAGAATTGCACCTACGAGGATTATTGCCCATCCAGCCATTCCAATAATACGGGCTGTATCATTACTGCCATCGATTAAAGTCTCAGTAGTTGTTACCGTAGTAGTTTTAACTACTTTGGCAGGTGCTCCTTTTGATAATAGTCCACCAGAATTATCTTTTGAAGTTTCAACATCTTTTTTTCCGGTATCATTAGTCGCTTTCGCCTTATCAAGTAATCCAGCCATGGTTGCCGTCTCCGTGCTTAGGACATAGTGCTTGTGTTATGAATTAAACGCCTGCTGGCATCACAAACTGGCTATTTACAGCCAATTGGAAAATATCGGTCAAATACCAGGAGCAGATTCTCTCCACTCTTCTTCGTATTCTTCTTCATCATCTGACAAATATCTTCTTCCGGCTACAGCTGCTGCTAATGCTACCATTGAAAGTGCAGGGACCAGTTCAAAACCTGGAAGATAAATTCCACGAACATAAACTGTGATCATCTGTGATTCTCTAATACATCCACCGTTATTACATGCGAACTCTGATTCGGCGTAGAAATCTAATACGTGATATGCATCACTCCAACCTTGAGTCTTAGGTGTTCTTGCTTGAACTCGAACGTTGGTTGGTGTTGGTATAGCATCGATTTGAACCTTAACAGAAGGTAGGTTGATTGTGAAACCGGCTTCTTCAAGTTCTTCTCTGTAAGATTCGGTTACACCAACTTTCATGAAATCTTTCTGGTTACCTAAGTTGTAAACCTTGAATTCGAAGTTTTTGTCAGTCTTAGGCATTAATTGAACGAATGGCTCAACTGCTTCAACTTGAACAAGAGAATATTGTAGGATATTTACAATCATGTTGTTTTGTGATGATGCAGAATTGGGTGGAGGTGCACTCTGAATTTCTTGCACGGTTGCAGAAACCGATAACGTACGGCTTTGCATAGCCATGTACGGGGTTGCACGTACTGAAATTTGGAAGTCAACATCTTGACCTCCGCCTATGTACATGTCACCAGGAGCAGCAGTAGCAAGGTTATCACTGGTAACTATGATACTTATTTTCTCTTGGTATTGGGTTGGGTTGCTTGCTGTACAAGTAGTAAAACCTGAATATGTAGAACCGGGTTTAACTTCAACGTTGATATTGATCGGAGCACATGTGACTGAAATAGCCGCAGTAGGTATTTGTGCAGCAGCCGGGGTGGCTACAGATAACATCGAAAATATGTATAAAGCTAAAAGGAAGGATGCACGCTTGAACATTGACACAGTCTCACCTATCATACATGCCACTCAAGCACCACTCATAACCATTGTGGGTAAATGGAAGGAAAAAACCGTCTGTATTGGCCTTTTTGAAAATGTTGAATCTGGTGGGCCCGAAGGGACTTGAACCCCTGACCTCCCGGTTATGAGCCGGGTGCTCTAACCAACTAAGCTACAGGCCCGTAAGGTGGCCGTAGAAGACATTACAGTTGAACCTTATGTTAGTCGAACTGTGAAAGAGAAGACTGTCCAGGTTTGATCCAATCTCTAACAGTCGATTCAACTTCATCTCTAATTTCCTCAGGAACAAAAATTAATACTCGTTCATTTGGCTGTGAAAGTGATCTAATCATTGACGAGTGCTCAGCAGCATCTCGGCCATCTTCTAAGATGATTCCTTGCTCATATGGCATGTATCCCCGTTTTGAAATTCTAGCATATAGTACGTGAATGGATGGGTCAAAGCCTTTCGATTGAACTAAATTTTCCAAGCGTTCCTTGATGATTTCAACCATTTCAGCTGTTAGAGAGTCTATGCGGATAGATTTGTGGAAATTCTTTCTCGAAAGTAGTTTTTCTGCGTATAAAGATAATATTTCATCCTCATGAACGGCCCAGTCTGGCAGTGCAACTTTAACATGTGAATCATTTAATTCGGAATATTCAACCGGCGTTAACTTTTCATTGAGAAGCATATTTTTCAGCCGTCCATCTATCTCTAGTTGGCCGTTTAATGCAAGTAGTCTAGCCCTTGATAACATCTTGACCAGATAATTTTGGGTAAGCATATTGACCTTGTGAAAATAAACTTGGTTGTACATATGATAACGCGTAACCAGATATGCTTCTATCGCTGGCAATCCCCAATTTTTCACATAAAAGTGTCCGTTGTCTCCCACTCTAAGAGCCCTGAATACCCTAGCAATATCAAATCCACCTATCTGAGCACCCGTATTGGCCTGATCTCTAACCAAGTAATCCATCCGATCAACGTCCAACTGGGATGATACTATCTCTTTCATGAAAGGGGGGATATCTACTCCATTACATTCATTCTCCCCATCCATTAAAGCGAATAATCGATTTAATCTCTGCTTCCCAATTACGTCTCTTAATGCAGCACCAATTTCTGTATCTTCGGATTCAAGTAATAATCTTCCCCAATGCTCGTGAGAATGATATGTTGCGAAAACATCAGGAGTCTCGAGTAAATGCGAATATGGTGGATGCCCAATATCATGTAGCAAGGCGGCAAGGTGAACTAATTCAGCGTCATCTTCTGATATAGTCCCTGATTTTACTTCGTTAATAGAAAATGTCAGTTCTTTGGCGAGGTAATAAGCGCCGAGTGAATGTGAAAATCTATTGTGAGTTGCAGCAGGAAAAACGTACTCGCAGGTAGATAATTGCTGAATAGAGCGAAGTCTTTGAAACTCACGCGTATCTATTATCTTGGCATGACTACTAGGGACCAAAATATCCCTGTGTATTTCATCACGAATGACCCTGTCACGCATGTCCATCCCGAACAGTGCTTCAGTTCTTTAGTTAAAAAAGACGCGCAGATTTGGGATTTTATTTCAACACTGTATCCAAAATGGCTATGCGTTAGGTTCGATTCGATAGAAGCATGGCGGACGTGCTCAAGAGCATCATGAATAAAATTACAGATGACGACCCTGCAACGCGTGGGCAGCAGTTATGGGTCATGTTCGCATTAGCAATATTCCTTGTTGCAACTCTGAACTATTATGCTATGATTAGAGAACCGGATATAATTGAAATGGATGAATTAGTAGAATACAAAAATGAGGTTGTCAAAGTTGAAGGTGAAATCATCTCATGGCGAGAAGATCCTTGGAATTCAGGAGATTGGGAAACCCACGTAATAGTTACTGATGGAACTGCGGTAGTTGAAGCGAGGTGGAGTCGACCTGCAGAAATCCCGCCCATTGGAACGAATGTTGTAATCACCGGCCAAGTAATGGAGTATGAGGGTAACATCTACATGATTGCTACTGGTTCTGGTGCGATGGAATGGAGTGAGGATGACTTACCAGATGTAATTGAATTAGGAATTGCTGATGTTGCAAGAGAACCTGATAAGTATGTGGATGAGGTTATTTCTCTTACTGGATACATTGGTGAGTCAATTCCTCCCGACGAAATGTTTGTCACCGCTGACCTTAGAGATCATCCATCTTATGGCAACTCTGAACACCAGATTAAACTTAACATCCGTTCTAATGTTGGTGAGTGGATAGAGTCGTCTTCAAAAATTCAAGTTACTGGGACGATTGCATACAACCAAAGAGACATGAATTGGGTTATGTCTGTACAAGGTCCGGAAATCCTTATTGATAGAAATCACCCTGTCGATATTATACGACTGGATTGGGGAGCTGAATCAACATGGAGTTATCAATCAGGCAACCTAGTTAATATTGCGGGATATGTTGAAATTGATGGCAACGAGTGGTCACTTCGAGGCCCCAGCGGAACAAAAATTTGCCTAGTCCCAAGCCAATCAGATATCGGTTCATCTTCCAATTCTTCTTGGCACAATACATTTCATGATGTCCAAGGAAGACTTATTTGGTCGGAAGCGGATTCAACTTGGTGCGTAAATGCCAATGAAGGGACACCAAGTGGTAATTTAGATGGTAGTGAAACTACTGTAAGTCTGCTAGCACTATTATCTGGAAGTCCAACAGATTTAATCAATAACCCGGATCAAAGATACACCCTAAGTGCCTACATCAAGTATCCGATTGAACCCTCGGTTGAAGACGTTAATGGGTATTTTGTTGATTCCTCTGGATACGTTCCAGGACAGACAACAATAGCTGCTACATTTCCAGCACAGACCTCAACTCAGTGGCTAGAAGCTGGTCAAGAAATTGTTGCCAATGTCTCTGTTACATGGGATGATGAAGATATGAGGATTAGATTACAAGTTCACGAATATGTTGTTGGAAATGTACCGGATGCTAAAAATCTGCTTTGGGATGATGGCCCAACACAGTGGGGGTACTCAAGAAACCAAATGGTCAATCTAAATGGTTTGGCGGTTGAAGATGAAAATGGTGACTGGTGGCTCCAAAGAGAGGGGACCAATCAGAGCATTCGTCTTTCTACTGCAGGAACAAACAGCATCGGAACAGACTCACTGCATAATGGTACGTCAATGACATGGACTGGAAGGATGATGCAGATTGAGGACCCTGATTCAATATCATTAGTATTCCAGTTAATCAGTGCTGATGTAAAGGATAGCGATGGAGACGGATTATCAGATGATTTAGAGTCGAGTTTTGGAACCAATCCATTTAATGCCGATACTGATGGCGACGGTTCAAATGATAGATTTGAAATCGAAGAAGATACGAATCCAAACAGTCCAAATTAGGTGATTAAATG
This sequence comes from Methanobacteriota archaeon, assembly GCA_002729095.1. GTDB lineage: Archaea > Thermoplasmatota > Poseidoniia > Poseidoniales > Poseidoniaceae > MGIIa-L1. The sequence continues at coordinate 11,504 of PBWC01000043.1, forward strand.
TTCGAAGCATATTTTGTTGACCTAGGATGGTTATTATTCGCACTCTTTTTTGGAGTCGCAATGGGTTCAATGACCGGTCTAATTCCCGGTTTCCACGTTAACAATGTTGCGCTAATTCTTCTTGCCTTATCTCCAATTTTCCTAGATTGGGGTATTCCTTTATCGGCAGTTGCAGCAATAATTGTTTCAACCGGAACTGTTCATACATTCCTCAACTATATCCCTTCAGCATTACTCGGGGCACCTGATGGAGATACTGCATTGTCACTTCTTCCAGGTCACAGAATGCTACTTTCCGGCAATGCAGCAAGAGGGGTTGCTTGGTCAGCAAGAGGTTCACAACTTGGATTATTCTTATCGCTACCACTAATAATTGTTGCAAGAATTGCATTTGGTGATGAACTGGGTTGGTATGACTATCTTAGAAATATTATTTTCTTCTTACTTCTAGGCATCTCATTTCTTCTTCTAGCTACTGAAACAACTAGACTTGACTGGCCAAAATGGATAAGAAAAGCATCAAGGAATATGCTCGGAACCGATTCTAGGTTTGCCGGCTTCCTTACAGCAACCGGATTTTTCCTACTTTCCGGATTTTATGGCTGGGCAGTTTTCAGTCTACCTGCGCGTTCGCCTGTTGGTATACCAGATGCAAGCCTTCTGCTTCCTAGTCTTGCAGGTCTTTTCGGTATCGCAAATCTACTGGATATTTACGCAACAACCTCTCATATTCCGCCGCAAAAAGAAGATTGGACACTTCCTCCGGTCCGTCCTCTGGTAGTTCCCTGCTTTTGGTCTGGGGTTGCCGGAGCGTCAATGGGGGTTTTACCTGGAATGACTGCTTCTCAAGCAACTGTTCTGGTTATGGGTGGAAGAAATGTTGCGGCTAAAGTCCAAGGGAAAGAAGGTTACGGAATGGACTGGGAAACTAGAAGACTGACTGAACTTTCTGATGAGGAATTATTAGAAATTGCCATGGCTGAAGCCGAGGGAGGTAGTGAGGGTCCACAAACAAAGCAGGACTTGGAAGTTATTGCGATTTTATCTGCAGTCAATACTGCTGTAACCGTGATGGTTCTAGGATTTTTGTACATAATTGGTAGGTCTAGATCTGGTGCAACATTAGCATTGAAAATGATGTACCCTATTGATACTTGGTCTTCAGCAGAGCCCACAGCTGATTTCATCAGATTGATAGCTGTTACAGTTGCTGCTGGGATAATGGCAATGCCACTAATGCGAGTTGTTGGTAAAGGAATGCTCAGATTGCATGCTGCAATTCCGTTACAGCAAATGGTTATGGGAGTTATAATATTCGTAGCAGCACTAGTCTGGTTTACAACCGGATTTATTGGCATTGGAGTATTAATCATTGGAACAATAATAGGTCTTTTACCCCCAAGAATCGGTATTAGAAGAAGTCATGGAATGGGAATTATCATTGTACCGATTATGATTTATACATTCCATCAAGCAAGAGATGCATTTGGGTTCCTTTGACCGGCACATAATGCAAATCAAAAGTCATATGCCCTTTGACCATCCCCCCCTAAATGTAGAGGACTAATTATGAACCCCCGCAAACTATCTTTGGCGCTAGTTTTACTAATGTTTACTTCAGCAATAATGCCTCTATTTACAGTGAATGAAGAACTGTTAGATTCAAATCAAAATGCTCAAAAATCAGCTTCAATTGCATGCTTATCTGATATTTGTCTAAACGAAGCATTACCTAACCCAAACGGAGCTGATAATGCGGCCTGGCCTGGTGGTGAGTGGATCGAAATTTACAACAACGGAACTAATAGTGTTGATGTAAAGGATTGGTACGTTGAGAATAAAGTACAAAAGCAAATGATATTTAATTCAACTACAATTGTAGACTACGACCCAAATGATTCAAACTCTTGGACCATTGCTCCTGGAGACTACATGGTGATTGCTAGAAATGGTATGCCAAACTCGATGTTCTACATGTCAAATGCAAATGATAATATTACTCTTTTTGATTCCTCGGGTACACAATTAGATATTGCTTCCTGGTCTTACTCTAATAGTGCACCATCAGGAACCAGTCTACAGGAAGACCCCAATGGTGCTACTAATGACTGGGTTGAAACCAATAATACTACCCCAGGAAGCGATAATGACGGTGCAGCAACCGGTGGTGGACCTACGACTTTTGATACAGACTTGAAAATCAGTGAAGTGATGGCAAATCCCTGGCCGTCAAATGATAGTGATTCTTGGCCCGGTGGAGAGTGGGTTGAAATCCTGAACACAGGTACTGAAATTATCGACCTTTCAGGTTGGTTTCTTGAAGATAATGCTGGCAACAAGATCTACATGGATGTAACCCACCTAATTGGTTCTGATTCTTCAGATACTGAATCATTCCACATCGCTGGAGGACATACACGAATTGTTGCAACTAATGGTTCTTCGAGTTCGGGGATATTGAATAATGGTGCAGAACAATTACACCTAAAATTACCAAATGGAAGTATAACTCATTCTGTTTCATGGAGTAACACATTGAATGGTTACTCACTTTCTTACGATTCAATAAATCAAAATATGTTTTACTCGTCTTACCCAAGTTTAAACACAACTAATCCGCTTCCAATAGAACAGCTAGTACCAGTTCTCGGTGATATTCGCTTTACTGAAATAATGCCTCATGCGTACACTAATGCTACATCGTTTCCTGATGGGGAGTGGATTGAAATACACAATTCTGGTTCAAACACAGTTGATTTACTAGGTTGGAAAATTGTTGATGGAATGGGTAATGTCACATTCTTAGACCCTGGTAGCCTAGTATTCAATAGCACACAAGGTGCAACAAATATTGAGCCCGATGGCAGAAGATTGGTTCAATTTGTTGGTGAAACTAGGCTCTGGGACTATTATAATCATCTTATTCTATTCGACCCTTCAGAAATAATTACAGATGCTGCTTGGTATTCAAATGACTTTGGAGTAAATACTTCTCTAATCCGAGATTCCGTTCCAACCAACCCGTGGACTCCATCATCTTGGTCAACTCCAGGTCAACCCGAACCTGGAACTGGCCCTATTTCATCTAGTGATTTATTATTTAGCGAAATTTTCCCTAACCCCGAAGGTTCAGATACCCAAAGTTGGCCTCTAGGTGAGTGGGTTGAGGTTTACAATAATGATTCGAATGTAGTAAATATTGATGGATGGAAACTTAAAGCTAACAATAGAAACTTCGTTATTGATGCTGTAGATTTACCACTACAGTCTGACACTCTGATTCAACCTGGTGAAGTGGCTCTAATTTCTTTGAATGGTACTAGTTCATTTTCGTTGAAAAATACTGTCCCCGATGTTATTACATTGGTTGATTCTACAGATTATATTGTTGACGTAATTGGTTGGAATGAAACTGTTGTAGATGAATCATTGGTTAAGCCCGGAACCAGTCATTCCGGCTATGCAATGCAGACTGCAAGTTCACTGACTGGATGGGTTCAGTCTATCTGGAAGACACCTGGTGAGGTTAATCCCGAGTGGCCTCAATACACCGATTCTAATAATCTATTAGTTACTGAATTTATGGCATCTTGTTCATCTGATTATGAATATGATTGGGTTGAAGTTTACAATAATGACTCAACGGACATAAACCTGAGCAGGTGGAGAATTGACACTTCACTTGGTAACCGTGAATTCATATTAGCATACGCCAATACCGATGACTTAAACCTAGAAAACCTGAGTGGAATGAATAATCAAAGTAGTATTTTATCTAGTGGAGAATATGGGCTTGTAAGGTTTGATAATTCCTTGTTGATGAATGATCACAACATCACACTGTACAACCCTAATGGACAAGAAATCGAGAAGATATCTGTAGGAGAAAATACTCCTTGCAAATCTAAGATTCGTTCCCCTGACGGTTGGATTGAATCACCTTGGAGTACGCCTGCACAAGAGAATCCGGACTTCAGTAGCCTGTCAGTTGCCGGAGACATAATTTTCACTAGACTCATGTCTAAGGGCAGTAATATTCATGTTAGCAATTCCGAATTTATTGAAATAAAGAACGTTGGTGAAACATTGGGATATCTTGGCGGTTGGAGCTTNGAAGTAACCTCAGGAGGAAATACTAACACTTACTCTATTGGACAATTAACAATTCCTTCCGGTAATTCGGTAGTAATAGCCAATGATGCTGTTGGAATCTGGGTCAGTGAATCATCAACAATAACTTCTGATTGGATAGAGTACTATTCGTTTAACGAAATTTTAGGCGAAAATATGTTGATTCCTGATTCCGGTGCATCTATTAAAATTTTAGATGCTGTAGGTACAATTTCAGATTCTGTTGTTTACGACAACGGGCCAACTGATTCAAGTGATTGGGTTGGAGAGTCGGTAAGTCCGCCTGTCGATGGAATAGATATGATTGTTTATGTCAGGGGAGATGGTTGTAATTTCCTTCCAGATACCGACTCTGCTTCCGATTGGAATTATCGCTGGAGTATTCTGGGTGCAAGTAACCTGTGTGTCAATAATCAATTCAGCGGACAGAGTACTGTAACACCTCTAATTGGCCCGCAAGACGGACTTCTTGACTTACTTAATTGGATTGAAGGTGCAACAACCTCAATTCAGGTTCATCTATATCAAATGCAAGAACCAAGATTGGTTCAAGCTTTAATGAATGCTGCATCAAATGGTATTGAGGTCAAGGTAGTCTTAGACCAAGGTTGTGATTGTAGCATTTGGTCATATAGTGACTTACAGCTACAATACGGGTTTGCTAGTGAACTAGATAATGCTGGTGCTGAAGTGTTTTGGTTCGGTGGAGAATATAATGAACAATATAGATTTATTCACAGCAAAGTTGCAGTTAGAGATGGAACTAGTGTATGGATGTCTTCAGGCAACTGGAAACCTTCATCGGTTCCTGCCCCAGGTGTTAGAGGAAATGTCGAATGGAGCGTATTGATAGAAAACCAAGAACTTGCAGAAATTGTATTACAACAAATGGAGTTTGATNCTAATACTCAGTCCCCATATATTACTGCTTACTCATCATCTGATGCCCCTTCAGATTGGACTATGCCAGGTGTAAACTCACCTGGTAGTGGTGGAACTGCAACATCTTATTCGGTGGATATCAACGGAGAGGTTCTAACCTGCCCAGACAATTGTATCACCGGAATTACCGGCTTGATAGATAGCGCGTACTCTGAAGTGCTATTATCTCAACAAACACTGGATGTTGATTGGAATTGGGGTTGGGGTCAGCAAAGTCCAATCATCGATTCTCTTTATCAAGCAGCCCTAAGAGGAGTCTCAGTCAGACTGATTATCAATGGAGCATACTTGGACGATGATGACCAAGATATTGTAGATCTACTGAACGAACAATGGAACGGTACTGAAGGTTTAGACGCTTCGGCGATTGTTATGAGTGAAGACGATGAGGTCTCTAAATTACACAACAAGGGAATAATTGTCGATGATATGAGCGTACTGGTTTCATCTATAAATTTGGGAAGTTCGGCAATGAATCGAAATAGAGAAATGGGCGTTATTATCCATTCGCAAGTAATTGCACAGATTTACAAAGACGCTTGGAATCAAGATTGGAATCGATTGGATAATGTTACCGACACGGACCAAGATGGATTGATCGATAAGTGGGAAGTCCCTAATGGGCTTAATCGTACAAAGAGAATCATGGATTCTGGTATTTCAGAAGACCTTTTCGATGCTGATGGTGATGGATTAAGCAATCTAGTCGAATATATTCAAGGAAGTCATCCTCTTTTGATAGATACAGACGGAGATTGTGTTAGAGATGACATAGAAATTGCTTGGGCACAAAGTACTGCTCTGGACAGTAGTGTCACAACTGTAACTCCATTCGAAGCATTAAACAAGGCAGATGCTGATGGTGACGGAGTTAACGAATCATCTGTACTTGGTTGTGACTTAGGTGGAATAGAACCTGTGGACAATAATTCAGATAACCAAACTATCGACCCTGTAGGTGATGACGATGGCGATGGAATTCTGAATGAAGATGATATATGTTCTGANACTCCAGAAAATACACCAACCGACACAGAAGGATGTTCTAATTCTCAGAGATTAAGTTTGGCTGAAAAAAGCATGGGTGAGAATGAAGACTCAAGTTCAACTATGCTGCTGATAATGCTTCTTGCTGCTATTTTGGCAATTGGAGCATATATAATTCTGAAACAATTAGAATCCAAAGCAGAGTCTGCAAAAGATTTGGTTTCCATTGAAGAGCAGGAAATGATGCTTGCAATGAGTTCTGATACTAATGCCGGAGAAGAATCATGGGCGATGCCAGTTCTCGATGGAAGTATTTCTGAAAGTGAAGAATCAACTGGGCAAAACTCTTACGAAATAACCGAAGAAGACTTAGCAAAATGTCCCGGTTGGGATCTTGAAACAATTCAAGCATACCTTGACCAAGGGTGGACTATGGAGCAGTTGGCTAATTACTATCAAGATCAACTTTAATCCTAACATTCTAACGCAAGTTTGACAAAGGTCCTTGTGTTAGCANGCACGATAAAGATGCGTTANACCACTAGTAATCCNATNATGACCCANAATTTCTGGNCNAATATAACTGGCCATAATACAATGACNTTCCAAGGAACGATAATCAAATTATCATACCTTATTGGAGTTGTCGCTATATCTGCACTTGTTTCAATTTATGTTTCACTTGATGCTATTGCATCTGGTAATGCATCTGTTATTTCAGGTTTGACTTGGGGTGGAATGCTTGGCGGAATTGTAGTTGCACTTATTCTTGGATTTATGAGACCTGAAAAACCAGCAACTCTTATGACAATTTATGCTGTACTCATGGGCATGTTTGTTGGATCTATATCGATATTGTATGAATTAGCCTTTCAAGGCATTATAATTCAGGCTGGGTTAGGAACTATTTTCATTACTGTGTCCATGCTTGGAATTTACTCATCAAGAGTTATTAGGGCTACTCCTACATTTAACAAAGTAATAGGAAGCCTTGTTGCATCAATAATGCTAATGTATGTAATTTCATGGCTTTTCTCTTGGTTAACTCCATTTGAAGTNCCATACCTNCANACNTCNGGNCCNATNGGNATTGGAATTACNGNATTNATCNTNTGTGTNGCNGCTTTGAGTTTGATTTCNGANTTNGGATTTATNGAATCTGGAGTTAAATGGAANGCNCCAAAGAATGCTGANTGGTGGGGNGCNTTNGGNGTNTTAGTNACCATAATNTGGATNTANATNGANATGNTTCGNCTNCTNTCNAAGATTNGAGACTAATTTTGATGANTCATGTCAAANTGGNTTTTCCTAATTTTAGCGATCATTTCTGAGGTTATTGGAACAACATTTCTCAAATCAACAGAAGGGTTTACCAAACTTTGGCCTTCTGTAATAGTACTGATAGGGTATAGTGCTGCGTTTTATTTTCTTTCACTTACTTTAGACACAATACCAATCGGAGTAGTCTACGCGATTTGGTCTGGTGTCGGAATTGCTGCAATCGCTATAGTCTCGGTTATTTTTCTTGACCAGAAACTCGATACCGCTTCTTATGTTGGAATGGGATTAATCATCGCTGGTGTTGTAATATTAAAATTATACAGTGACGCAAGTGTGTAATAAGCCAAATCGTCACATAAGCGATTTTTTTAGCGTAGAATTGAAACACTGTGGGTATTTCCGCAATTTGATATCATGCCGAGAAGTATTCCAGTAATTGATTTTGAAGACTTCATTTCAGGTGATGAAAGTAGACGTGAAAAATTCGTTTCTATGGTTGGAGATTCACTCAAAGACATCGGATTTTTTGCCTTAGAAAACCATGGCATTGCGATAGATTTAATCGAAAAGTCCTACCAACGTGGTGATGAGTTTTTTAGTCTAGAGAATTCAGTAAAAAGTAAGTATCTACAACCAAATATTTCTCATCAAAGAGGATATACTGCCTTTGGAGTTGAACATGCGAAAGATAACCCTGCGCCGGATTTGAAAGAATTTTGGCAAACCGGCAGGAGTCATGATAGTAAGGTTTCAACGCATAATTATCCTGCTAATGTTTGGCCAAGTGATACCGTTCCACAATTCGAAGAAACCATTGATGATTTATACAACAAAATGGAAAACCTTTCTCTAAAACTCTTGTCAGCATGCAGTATTTACTTGGGTAAAGAAGA
>PBWC01000044.1 GCA_002729095.1 Methanobacteriota archaeon
TCAAGCAACTACTACACACACACAATCAACGGTGATACACTACAGTTTACTTTGATACCAGATGCTACAACAAATGCACCTTCATGGGAGATGGATATGTTGAACAACAATGGTATACACCAAGTTAACCCAACAACTGCAGGAAACTGTCCAATGCACCTAACTCTGAGTGACTCTGCTGACGCACCATCATACATGCCTAACTACACAGCATTTACACCAAACAACTACCAACAAGAGTCTGTAGAAGTTGACCTATACGTTACTGTTGACAATGTTAAGGAAGCAGTACCTGACTACGAGTTTAGAGCTGATGAAGGATTCTTCTTCAACGGTGTTTCTAACATCATGCCAGGAACATACGTACCAGTTGACTTCAGCATCTACTCTTCAACCACTACTGGTGATGCTCCACCTAACTCTGATGGATCTTACACCTATGAGCGTTTGTTGAAGGTTACAGTGCACAGCGATGGACACGATGAGCCAGAAATACCACAATTCTACCAACCACCTGCATATGGACAATCCTTGTTTATTGATGACTGGCAAGTCTTCATCACAGATCAAACCACTGAAATTTGGGTTGAGATGGATGTCGTTACCTGTATCCCAGGACCTGTTTGTGACCCATTGAATATCCAACTAGATGAGCCAAGTTCTCACCTATCAACAGTTGGTACCAATCCAAACCCATGGTCTGAGCCAGGTAAGTCTACCTCTAACAGAGCACCTGCATTTGAAGACAGAAACTGGTGTAACAACCTAATGTCTACCAACTCAATGGATGCAGATACACCTCTGTCCGGAGTAGTCGTACAAAGCAACTGTCAGCACACCTCTGACTCATACATTGCTACTGAGTCTGGATTCGCTGCACAACAATGGCAGAACACAGGACAAGCACTACCAATAGTTGTCGGAACTATCGGTGCTCTATCAGTACCGTCATTCACTCCGAGTTTGATTGCAGTCTGTCTAACAGGTCTGTTCGTTAGCGCCTTGGTTTTCGCAAGCCGCAGAGAAGACGATGAAGAATCATTCGAGGAAGAAATGTCTGATGATGAATCTGCTGTGAGCCCAGTTATTGCTACTATCTTGATGGTTGCGATCACTGTTGTTCTGTCTGGTGTTGTCTATGTTTGGGCTGCACAANTAGCTGATGTTGACACGAAGGGTGTACCAAGAGTTACCTTTACTGCAGAAAACATGGATACAACAAGTACTGAAACTGACCACTGGAAGTTTACTGTTGGACAAGCACAAACCGCTCTAGCAACACAAGCTGTTGAAGTCGAGGTTAGGTATGTCGATGCTAACGGTGACAATGTAGTGGAGAAGTTTAACCTTGCATCCACTGCTCAGGTTTACGGTTTCTCACCATTCAACAGTGATTCACTAGTCACCTTCGGTGATGTGACTACTGATGAAGGTAGTGAGACCGTTTCATCGTTTGGCTCTGGTGATGATATCTTCGTCAGAACCCACGTTGATGGACACCCATTGGTAGATGCTACTGTTAAAGTAACATACAACCCACCAGTTGGCGATGGTGCTCTATTGGTTCAGTTCACAGGACTATCCTGGAATCAACCTGCTTGAAGCGTTTGACATAAACTGAAAACGAAGCATTGGGGAGGGGTAAAACCCTCCTCAGTGCCTTTGTCTTGCATGTGCTAGCCTTGCTGCGGCAAGGTCATCCTACGTCGATCTTGTGGAAGTGTAAAACGAGGCTTTTTCATCATTGACTTTGAGGGTACGTTATGGGACAGTTCTCTAATAGCGAAGTCAAGTGTGTAATCTTTGATTGTGATGGTGTACTTGTCGACTCTGTGAGTTCATGGAAAACCCTGCATGACTATTTCGGAACGGATAATTCATTGAACTTGAAGCGATTCATCAACGGTGAATTGACTGATGTTGAATTCATGAGTTTAGACATCAGTATGTGGAAGGATAAGCAAGANCCAATTCATAGAGATGTATTGTTTAGGGCATATTCTGGCGTCAAACTGATGGAAGGTGCAAGAGAGCTAGTTGCTGAATTAAAGGACAAAGGAGTATTTGTTGCGATAGTTAGCGCTGGTGTAGATATTTTTGTATCTTCAATAGCATCTATGTTGAAAGTAGATGACTGGATCGCAAATGGTTTCAAATTCAACGATGATGAAACACTTTCAGATGAAGGAATCTGTCGCTTGCATGCAACTAAGAAAGATGTAGTCATCAGAAAATTGATGACAATGCATAACTTCTCTCCAGAGGATTGTGTTTCAATTGGCGACTCAGAGATGGATTTATCGATGATAGTCGATGGAAGTAGATTTATTGGATTTAATCCGAGCAGGGAATCCTCCATGAATGCGTTTGAAAGTGCAGGAGTCCCAATTGTCAAAGAGAAAGATTTGATGNTGTTAAANCCATATTTAGGACTTGAATAATCAAGCGAATGGTATTGATGTTGTGGCATGACTCTTTAGATTCACAATAGTCAACATACAAGGTTTTGGCTGAAAACCTAACATTCTTTGATATGAGGTTTGATCTTGCCATGTGCTTGAGCAAATTAGTGTTGTACCCTTGAAATCTACACAAGCATGTCCATGAACGTGACCTGTTACAAAGATGTCCGGGACTTCTCTAATTACTAATCCATCCTCAGGTTCTGGTGAAAGAGGTGTTTTTCCGCCCCATTGAGGGGCTAAATGCCGTCTTCTTAGCATTTCTCGCATGGCTTCAACAGGATCTGCATATGTTACAGTTCTCAATCCAGCGACAAAGTCATCAATCGATTTACCATGATAGGACAATAAACGAACACCATTTAGTGAAAAGTCACACGGGTTACCGACAAAAGTTGTTGTATTGTAATCCTGTTGAATATCTTTTTCGAATGTAGGTTGTGGTTCAGCAGGCCTGACAGCATCGTGATTTCCNGGTAGCATAATACACTCAATCCAATCAGGTAATAGCTCTAGTAATCTAGCAAACTCACTATATTGCGCGAAAAGGTCAGGTATGGCTAATTCCTTATCTTGTCCAGGGTAAATTCCAACGCCATCAACGCAATCGCCGGAGAGAACCAAATATTTGACGGTTTTAGCAAGAGGGTCAGTATTGAACCATCTAACCATCTTGTGCCACTGTGCTTCGAGAAAAGTTTTGGAACCCACGTGAACATCTGATAAGAAAGCCACACTAACACCGTGTTCTGAAGATACTTTTTCATGACGATTTTCCATCGGGAAATGTAGGTCATCAACATAGAACAGGTCTCCAGTTTGACTGAAGTTTCCTGAAACACCTATTACATCATCAGGCATTAATCCTGCCTCAATAATTTGTTCTTGAGCCCTGTCTCTATCATCGCCTCTTTTTTTGGTAAGGATACAAGTCATCTCTCCAGTTTCATCTTCAAGACTCCACATCAAGTGACCATTTTTTGTATATCGAGGTTCATTTACCAGACCGATTGCTACTGCCATATTTTCATAGCCTTGGTAGCGGCTTGACTCACGTTGTAATCTTGCAACTTCCGAGTATTTCCTTGGCAGTTTTGAGTTTTTTACAATCATTTTTCGTATCTGTGATAATCTGTCATTAAAGCAAGCATTTATGTCGCCCATTTTTCCTTCAGTGATGCTTTTACCAGTAATATCATAGTGGACTAAAATATCACTTGGAGCATCATTAGCGATTTCACTAAAATCACTCTCTTTCCAATCTGGAAGGTTATTTCTAAAATGAATATCCAAAGGTTCTGGATTTGATATTGGCGCAATTATTCTTCCCAAATCATTTGGTGGGGTCTCGATAATAGATTTGCTTAAATTATCAGGTTGTTGTTTATCACTGTTGAATAGTGATTGTAGCAATTTGAATCGTTCTTCATTTAGAACTCCTCTGTGGAAGTCAATTTTAGGCCCCAGATCCAGTAAGCCTGCAGGGTCACTATGACTTAGTAATAATTCTTGAATTGAATTACTTGCAAGAATTTTCCGTTGACGCAACAGGCGGATTATATCTTCAGCCGTCGCAGCCATGTGCAGAGGTACCGTAGCCCGTCCAAAAGCACACCGGTTGAAAACTCAAATTACTCCCATTCAACCTGGCTTCCAATAGATTCATCGCCGTCTTCAGATCTTGATTTTTCGCTCCATGACTCATCTTGCCAAGGAGCAGATTGCTTTGCTGCTGCTTCTCTTCTTGCACGCTCTACTTCGAACTTTAATCTATTTCTTTCTGCTTCCGCNGCTAATTGTTCCAACTTCTTACGATTCGCTTCAGCCTTTGCCATTGCTTCATCCCAGCAATCAATAGCGGTTAGAAGTGCGAAGTGNACAAAACCGATTTTATTTTCAGCACGATTACCGCCAATTCTAGTAGATTCTGCATTAGCCCAAGTGTTAGACGCTATTCCAACGTATACTGTTCCGACCTCTTTTTTGGTGTTATCACTAGCAGGTCCTGCAATTCCAGTAATTGAAATTGCAATGTCGGCATGGGCATTTTCCAAAGCACCCTTTGCCATCTGAATAGCAACTTCGGCAGAAACGGCACCTTTCTTTTCCAAGGTCTCTTCTTCAACACGAAGTTCCTTGACTTTTGCTTCATTTGAATAAGTAATCCATGATTGGTTGAACCAGTTACTCGCTCCAGCAATATCGGTAAATGCACTAGTCAGTAGTCCTCCNGTACATGATTCTGCAACGGTGATAGAGTGACCACCTTCCTTTAGTCGTCTGACAAGTCGAGCCGCTGCGGCTTGAATATCCTCATCCATACAAAATGGCCTATTGTCGATTGGTTTTGAGTTTAACCCTCGGGCGTTGGTTTCAATAATGGGTTCTCATAGGAGTGGCTGGGTCTGTGGTCTAGGGGTTATGACACCGCCTTTACACGGCGTAGATCGAGGGTTCAAATCCCTCCGGACCCACCAGTCACCAACAATAGAGCAGTATGTCGTTTTCAGGATCGTGTACCACTTTAGTAATTCCAGATTTTCTTTGTATTTCATCTGCTAAATCTTGATTTAAATCCACTAGCATTAGGTGAACTGCTCTTTGCCATAATCCATCTTCAATTTCTTTGCCACGATGGTCAACGGCGACAAGAATTCCATCAAGTTCTGTGAACATCAAAATCGATGTTGCTTTTTCTACTTCGCTGTGGTGTAAAATTAACCATCTTGCTCCAGACAGTTGCTGACGTGGATTATTATCAAGTTCAGAGAATCTAATGATTTTCATAACTAACCGTCCATTCTGTATCTCAGCAAAGCAATCGCTCCGCCCATGCCTAATAATTGCTGTCCGGAATCGTGGTCAGTAGAGCATTGGATTAAATCTGCACCTATTGCTTCAAGTCCTTCAGCCCACTTAGACCAAGTCATATTACCAATCTTTTCATTTTCATCTCTCAATAAATCGGCAGTGATTAGTGCTGTTTCAATAGCACCTTCTTCCAGTGCTTGTAGTAGTTCGCTATGTCCATAAGCAACAGCACCTTTAGTTGAAAGTCTAGTCCAGGCTTCTTCTAAAAGTGTGATTTCCTTTGTTATTGCATATTGTTCAAGAAGCGAACCTGCTAAACCATCGCGTAAAACCTCATTTGCTCCAGAGCGACCAGACATTGAGGTGGAAATCGAAGTCATAAATCTTGTTTGACCTGCTGATTTTAACTCATTAAGCAGTATATCTCTTGCGTGGCCTGGTCCACAAATTACCAGTGGAGTTTGTTCACTAATAGACTCAGTAATTTCCTTTATCACTTTGGCTCTAAAATTGGTCGCAACCCCGCTTGATGATTTGACATCGACTCTTTTTCCACCACCTCTCATTGTCCAAGTCGAGGATTCTTTTAGTCCTCTAGGGGTTACGTAAAATAAAACCACTTCATCATTTTCTACAACCACAAGCGCAACTTCGACTTGATTAGAGGCGTCTATTGCTTGTTTTAGTAAGTTGGTATCCGTAGAGATAAAAGGCGTATTACTTGTCAATTCTATGTCATCAGATATCATGACATTATGTGTATGATAACTCCCTACGTCTATCTGTGCTTCGCTTATTATTCCATGTACTCTTAATATTTCACTATAAGATTGGTATTCTGTAGATTCTATTGAAAGTCTAATCCACATTTTCTTTCTTTCAGCAGCCTTGGCTCGGCCACCTTCTTCGCCTCCTGTTGTTTGATCTCGGCGTTCGCCAAGCATACCCAATTCCATACCCTTACGTGCTAATCTGGCTAGAGTCCATAAGTCATCTTCAGTTTCAACGCGTAATCGCCATAACATTGGCTCGCGTTTGAGTACTTTCATTCAGTTCACCCGAAGACACCAGTCTGCTGTCCATCGTCATCCATGTCCATATCCATTGCAGCAGGACGAACTGGTAAACCAGGCATAGTCATCATGTTACCTAATACTGCAACAATAAAGCCGGCTCCGGCATTTAATCTAAATTCTCTAACAGGAAGTGTAAATCCACTTGGAGCACCTAACTTTCCAGCATCATGTGAGAAAGAGTATTGTGTCTTGGCCATACATACTGGTAGGTGTCCATAACCCCAAGAATTAATCTGCTGTAATTGCTTATTCGCTTTTGCTTCAAGGTAAACGTCTTTGGCTTTATACATCCTAGTTGCAATCGCTTCTATTTTTTCTATAATTGGAGCATCATTGACAAATAATGGTGTGAACGGTCGCCCGGCAGCAACATGGTCTTGTATTGACTTAACTACTGCTTTAGCCAAATCTTCACCACCCTCTCCGCCTTTAGCATGTACTTCAGTAACACACACAGAAGTTGCACCGCTAGCATGTGCGACATCTCTCAATGCTATTATTTCTTGGTCAGTATCCGAAGTAAATTTGTTGATGGACACTATTACTGGTACTCCAAATCCGGACATATTTTTGATGTGTCTATCAAGATTTGTCATTGCTCCAGCCCTAACCGCTTCAACATTCTCTGATTCAAGTTCCTCTTTACTTGGACGATATCCTCCTCGATTACCGAAGGCTCCACCATGTAGTTTCATCGATCTAATTGTCACATTCATCACTACACAATCAGGGGCTTTTCCAGAAGTTGCAGCTTTGATATGCATGAATTTTTCTGCACCCATATCTGAGCCAAACCCAGCCTCTGTGACTACAATATCTGCGGCTCCCAGAGCTAACTTATCAGCTATAATACTAGAATTGCCGTGAGCTATATTTGCAAAAGGGCCACCATGAATGAAGGCAGGATTTCCTTCCAATGTTTGAACTAAATTTGGCAGGAATGCGTTTCTGAGTAACAGTGACATTGCTCCTTGTGCACCTATTTCCTTAGCCTTAACAGGATATCCTTCAGTAGATTGTCCAACCACAATTTCTCCAAGTCTATGCCTTAGGTCGCGATAGTCTGAAGCAAGAACTAAAATCGCCATTACTTCGCTTGCTGCCGTAATATCAAACCTATCTTGTCTCAAATGTCCGTTGGCTGGTCCACCCATTCCTATTACTATGTCTCTTAATGAACGGTCATTCATATCCATTACTCGTGGCCAATCAATTTTGGTTGGGTCCAGTTTACTTGTATTGCCATGTTTGATGTGATTGTCAATCAATGCCGATAGAAGGTTATGAGCAGATGTAACTGCATGCAAATCCCCGGTGAAGTGTAGATTTATTTCTTCCATTGGTAGAACTTGTGAGTGACCTCCGCCCGCGGCACCACCTTTGATACCAAAAACAGGCCCCATTGAAGGTTCTCTAATGACACATGTTGCAGATTGACCAATTCTACACAATGCTTGTGTTAGGCCAATTGTAGTGACGGTTTTACCTTCACCAAATGGAGTAGGATTGACAGATGTCACCAAGACTAAACTTCCTTGTGGCTTTGAAAACCTCTGCTTTAGAGCTTCCCAGGTTATCTTTGCGACGCCTCGACCCATAGGCATTAGTTCAGTAGAAGATATACCTAATTTCCATGCAATTGCTTCAATTGGCTCTAAAGTAGCAGCATTTGCAATCTCTAAATCGCTAGCCATGAAATGCTTGCAACTCGTTAAGGCTTTGAAACTCACGGTTGAATCATAGTCTAAACCAGCGATTAGACAACCTTTGGTTGGTTGCCAAAAGCAATCAGTTCTCGTCTTCGTTCATGCTTCCAAGGTAATCTGGTAAGTCTACACCAGCCATCTTAGCGACATCATGAACAGGAGGTAGCGACTTGATTAGGGAAGAAACAAAGTTAGCGGTACTTCCACTTTCTCCGCCGTTTCCAGAATCCCAAACAGTAATCTTGTCAATCTTCAAGTTAGCGATTGCTTCAGTTTGACGAGCAACGAGTTGTTCGATTTTCTCGACCATTAGGAGGGTTGCAGCAGCCTTTGGATCTCCACCCGCACTCTTAACCAAGGATTGGTAACCGGAAGCCTTTGCTTCAAGAACAGCCTTTGTACCTTCAGCCTCAGCATTATATTTCGCTAGGATAGCATCAGCCTGTCCTTTGGCGATTCTTCTTTGTCTTTCAGCTTCTGCTTCTGCAGCAATCTCGATTTGTTGCTTAGAAACTTCTTCACGAGCGATTTCTTCAGCACGAAGTCTTTGACCTTCAAACTCATACTGAGCCTTCTCAATCTCTGCTTGAGCATTACGTCGGGCAACTTCCGAACGTCGAAGCGCTTCAGCTTCTTTCTCGGCTAAGTCAGCGTTATATGCTGCGATATCAGCTCGAGAAACGTTTTCACCTTCTACAGCCAATGCTTCTTGTTGTTGAACGAATACACGCTTATCTGCCTCGGCGGCTTTTTGACCTTTAGATGCTTCAGCCTGAGCCTTGGCAACATCAATCTCTCGATCTCTATCTGCAGCAGCCTTACCAACAGCACCGTCACGAGCAGCTTCTGCTCTGTCGACGGTTGCATCGGCAATCGCTACAGCAGCAGCCTTAGCACCGATAGAAGCAATATAGTCAGCCTCATCAGTAATGTCAGTAATATTTACGTTGATTAGGTACAAACCAATTTTGTGAAGTTCAGTGTCTACGTTTGTTGAAACTTTTTCCAAGAAAGCCTCTCTGTCCTGATTAATTTGTTCGATAGTTAGGGATGCAACTGTTAGACGAAGTTGACCAAAAATGATTTCTTTAGCCATATCTTCTATTTGTGGGACTGGTAAACCAAGGAGACGTTCAGCAGCATTTTTCATAACTGAAGGTTGTGTTGAAATACCTATTGTAAAAGTAGAAGGAACGTTAATTCTGATGTTCTGTTGAGATAGTGCATGCTCCAAGTCAATGGATATAGTCATAGGTTTAAGGTCAAGATAAGCATAATGCTGAATCAAAGGCCAGACAATTTTACCGCCACCGTGATAACACGCGGCTGAACCTTTATCCTTGACATTACCATAAACAACTAAGATTTTATCTGAAGGAGCCAGCTTATATCTGCTTGTTGCTACATAAACTGTAACCAGTAGTACGAAAACCAGTAGGGCAATTCCAATCAATGCTAACGCTTCGGCGACCATGGACATACCAATATGAACCCCTATAAGAGGGTTCACCCAACATTAACATAGAATATCTTCACAAAATTATTCTTCTTGTGAATTAATATCTAGCGGGACAACAATTAGTCTTTCAGCAATTGCGTCTACAACCTTGATGAATTTTCCAGTCTTAATCACTAAATTTTCATCTTTAGCCATTGCAGACTCTGTTCTCAAAGCGCCTTGGTATTCTACTTGTACTTGACCCAATTCTCCCGCTTTTATTGTTCGATAGACCGTGCCACGAGCACCAATAGCTTGTGAATGTTCAACTGTATTGTCCTGCTCCAAAGAACTCATCATTTGGAATACTTTGCCAACTATATACATAGAAAATGATCCAGCGATAGTACCTGCAATGATTGCGACAAATGCATTTTGGTCGGCTTGTGAGACAGATAATCCGAAGATACCAAACATCATGATGAAACTCAATAATCCTTGAATTGTGAATAGATGAAAAACTCCATCAGCATCCATTTCAAAATCAAATATTCCTCCAGTGAAATCACCAATAAGTATCAGTAAGAAGTAAATTATGAACAACAAGGTTCCAATGATAGCCATAGCAGCAAATAAGACATCAACACCGGTGATTCCACCAAGTCCAACCATTTCAAGAAAATCGCCTATCAAACCCATCCTAACACTCTATCTAAAATCATATTACTCATGAATGTTCCTGTCGTTTTTTGACTGGTCTGACATAAATGAAGTATAAATGAGCATACACAATCGGTCCGATTGAAAGTCCAACCAGTGCACCGATAGCCCACCATGGCAGGCTAAGCGCTAGTCCAACTGCAAGAACAATAACTAGGCAAAGGATAACTGAAACCTTCTCAAACATCATCCAAAAAACAGTTTTTGTGTTTTTGTCATCAACATCTAAAGCACGTTGCTTTAACAGTATTATGTCAAATAGATTTAGCAAAATAAATCCTCAAAAAATAAGATCAGACCAAGAAATTTCGCTGACTAAAAATATCGCGAAATATATCATAGCAATGAACATCACAGGGTTCCGACCTTTTTCAACATCTGAATCTACTTGAGTATATCTTCCATCTTTACCTTTCACCAGGGTAGTACTTTCGGAGGTGGTGTAATCTTGTCCAAAGGTGAACTCTTTTACGTTTTTCCGATCCTGATAAATTAAGAATACCAAAGTACCAATTATGACACCAATACTTGGCCCGAATAAAGTTCCAAGAGCATCATTAAACTCAACCCACATTGCTGCTGTCAAATATAATCCGAGAATTCCGGTTAAGGTTGCAATTAAACCTTTACCAGCAGTCTGGTTACTAATAAGTGCGCCTGCCATGTATTGCCCAGTATTTACTCATTTTCAAATGTTTTTCTTCTAAATCTAATTTTAAGGTTTGATTCAAAAAGTTTTGAGTTTTGGAGGTTGTATGGCGGATGTGTATTATGGGGTTGCAGGAAAACCTGTTTCTCATTCAATTTCACCATTGCTAACATCGATAGTTGCGCAGCACCTAGAACAACAAGAGGCATCTGGAATTAAATTTGAAATTAAAAGTTTGAATTTAATCGAGGCTGATTCAATTCAAGATGCTCTGGCGTGGGGGTATGCAAAGACTATTCCAGAACCGGTAAACTGGAATTATACCAATTCCCCATTTGGTAAATTTAGAAATCGGGCTCTAATACAGAAAGCACTAGAAATCACTGAGTCGATTAAAGAGGAAAATAAGAACTTCATAGACCGAAGTAACACAATCAATCGTGCCAAGTTTCCTCTAGATAAACCCTCTAAATTGCCTGGCAAACCATTTTCTGAAGAGATTTGGATTAATTTGACTACGCCATTGAAGCATCAATTGACTAGTCAAGCAGTTATGGATTTCAATGCTTCATCAAAAATAGAATCAGTAAATGTTCTAAGATGGGATGGTCACGGCTGGTGGTCCTCAAATGTCGATGGTTGTGGAGTTGTCAGATGTGCTGAATATTTTGGTATTGATGTTAAATCAGGTGCTGTATTATGTTTGATTGGTGGTGGAAGTGCAGCTCGCTCAACAGCCTATGCTTGGACAAAAAGCGGTGGTAAGATAAATTCAATCAATGGCAGAAGAGAACTTAAAGATGGGCCTTGGTCTGAATCTATCGTAGAGTCAAAAGAGTTCGATTTATTGGTTAATTTCGATAATAATGAGATACCTGATGAATTATTAGGCAAGGGTTTAGTTTTATCACCCAATTACAAGTTAATGGATGGAGATGCAGAAGAACGTTGTATTGAATTATTGAATCAGCATTATGATGGAAGGTGGATGTTGGTAGCACAGCATCTGGAGTGTTGGAGGCAGTTATGGACTCCTCAGCATATCGATATTTTACCTTCAATATCTCTTTTGATGACGAAATTGGTTCATGCAGAAACCGTATTGGCTTCTTATACATGAGGGCCTAACTTCAAAATATGATATCATTAGAGGGCTACTTGTGCAAATAGATTCTAATTCTAAATCTATGAGCGTTATCACAGTGTGCTTTCTATTTTTTATATCATTAATTCCTTGTCAAGTTGGCGCCCAGCAACCTAGCGAAGATCAAAACTTTCAACCGGTCCATACAGGTGTAGATTTTCCAGTCGCTTGGGATGATAATACGGTTTCCTCAGAAATTTCCGTTCGAATGGTATATCCAGCCATGAATGCAGGAGAATCTAAGGAAATGGCAGGTAATGGACCGTTTCCATGGGTTGTTTTTTTTGGTGATGCTGAAGAAGAAATATCTGATTACATGCTTTTAGCTGATGAATTAGCAAAGAAGGGTAATATCGTTGTAGTTACTCAAGGAGTCGGCCAAAGTGAATCAGCAAATATTGAATCACACTTGAGTCTGCTTGAAGAAATCATGCTTTTTATGCAAGAGAATAATAATTCAAATAACTACGTGATAGGAAGTTTTGGTCAAATTGATTTGAACCATTGGGGCATTGGTGGTCACGGTACTGGTGCTGCAGCCGCATACTCAGTTTACCCCTTCTGGCAAAACTCTTCTCTTTCTACCACCACTCAACCTCCACGAGCTTTATTTGGACTCGGAGTCGATTTTTCAGGCTGGGATTCGGGTGATAATTGGGATACTCTAAAACCATCAAACTGGACAATTCAACCGGCATGGCCAGCCTCAGCACTCTTCATCACTGGTACTATTGATGAAATAGCAACTAGAGGCGACAACCTTCCTTTTGTCAATGGAACTAAACAAATTGGTTGGCAATGGATGCATGTCTTAGGCGCTAATCATTATCAATTTCAAGATGAAACCGATGATAATTTTTTCTGGGAAGATGACAGGGGCGATGGTGATGCATCAATCTCAAGACAAGAACAAATTGATTTTGCTGGATTGCATTTAAATCATTATTTTAACTTAATTCTTAGAGGCGATCACTCCTACTTCAGAGATGCATTCAACCGAGTCGATGATGTCAATAATGCAAGTAATCAAGAGGCTTACTTTGATGAGAACTTAGATGGAGGTCAGTTTATATTACTACAAAACATATCCACTACGCCTGAAAACGCCACTCAATTTGGCACCTATGATTCTTTTACAATATCAACTAATTGGACGCTCAGAGACGGACAAGGTTATTCTCAAATACCCACATCTTGGCAAATTGATGTTAAATGCGGTTTCAATGGAGTCGAGCAGTTTAGTGGCATCATAGACGGTAATGGAACTGCGATTTGTAATTACGAAGTTGAAACGCTTGAACCCGGTCAGCATATTGCATTTATCAGATTATACATTGAAGGTGCTCCCTCTACCTATATTTTTGAGTTCTCTCGAACAGATACTCCACTAGTATTCATGACTCCTTTACCTGAGATTCTAGTTCCAGAAAGAGGAACGGTAAATCTTCAATCTAATTTGATAGCAATAGATCCAGATGGACAGGAAATATTTGTTACTGAGGCATTTATCAGTGGAGGAAATATCAATAATTTTTCTGTTGTCATAGATGGTGATGGTCGAGGTATAACAGTTTCTCACGATGTTGAAGGAGAGTTTACCGGTGGGGCAGAAGTTAATGTCACTGTCAGGTCGGGTGGTGATGGAGTAGTTGACGAGAATCAAGTTACCCTAGAGATTTATGTTATCCCATATAACGACCCTGTAGTTCTAACTGGTAATGTTCCAATGCAAAATCTGATAGAAGATGGAGCGTCAATATTTGTTAATATCTCCGAATATGCCTATGACCCTGAGGGAGAGCCACTATTCGCTACAGTAAATCAGCAGACTACTGGTGAGGCTGGTCCAATTGGTTTTTCATACTCCAATGGATTTCTTGAATTGACGCCACTGCTGAACAGGAATGGCGCTACAGTACTGCATGTGATGGTAACAGATGGTGCCAGTGAAGCAGTAGATGTCGATATACCGATACAAGTTGCTGCTGTTGATGATCCAGTTGTTGCCAACCAGAGTAAGTGGAATATTGAAGTAAATGAGGATGAAACGGTATATCTAAACTTACTAGAATTTGCCTATGATATTGATGGAGATCAGTTGCAATGGAGCACTAGCCCAATAACCCCCGACCCCTCCCTCTCGGTTTCCATAGCAGGTCAAGAGCTAATTATTTCTCCAGCAAATGATGTCAATGGAATGAATCAGCATCACTGGCTGAATGTTTCTGATGGTAATTCAGAATTCTCATACGCTCTTTCAGTAAATATAACTCCAGTTCCGGATGCACCTGTTCTGAATGTGGAAACCCCAACACCATTCACAGATAGCAACACCGCAGTAAGTGTTCAGTGGAGTGTTTTTGACGCTGATGGCGGACAGGAAAGCCCAGAGCCTAGATTGATTGCAGACGGAGTGTTATTGGATAATTTCACCAACACTTGTATCCTTCAAGAAGATGATAAATTTCA
Organism: Methanobacteriota archaeon; assembly: GCA_002729095.1. Taxonomy (GTDB): domain Archaea; phylum Thermoplasmatota; class Poseidoniia; order Poseidoniales; family Poseidoniaceae; genus MGIIa-L1. The sequence goes on from PBWC01000044.1 coordinate 14,476, forward strand.
ATGCGTTATTTTACTTGAGTTACCCGAAGACCATGATGATAACGTCACTCTAAGGGTATCAATAGAAGATTCAGATTTTTCTTCTGAATTCGCTGTCTATACAAATATCTTATACAATCAAACATCTATTGTTATCGAAACTGAGGATGATCAATCATCTTCAGATGAATTATCCTCTCAAGTAATAATTGGAATTATTGCAATTTTGGTTTTACTGATTTTGGTTTTATTAATTTTCATTCGTAGATCAAGTGATTCTACGCCAGGAATTGACGACATGAATATTGAACAAGAAATCAGCGTAGTCGAACAGGAATTGGATGTAGATTTGAGCCCAACAGGGTTACTATCAAGAATTCAACAAAAGAAGTAATTTCAAAGTGGAATATTTCCATGTTTCTTTGGTGGACTCCATTCACGCTTAGAACGAAGAATGTTTAATGCGCGACAAAGTCGCAAACGGCTTTCATTAGGCTCTATTACATCATCTAACCAGCCATTACGGGCAGCAACATATGGATCACCAAATTTGGCTTTATACTCATCAACTAATTTGAGTCTAACATTTTCCTTTTCAGAATCTTCAACTGCATTGATTTCTCTTCTATGAATAATATTAACAGCTCCTTCAGCACCCATCACTGCTAATTCTGCAGTTGGCCACGCAATATTGTAATCGCTACGAAGATGCTTGCATGACATTGCTAAATATGCACCTCCATATGCTTTCCTAGTTACTAGGGTGAGTTTTGGTACAGTTGCTTCTGCATAAGCGAATAATAGTTTAGCACCATGTCGAATAATTCCACCCCATTCTTGAACAACGCCTGGTAGGAAACCTGGTACGTCTTCAAAAGTCACTAGAGGGATATTGAAGGCGTCACAAGTTCTGATGAAACGAGCGGCTTTTATTGACGCATCGATGTCAAGACAACCTGCTAGAACTTTCGGTTGATTTCCAACAACTCCTATACTATGTCCATTCAATCTAGCAAATCCGATAATGATATTATCAGCATATGATTCAAATAATTCAAGAAATATTCCATCATCAACAATTTCTTCTACCACTTTGACCATGTCATATGGTCTATTTGGGTTATCAGGAACTAATGTTTCAAGTTCTTCATTCAATCTTTCAATTGAATCATCGGTTGCAATAACTGGAGGATCAGCCATATTGTGGTCTGGTAGGAAACCAAGAATTTCACTCGCCAATTCACATGCATCCTCGTCACCATCAGCAATCAGACAGGCAATACCGGACCTTGATGCATGAAGATTTGCCCCACCAAGTCCAGCAGCATCTATTTCACCTTCTATTACTTCAGGAGTTTCTAATGGCGAGGATAGGAATAGTTGTCCGTGTTCTTCCCCTAATATAGTGAAATCAGCAAGACTAGCAGCAAGTGCTGAAACTCCAACCACCGGTCCTAAAACTAGGCTGATAAACGGGACTCTGCCACTACATTGTACCAACCTATCTAACAACTCTCCGGTCCCAGCAAGGCCTGATATTCCATCATGGGCACGTTGTCCACCACCATCCCACATACCAATAATAGGTGCTTTTGAACGTTCAGCCATCTCGACGATTTTAGCTATTTTTTTAGCATGAACTTCGCCCATACTGCCTCCATGAACGCTGAAATCTTGAGCGAAACAATAGACTCTGCGTCCATCAACTGTTCCATGGCCTGCAACAACACCATCCCCGAGCGTTTGGTGAAGAAACATTGAGTGGTCAACAGTTCTGTGGGTAACAAAAGAATCAATTTCAATAAATGATTCGTCATCTAGTAGCATAGAAATTCTATCTCTGGCTGTTCCTCGGCCAGTCATACGAATCGCTTCTTGCTTCTTTAAACCGCCACCTAATCTCGCTTTTTCGCGATTATGTCTCAATTCTTCGAGGCGTTGTTGATTTGCTGACATGTATACACCTCTACTCCATCAATGAAATATTATTTTCTCCGCAAAGATTTGATTTCATTGCTTCTGAAATATCCAAATTATTGGATAAAGCCCAATGCGTTTTGACTAAAACAGTATCTGGTGAAGAGACACTTCCGTGCCCTAAAAGCCCCATATCTATTTGTTTTCGTCCTTTGGAATATACATTCATATCTATTGGTCCGTGTATACATTGACTAGTGATGATAACTGGAATATTTCGATTGATACATCTGGTTAGAGCACGCCAGACTTTGGTATTTTCTGGAGCATCATTTTCTGAATCATCAATAGGCAGATGGCCAAGTCCAGTGCCATGGATAATTATGGCTTGTGGAGATGTCATAATTATTGCTTCAATCTCTTCTTCATGAAGCCACGGACCTGCAATGAATTGAGCAATTCGGATAGTTGGCGAATAATGGGTTGCTGACTGGGTGATTTCCACAGAAGTGTCTTCCAATAATTTACTATATTGGCTTGTTAATTCAATCGTAATATTGTTTGAAATATCGCTAATTGTTGCTAGTGGTTGGCTATTTACCGGCTGGAAGGCGTCTCTTCTAGTAGTGTGTAATTTTCTAACCCCAGTTCCAGGATGAATTGAACAACTTCCATCATTTGAACTGGCATGCATTACTAGAACAGCACTATCTCCAGCAATTCCACATGGTTTTGGGGCATTTGCAGCCCAGTATACTGCAGCGATAAGATTCTCAGCAGCATCAGAAGATCCTCTATCAGACGAACGTTGTGAGCCGACTAAAACAATTGGACCCGGAGGGGCAGTGCCCTTTCCAGACCAAGCAAAATTCATTGCGGCTGAGGTAATGTGTAATGTATCTGTACCATGGGTAATAACAACTCCATCACAACCTTCCGCGAATGCTTTACTCGTAGCATCAATCATCTTATTCCAATGTTGACACCTGATGTCATCACTAAACATATTGCCAAGTTTTTCTGCTTCAATATTGGCAATATTTGCAAGTTCTGGAATGCTTGCAACCAATTCATGAGGTTCAAATCTAGCAACCACTGCTCCGGTTTTATAGTCTACTTTTGACGCAATTGTTCCACCAGTATGGAGAATTCTTACTCTAGGTAATTTTTCATCAAATTCAAAATCACTGGACTGTTGAATGTCATTATTTTGAGGTACTTCTATTATTTCTACGGATAGGATGTCGTTAGTGGGGTAACTGGCATTGTATCCGTTAGCCAATTTTAGTGTTAAGTGTCCGTCTGCTGCAGGGTGAAGAACAATCCCTTCGAATTTGGCTTTTCCATTATGGCTTTCAACCTCGACTAGGACTTTAACTCCTACATCAGGCATTTCAACCATGAACCCCCATAGTTAGAAGGCTCATCAAGAGTTCGCTATAAAAATGAACAAAATCAATTGATGAAGTGTTTTAATTTTCATTGAGAAAGGTCTTTGACTTTCTCAACCAAATCCATTTTTCTAAGTCTCCAAACGCCTATTGGAGTCATTGCAATTGCAATAATAATTACTCCAACCATCAGTTGCATAGCAACACTTGGGACAATAATTACCGGTACATAAAATTGCCATGATGAGAAGGAAGATGCAAGTCCAACCGCTCCGCCGTAGGCGAATAGTACACCGATTATCCCCCCTATTGTCCCGATAAGTAAACTTTCAAACAGTAGCATTGAGCCTAGCCTTTTCGTAGATGCGCCTAATACTCGCAACGTCGCTAGTTCGAAATCCCTTTCAGCAACATTCATGATCATTGTGTTGAGCATAACTGCGATAGTGAACAATAATCCTAGATACATGATCGCTTGGAATATTTGTGTCTGTTGCTTGAGTAAACTATTGATTCCATCAAGTAGAACCTGACGCTCAACAATTCCTGCAGAAATCTCACCAAGGTCAGTATCGACTTCAACACCTTCTGGTAATTGAAGATACACAGAAGTTGCATTCACTCCAATTATATCACTTAACTCTCCACGAAGGAAATACATTGTTCGGGCGAGTTCCCCTCTTGAAGTTCCGACTAATTTTACTTCTTTTTCATCACCATTCAAGAAGACAGTTTGTTCATCACCAATATTCCAACCTAGGAATTCCATAGCACCTTCATCCATCATTACTTCTGTAATGTCAGCATTTTCCGTTGGTGAATTACCATCAATAACATTCACCTTTCGCATTCCATTATCAAAATCATTCAGACCAACAAGTGTGAACATTCGTTCGATTCCGTCTGAATCTTCTACACTTCCTAGAGGCATTTCAATTAGCAGTTCAGTTTCAGCTGAGTTATTGTTAGCCCATTCTAGAATAGCATCCTCTCCACCAGCAGTGACATAGATTTGGGCATCCCATGATTGGTCATCCTCCAGTCCGCTAATCATTGTGTCTTCTAGGCCGGCTGACATCATTTGAATCGAACCGAACAGCATGAGGGAAATTCCAACTGCTACAAATGTCATGGTCAGTCTAATTGGTTTACGAACACTTGATCGAATAGAAAGACCTAGTGTTGTTGGCATCCATGCTGTTAATTTACGTAGAATGTTTGAACCAACTCTCATTTCGTTTTGTCCGCTTAATACTTTCAAGGGTTCAAGTCTACTAGCTTTCCATGCAGGAAAAGCACCGGAAAGGAAAACTACGAACATGGTCGGCAATAGAACACTAGTGTATGTTGACAGAGGTATTGAACGTTCAGTTATTGGAACACCAACCAAGTCTTGATAAAAATCCAACATCCAATTCATACCCCAGGGGCCAATAAGTAATCCGACAAGACATCCAACCGCACCAATGGCTAGTGGAGCAACCAAATATCCTTGCATCAATGCTAGTCTCGGAACTCCTAATGTTCGAAGAACTGCAATTTCTTTGGCCTGACTTTGGACCAAACGCTGCAAACTTAGAACAATAGTAATAGATGCAATAACGGCAATCATCACTGTGAAAGGAATAGTTGCTCTTTTTGCCCCTTCTAAGTCTTGACGCATTACTTCTACAGGCTCATTTTGACCTCTGTCTCGTACTCTAGCATCTATTTCAGATTTATTCAGTGAGTCATCAACTAGCGATTTTACTTCATCAATTTCTTCGCCTTCGTATTCTTCAGTATCGGGCAAGTCAAAGGATGGAGTCCCTTCAACATCAAGTAGTATTGTATTGCTTGAACCGAGTTCATTTCCAGTTAGTCTGGCCATTCCAGAGTCTGACAAATATCCTACAACATATTGACCTGGCTCAGGCGGGAAAAGAGACCCTTCAGGTGCCATCAAAACATGTAGCGGGTGGTAACCTATTCCTACTAACTGGAAATCCATACTTTCAGTTCCAGCTCCAATACTGACGTTGTCGCCAATTTTTAGTTCTAGAGCATCACTTACGTGAGCATCGATAACAATTTCATTAGCAGCAGATGCTACTCTACCTTCACCATGTCCATCTGGCATCCAGATTCTATCTGAGTTCGCGCCATATGGAATACCATGCCAAAGGGAATTTATGATGTGTTCTCCAGTGCTATTATTGTGGAACATCGCCCCTTGTATGATTGTTCTTCCTTCACAAGAATCAAGTTTACTGGACATACTGTCGAGCCATGAATTGGATAAATCTTGACAAAAATCAGTAACTTGTTCGGGTGTCCATATTGTACTTCTATTGTCAATCCAAAGATCAGCGAGATTTGCACCCTCGTCATTGTCTGCGTGCATAGTCTCATACATTCCATCAAGATTATGTGAATAGCCACCAAAGGTTATTCCAGCAAATACTCCTACCGATACCATGAAGATTACAGCAAGAAGCCGCAATTTAGTTCTCCAAAGGCTTCTTGCCAGTCTTTTGTTTAGAAGACTACGACTTGAAACAACTCCAGAGTCTGAGGTTTTCATTTCAGTTTCTGACATTATTTCACCTGACTAAGAATTTATTTTTTCGTCTGAAATAATTATTCCACTATCGATTCTTATTACTCTTGTAGCATATTGTACTAAGCCCTCATCGTGGGTAACAAAAACAGCGGTAATATTTTCTTGTTCACAAGCTTTAACCAGCGCAGTCATAACCTTTTGTGAAGTATCTGTATCCAAATTTCCTGTCAATTCATCTCCAAGCAATAACGTAGGCCTCTTAGCGATGCTTCTGGCAATGGCGACTCTTTGCTGTTGGCCTCCACTAATCTCGCCGGGGAATCTATCAACCTCGGCTTCAAGACCGACTAATTTTAGCAAATCTTTAGCTCTTGTAACATCTTTTTTCCCGGACAATTCTTGAATTAGCAATATGTTTTCTAGAACTGTGAGATCTTGAAGGAGGTTAAAAAACTGAAATACATACCCTATATTTTCTCTTCTAAAAGAGGTCATTTTTTCAGAATCCTCTCTAGGAACTTGCTGTTCTAAGAAGATATATTCCCCATTGGTCGGGCTATCAAGTGCTGATAAGCAATTCAGAAGAGTAGTTTTTCCTGAGCCGGATGGACCCAGTAAGATTACTCTTTCACCTTCATGAATTTCAATATCTATCCCGTCGAGGGCTTTAACAATTCCAGCAGGAGTTTCATAATAGCGCTGAATATTTTCCATTTTCAGTAATAATTTCATATTTACCACCCAAACATAGTGTTGCGAGATGCAGTTATTCGTGTAAGGGGTCGATTATAAGTTAATGGTATAGGATATACAACAGAAAACATGGTGCCGGGAGCGGGGCTTGAACCCGCGACCTTCGGATGTCTCAGACACCGCAAGGAGATTGCACGTCATACGATTGCCTTGAAGGCTGCCCTATGAGTCCGACGCGCTACCAACTACGCCACCCCGGCCTAGTTTGCCGTGTTGCACTTACCCTTTGAAGAATGCGGATGAATTTAACTTAAAAAAACCTAAAATCAAACTTGAAATCTTCCGTAGCCTTCATGCACTCTCAGTTTTCCGGAGGTTCATGGTCGACCTCCAAACTGCGATGGCTGCCGCCGCTGCTGAGCGAAAACAACGCTCTGGTGCGGCCAGTCAGGAAAGAAAGGTACGTCGTAGTGGTGCGGATTTGGGGATTGAAGCGTTTGATCCAGTCAAGCATGTCAAAAAAGAGAAGGCAGATACGGCTTCAATGTGGCTTGTTCTAGCCTTTGCCTTGGCAATTTCTCTTGCAATGCGTTTCGTGCTGATGCCAAATACGTCTCAGGATAAATCCGATATTTTGTATCTTATGCCATTAAGTGCTATGATTTTAATTCCTCAAATTCATAGAATGGTAATGCCAAAATCGTATCAAGAATTTTACACAAAAGGAACCTGGTTCAAGGCTGGTTTCCTACACACATTCACTTTCCTCGCTCTTGCCTTCCTTCTAGTAAACCCACCATTCGGAGATATTGTTGCGCCAAAATTAGCCAATGGTTGGGCAATTGCAGCGGATGATGATGGTAATCTATTGTTCAACGAAGAATCAAGTAGGAATGGTGAAATTATTTGGACCGTCGAAAATGATGGAGTTCTAGATGGAGATATTTGGCTGCTATTTGGACTAGCAGATAATGTTAATTCGGATGGCGCAAATGTGGTTGTAGAGTTAACCCATCAGACCAATTCAACTGTTATAGAGAGCAATGCTACATTTTGGTCTGAAAATAGCGAGAGAATCTCAAACGCTAATGAGACAGATAACAGTTCAGCACCCAACTTGATTCCACACTCCAAAGACCAAGCATTTGCGATACAACTAGGTAGTGATTTCTCAGCTGGAACATACCAGATTAGTGTGTCTATTACAGAAGAAGGAGATCCTTGGACGAACACTCGTGAATATGATTGGACACTAGTAATCGTTGAAGAATTGGAATGATTAAGATAACATATCACCATGTACTGTAAGAATTTTATTTAGCAGTTCATTTATTTTCTTAATGTCGTAGTTCTCCGATGTTGTTTTGTTTATTTTTTTCATCCTAGTGTATCTAATAATTTTTGCAAAAGGAGTCCAGCAGAGTGCATCCAAAACCAAATGTGTTGTTTTCATGGCCTTCTGTGGAAGCACCAATAGTAGTTAATTTTGAAGACCCTTTAGAAAAAAGTAAAAGTGAATCACTTTTTCAAATTAGTCACTAATCTAGCAGTTAGCGCGTCTAGTTGAATTTGCTCCCCGCCGCCTTCAACAAGTCGATAGTCGACTTCAGCCATCCATTCAGTTAAATCGAGTTTTGCTTCCTCAGTCAAGAAATCAGCTGAGTATAATTCTCGGTGTAATTGGTTAACAAAATCTGTGCCAGCAAGACCATATTTGTCTAATAATTCTCTGAGACGCCTTCTTGCAGCATGGAATCCGTCATCCCTGCATGCCATCAGATATTGATGTAAACTTTCAGGAGGCGCAGTTGCAGACGTCTCATAGATTAATTCTCTAGTAACCTCCATACTAATAGCAGCAGCAACTTGAAGTGCAGTCAATGCTTTTCTTAAATCTCCTTGAGATATTCGAGTTAAAGCTTCAGCAGCATCATCAGTTAATTTTACTTTTTCTTCTTCGGCTACATGATGGACTTGTGATGTCACATCAGAATCAGAAAGTGGACGGAATCTAAAAACAGCACATCTCGATTGGATTGGTTCAATAATTTTCGATGAATAATTACATGAAAGAATAAATCTACAGGTTTCTGCGTATTGTTCCATTATTCTCCTTAAGGCGCCTTGTGCATCATTGGTTAACGCATCTGCTTCATCGAGGAAAATTATCTTGAAAGAGGCGCCACCATAAGGACTGGTTCTGGCAAACTGCTTTACTTTTGTTCTGATACTTTCTAACTTTCTTTCATCCGAGGCATTCATCTCGAGCAGGTTTTGTCTGAAATCAACTCCAAAAACATCCTTGGTTAGTGCCATTGCGGCGGTTGTTTTTCCTGTCCCTGGAGGTCCTGCAAATAGTAAATGAGGAAATTCTTTTTTTGCTGCATAAATAGTTAATCGCTGCACTACAGCAGGTTGTCCGCGAATTTCAGATACTGACTGAGGTCGGTGTTTTTCGACCCAAAGTTCGCTCATATTATACCCTCATAGTCGAGCGCCCTTGAATATTCGCTTTTATTAAAAATCAAATCGTTTATTCTGTTCACTCTTATATATCCAAGGGAAAAGACAGTATAAAGGGTCTTCACTCAGCGTATGAGTCCCATGTTAAGCGAGACAAATTCCCGCCGTAGCGCCGCCGCGATTTTACTAGCAATTATGTTCCTTTCAGCGGATTTACTTGTTGCTCAATCTAACAATGGTTCAGAACAATTTGAAGATGAAAAAACAATTTCTTCTGTGTTATTGCGTCCTACTTTTATTGGTGAAACTTATATCTCAAATTTCGATTCAAATTTCGATTTCTCTAACCAGCCAACCAACTTGATTGGAGTTAACTCTTCCAACGAAGCCAGAGGAATGTATGGATTTTTGAATATCGTTACCTCAGTTCAAACCATTGAATCTGCAACTTTAAATTTACATTGTAGCGTAGTTGACGCAACACCTATTAGTCAAATCAAGACTTATGCATCGAATAATTACAGAGATTGGAGAGTAGGTGAATCAACTTGGTTTAACGCCAATTTCTCAACTTTTTGGCAACAAACAGGAGGAGATGGAATAAATGATAGATCTCAATGGGAACTTCCTGCCTCATATACTCAAATAGGATCTACTGGGATGTACAAAGTTGCATACAACGTGACCCATTTAACCCAGCAGAGCGCAACTAATTTTGAACAATCCTTCGATTTTATTATCTCTTCCATTGGGGGAATGTTAGATTGTGAGAAAACAAATAACCAAAATGCCGCATATGAGCCCGAATTAATCTTGAATGTTAGTTCGCAAAGTGCTGGTGATGGTGGCAGTGTTGAATCGAATTTCGCTACTGATGATACAGCTCTTATGTCCTCTAACTTCCTCCTACAGCCTGAAATCAATCCAACAATGAGTTATGTAAACCTCAATGGTACAGGAGTTGAATTTCAGTTTTCATACGGTGAAGATTTTAGAAATGTCAATGATCTAAATTGGTATTACAGCACAATGAATAACTCATTCTCGGGTAACTCTACTTCAGGTAGTTTCACTCTTCCAAATTCAGATAGTTTCACGCCCGGAAGCTATGTATATTATCGGTACAGGTCTATTGATTCAACATCAATGTTAAGCAATTGGTCAAGTGGTAATTTCATTCTTCCGGATATTCTGGCTACTAATAATAATGACGGTACAGCCACTTTAGTTTTAACAACGGATGTGCTAAATTTCATGGGAATGAAGTTTATTGAGGATGTCGAGGTGAGTTCAGGTTCTTCTTCAATTAATTTAGGTGGGAATAGTATCGCTACAGTCAGCCCATCTTTAACAAGCGAATCATTAATTCATACAAGGCTTAACTTACATAAACTCGGTTTACATTCAAATTCAACAATAGTTAACGCAGATTTATTACTGGAAAGAAGTTCGACATTCGGTAGTCCTGTTATGCTATCAGTTCATGGTAATTCGCAAAATCAGTGGATTGAATCAGAGGCTTCGTGGAGGAATAGCAACTCTCTTACCCAATGGTTGTCTGGTGGATTAGGTGGCTTAGAGTCTTCACAAATGACTGGTATTGATGGATCTCAAGTTGATCCGAATTTCAGATTCTCTTTCAAGAATTTATTACAAGAAAAAATAGATGATGGGCTCGAGGACCCTGTAGAATTATCAATTGTAGGCAGAGTTCCTGGTGAAGATAACTCCAACTCAATTGATACAGTTAGCTTTTACACATCCGAAATTGGAACTATGAATAATGAACCCGCTGTAGTGATTAAATATTCATGGACTGGTAATTCAAGCGTAGGTATTCCAGAACAACTATCTCCACTTGACGGCCACCCTGTATGGAATCTAACCGGCCATAATTTATCTGGAAACACAACACCAATATTGGAATGGAATGCATCTTCAATATCTTCTTATAATTACATATTTGAAGTTTCGAAGGATGAATACTTTAGGGACGTGATAACAAGATTAGATACCGGCAAAGTTTCTTATCCGTTAAATTACTACGATTTTGGCTCAAACACTCCTTTGGATGAGGGAAATTTGTATCATTGGAGAATGATAAATTATGACAATGATGGCCGGGCAGGAACTTATTCAGAATCATCATTCCTAGTTAGTTCTCTAACCTCGACTTGGTTAGGCGGAGATAACTACAAGATGACCTTGAGTAATGGCATTGAGTCTGATGAATCATTTATCCCGGCTTGTCAGGACTCTTCTTTAGTCAGTTATTCTCCTGATTTCAATGATTTCGGATCACCATTTATCCAAATACAAGACGATTCTTCAATAGGTCAGATGGTTAGTATTTTTCAATGTGATTTAACTAATTATATCTTGCCACAAGGGTATGCAGTGACATCTTCGTCTATTGAGTTGACTCTTGAATCATTGACCAATCCAGGCGATGTTGGATTGTGGGAAGGAAACAACCATGACTGGTCTGCATCCAAGGCGACTTGGAATTCTTATGATGGAGATAATTATTGGTCTGTGCCCGGCGTGCAAGGCTCTGATAGAGGACAACTATTAGATACACAGAGTGTATCCATTACCGCCCAACAGGGAGATAAATTTAGTTGGAATATTACCTCTGCAACTCAATTCGCCTTAAGAGAAATGAGGCCTGTAGACTTAATATTTGATATTCCCCAAGATGCATCTTCAAACTCTAAATTTTTCAGATTCAATTCTAATTTTAATGTTGCAAATACTCCCGAATTATCTTTCATATACGTTCCTGGATCAAATCAACTGCCCAGTATTCCAAATCTAGAATATCCTCTTAATGGTGAATGGCTTTATGAGAACGGGTTTACTCTAGAGAATATCCAAAATCCGATATTTGACTGGAATATTTCTTCCAATATTCCTGTTGTTGGATGGTCTATTGACATCGATACGAGCGACACATTTTCTTCTCCAGAGTTGCAATCATATACCTCATGGAACGACGAAGGATTTGATATAGCAAATTCCGAATTTGAATTGCCCAATGACTTAGATGATGGGCAAAAGTGGTATTGGAGAGTAAGGGCTCTTTCATCGACTTATCAACTTGGAGATTGGTCCGCAACATCTCACTTTTTCATTCCACAAAATGATTTTTCGATAATCGATCAGAATCATATATTACAGGAGTTACGCCATAACGAAGTCTTACCTGCGGTATCTTTACCGCATTTTGAAGACACATATATTGTTGACGAAGATATTCAATTACCGATAAATCATCAATCAGAATTAGAAGTTCTGGTCGGAACAACAAATACAGGATTTAATTCATCTGGTTTGCTTAGAATGAATATAGATTCTGAATTACAGCCGGTTAATTCAAGAGTAATATCTGCCCATTTGCATCTCTACAGCAACCCCTTACTTTCATCAGTCGGGGAGTCCATTGCAGTTAGGGAAATATTACAACCTTGGACTGTTGAAGGCAATCAAACCTCCTATGATGATAATTACAATAATTGGTCACAGATAGGTGGAAGAGGTATTGGAACTGATATTGGTCCAATTTTGGATATCCAACAATCTTCTCTAGGTTGGATGGAATGGAATGTTACTTATGCAGTTCAGCAGGCTTTATTTTCCGGTACAAACTCTATGTCAGTTATGCTTTATAGCACAATTGACACTCACGACAGAATGGTTCACTTCTCCTCTGTTGATGCTTCCTCAAACAGACCCTATTTGGAACTAATTTGGTCAAATGGCTCTCAACCACTTTCACAGGATTTTCCGAATAATGACTTCCCTGCAGACAATAGCATATCATGGGATTCATCATCCCACGCGTTAATTGCAGAGAAAGCACCAACATTTGAGTGGAGTTTGCCTTCAACATCTAATTTTAATCCTGATGCATGGAGAATATTCATTGATAATGATATCAATGAC
>PBWC01000045.1 GCA_002729095.1 Methanobacteriota archaeon
GCAGTGTGAAGTTTTCGCGCCTGCTGCACCCCGTAGGGTCTGGATTCGTGTCTCAGAATCCATCTCCGGGCTATGTCTCCCAACACCCGTACGCGTCGATGGCTAGGAGGTCCTTTACACCCCCTACGACCTGATACGCCGCAGACCCATCCTATGCCGTGACCTTTGAACCACACACCGTTCCAGGCGTTGTGATCTATCCGGTATTATTCTCAGTTTCCCGAGGTTATTCCGGAGCATAGGGCAGGTTATCCACGTGTTACTGAGCAGTTCGCAAAGAATCTAATTTCTTTCTACTCGCATGGCTTAATCGAACTCCAAAAGCGGTCGCCTCTGGCAGGATCAACCAGATTTCTCTTGTAATGATCCTTAGGCTACTTGTCGCTAAAATTCATTTGAATTTGCTGTCCTAAAAAAATTGGCGAGAAAATAATGCACTTGAGCTTCTTGCACAAAATACGTCATAATCTCGATCACCTACCTGACTCTAAGCGATCTTCCGTGGGTGGAAGGTTTCTTAGAATCGCAATCTCTTCGGCTTCACGTATCAAGAGGATGGCGGCTGTCACAGTCCGTAGACTCTGCCGCCAACGCCGTTCTCGACAACGCAAGCAACTTCCCGACTAACCTCCCATATATCAATATACCCTACCACCTAGGTGTATGAAATGACATACTGCAAAGCCATTTAATTAGATTTAAACACTATTTTTAGCTTTTATATCACTTTATTTATTTTTAAGTATCAAAAAGATTTACACAACTATATTTTTGATTCAATTCAAACAAAGTCTAATTTCTATGGTGAAATATAATCGAGCAAGATGGCATTCAGTTAACTGATTACAATCACTCAGCACCGAAGAACTGTCTGATCATTGGATGCATTTCCATTGCCTGTTCTTTCTGAATCTGCTCATATGTTCTCAATATAATACCTACCGCGAGTAACAGACCCGTACCAGTAGCATTACCTACCGTTCCTAGTAAATCAGCACCTGCTGCGAGTAAACCTACAAACGCACCTGAAAAATAGGTCACAGGAGGAATATAATTCTCTAGAATCTTTTCTAGAACCTTTGGGTTTTTCCTAAACCCAGGTATTTGCATACCTGTCCTTTCTATTTGCTTTGCTACGTCTTTAGTTCCCATATTAGTAGTATCGATCCAGAATTTTGCAAATATCATAGAACCTACAGTCATTAACACGACATAGAATAATACGTGAACCATAATTTGCGTTAAACTATGCCCAAATGCATCACCCTGCTGATTTAGCAGCGGTAGTAACCAGTCATTAACACCATTCACCATACTTGCATACCATGCAAAACCTCCCGAAGCAGTTGTTTGACCCTGTTCATAAGTACCAATATATTTGGAAAGTGACGCTGCTCCATCCCGACCTAATAGAGGCGTTTGGGATAGTGTCGGATGGCTCCAGAATAGTAATGTGAACATGTTGATATTTGCAAGAAGAGCAGCCATCAAAATAACTGGAATATTAGAAGCATAAACTAGACGAATCGGATATTTACCTCTGTGCCCTCTAACTTTACCGTGAGTTAACGGCAACTCAAGTTTACTCGATTCAGCATATGCTACAACCAAAAATACTACAATAGACGAGAATAACGCGGCCATCGGATTGACATGCGTCAGTAATATCGTTTCAAAACCATTGCTTGATATCATTTCATAATTAGTCGCTTCTCTAAACATGTAAAATATCATCGGTAATGTACCAGATGGTGGATTACTTAGTGAGTATCCTAGTCCTTTTGTAACCGGAAGAGGAGACAAGGTTCCTACAAATGTAGATTGAGCAACTCCAGCAGCAATAAATAGAGACATACCCGAACCTATTCCCCACTTACTGACTAATTCATCAAGTAAGAATACTAGATAAGAACCTGCAAATAGTTGGGCCACAATTACAAAATTAGCCCACCCAATTCCATAGGAATCTATTAAGAATTCTTTCGGGTCAAGGAAACCATATGTTTGTGGAATAGATTCGATTGGAATCATAATAAGAACTAATAATTTCTGTACACCTTGATACATAGCTTTGTCTTCAGAATTACTCAAGTCAAGACGAATAATCTTTGCACCTGCGAAAAGTTGCATAATAATTGAGCCTGTAACAATCGGCCCAATACCCAAGTGCATTATCGTACCGGAAGCACCAGCCATAATAGATCTGAATCCGCTAAACAAGTCAAGAGCTTGTCCTGAAAGACCGTATAACATAACGTTGGTCATAGCGAAGTAGATAATCAAAACAAATGTTGTTGTCCACATTTTTTCATTGAATCTAACGTGTCTTTCTGGCTTTGTGATTGTTGGATATACATCAACGAATCTACTTAGAGCGTACAATCTACTACTCTTATCACCGCTCCACATGAAACAGGTAATTATGGCGGCGGCAGCAAATCCTAGAAGAATTATTCCTACTAAGAAGAAACCAACCCCTTCATCATAACCACCCCATGCATTCGGCCTAACATACCACACAGCAATGGAAGTAAGTATTAACCAACCTATAAGTTTACCATACCTACCAATAACTGGAGCATCTTTCAGGCCCTCGGGTAAATCTCTTTGGAAACACCACATCAAATAGGCAACATAAATTACAGATAAGACCAACCCGAATTGCGCAGCAGCCATCTGTTCTGATGTACCACTAAGTTCGTCGGATTGCCAGTAAATTAGCAGACCAAAGTACAATGCACCTGTAAGTGCAATTGCCCAAGGAATTGGCTTATGTCTCATAATAATCACCTTTCAAAAATTTACTCTTCTTCCCATTCTTCGAATTCATCATCACCGTCAGTTTCTACTGATCCACCAGCAGCACTAACTTTTTCTGATGCTTTGGCACTAGATTCTGACACAATAACAGTTAGAGCAGAAGAAATTCTTCCGCTTCCCAACAGTTTGTCTATTCCTAGTTCGGTCAAGTTCAATGTATCTTTTCCATCAGCCATCTCTTCGAGTTGGCCGACATTTACTGTAATATTGACATTTCTCAAACTAGGGTGCCGATTGAATCCATGCATACCCCAATGATTTGGCATGTACTTGATTCGGGTCATGACTCTATGCTTGTTCATACCAGCATTACCACGTCCACCTCTCTTACCTGCCCCACGGCCGGCTTTCTTACCACGTCCATGGTATCTGTTTCTACCACGATGTTTGTTAGCTTTAATTCCCATCTTAACACCTCAAATCATTCGCTCTACTAGAGCGTCAATCTTTTCTCCTCTTGAACCAAGCGCCCCTCCAAGAACGAAAGGTCGCTTTATTCCACCCCAGCCTTTTGTACCACGTGGTGGATGAAGTCGGAAAACTCTCTTCAATCCAGGAATCTGCTTGACAGTAGCATCGTTGGAAGCGATTGCTTTAGCAAAATCCCCAATATTCTTGTAGTCAGAATTTTCCTTTACTAGAGTGTCTGTCAAAGGACTGTCCCCTGACATTCTACCTCTTTGAGAAAGCATTTTTTCGATAGTATCTTCGGATGCTTCTCCCCAAGTAATGTAATCTTTGGCTTTTTGAAGCATACCTCTGTACTGATCATTTTCGGGAATGATCACTGCATGGTTAACCTTAGTCAAATTTAGATAATCCATAGTCTCTCTAATGGAGCGCTCAACATTTACGTTGCTTCTAACTCTTACAACTACCCAACTCATTCCATCTTCCTCCCTTTGTGGATGTATAATCTCTCTTTTTGTTCGTTGGAGATTCTAGTTGAATTGAGATTTTTTAATGCATTGAATGTAGCAGCTGCGTAATTAATTGTAGTCCGCGTTTGACCCTTCGTCCGGGATAGAACGTCGGTAATTCCGGCAAGGTCCAAAACTTTCTTTCCAGTCTCTCCGATAACCAATCCTTTACCTTTAGCTGCAGGCATCAAAGTTACTCTGGTAGAAGCAGATCGTCCATTGATTTTGATCGGTACTGATGTTCCTGGTCCAGTAGATGATTCCCATGAACCATTTCCTCTTTGAATAGAAATGATGTTCAACTTCGCTGCAGTAATAGCCTTACTGATAGCCATTGAAACGTCCTTAGCCTTAGCCATGCCCAAACCGACATATCCATCTCTGTTTCCTACACAAGCCATGACATTGAATCGTGGCCTACGACCACTATCTGTCATTCTTTGAACCATGTTAACTTTGATAATATCGTCTTCTAGATTAGGAATTAGAGCATCAACGACTTCTACTTCTCTAATTGGAAGTCTTGAAGCCAATGCTTGATCAAAAGTTACGATTTTTCCAGCCATAACTGCATTTCCAAGTCTAGTTTTAGGAGTCCATTTTCTAAGAGCCATAATTGGATCATTCTGATTACGTCTTCTTCTACGAGCATCTCCGCCAGCAGATTCTTCGGCTTCTTCTGGATTAAATGCTTGAATTAGACCTGGTGCCATTTGTTGATTTTCTTCGTCACTCATTAGTATGCCCCCTCAATATTTTTCTTAGTTGATTCAACTGCTGCAGATACATCATCGCTTATGTGTGAACCGTTAATTCTCTCATCGCTAGGTAAGACTTCTTCACCATGAGGAATATCCATTCCGGCATCAATCATTCCTTTGAGAGCGGAAAACACTCTTCCTCCAGGAGAACTTCCTGAAAGTCCAATATCTAGAACTGCTTCTTTGCAACCCATAGATAGAGATGCCTTACCAATTGCAAAACCTGTTAGATAACATGCTGGTACTGATTTTTGTGAGAATCCTTCTGGCCAACCATATTTCTTAGTTAGGTCGGAACCTGTAACAGTTGCTTTAACTTGGTCTCCGTGTGCCGCCCAGTCAACTATTTGACAAGTAACTCTAGTATTAGAAACTCTAACGACAGCTCTAGGCTTGTCACCTCTGAGTAGTTTCAGCCTTCTATGATAATCAGTCAAACCTGCTTTTCTTCTTCTGAAAATTGATCTTCTACGAGTGCCTTGCATCACTCATCACCTCCCTTAAATTGGATTCCTTCCATAACCATCTGTGAGTGCAGGTGTGCAATTGAACGATAAGAACCACCTTTAGCCTTCAGATAATATCTGCGATATTGAGAGCGATTAATGGTTTCATCATCTCTCAACTCTTTTAGAACACGTCTTTGGGATCTGATTGTTCTCATCCAACGATTCTTTCTAGGGTTTCTAGCATTCGCTGAACCTGCTCTTTTTCCTTGACCCTTTCTTCGGCCTTTTCTCTTCTGTTCAAGGCGAATTCTAGCTCTTGCTCGAGAGGTCCCCTTGACTGGTTTGGCTCTAATCCATCCTTCATCAATGAACTCCCTAATGTCGTCAGTTTGAACTGCTGATGCAACTTGATCAACATAATCTGGATTTATCCAAACTCTGTTTACACCACACTTCAAAATTCGAGCAGCTAAACGCTTTTGATTAGTAATTTGCATCAAACATCCCTCCTTCGGTTAAGAACACGGATACCTAACTCATCGGCACGAGAATAAATCTGTTCTCTCTTCCTTCCTCCGACACTTCGGCCAACTCTGGCTGCCTCTGTTTCAGGGTCAATATTATCCAAATCATTAGGATTTTGAACCATAACTTCTCTGAATCCAGACGGATGAAGGCCTCGAGCAGCTGCGACCTTGCCGTGACCTACACGAACAAGCGAACTTCTGTATTTGTAGTTTCTACGTTGCTTGCTGTCCATACCATGAGGTGCTCTCCATCCAGATCGTGATAGACGTTTATATCTAAACCACTCAGTTCTTCTAAATGATGGTGTCTTTTTCTTCTGCTCATTGCGTAGCGCTAAAGCTGCCTTCATATCATCAGAAAGTACTGGCTTTTGTTTAGCCACATGACCTTCGTCTTCTTCATCATCCCAATCATCATCGTCATCCCAATTGTCGTCTTCTTCATCGAAGTCTTCATCAGTTGATTCTTCAACGACGTCTTCAACGACTTCAGAGTCTTCCTCTTGAGCGGATTGAGATAATCTCTCGATCAGGTCTGCTTTCTTACCTGAAACCGGTAAACCTTGTTCTTTGAGTAAGGCCTTAAGCTCTGCAACAGTCATATCTTCATAATTGTCAGACATCTAAATCACTCCTTTCCTACGAGATAGATTCCATCTTGGAATACACGGCGATCTCGCTTCTTGACCGTTACACATCTTTCGATATTAGCTGCTGTTTGACCAACATTTTCTTTGTTAATCCCGGTAACAACAACATCTGTTTTGTTATTGACTTTGACTTCAACTCCTTGAATAATTTCTGCGCTTCTAGGAACTTTCTCACCAAAATAATTGTTTACCACGAATTTATTTCCTTTAACCGCTAAAGTCATAGGGAAGTGAGAATATACTGCTTTAAGATTGTAAGTGAAACCATCGGTAACACCTCTAACCATATTGTTTAGATGAGCATTCCAAGTCCCTGCTAGAGCCTTTATTTTTCTTCGCGGCATGTCTGTTCGAACAATTAAACCACCGCCTTCTTGGAAAAGGCTAATGTTGGAATTTACAAATTGTCTGGATAAGGATCCTTTAGGACCTTGAATAGTTACGACGCCATCTTCACTAAGAGTAGCATTTACACCCTCAGGGATGGTTACGGAATGTTCGATTCTGTCGAGTTTTACCATTCTTAATCACCTCAATAAACGTAAGCCAATAGCTTACCACCAATTCTTGCATCTTTTGCATCATAGTGATGCATTACTCCGGAGTTAGTAGTCAGAATCAACAGACCAAAGTCCTGAGCAGGTAGGTATCTTGTTTCCCATTGCTCGTATTCTTGTCTTCTAACACTGTGACGAGGTTTTACGGTACCACAACGGTTTATTGCACCTCTTAATTCAACAGTATAACTGCCGCCTCGGCCATCTTCAGTCTTTTCGATATTCCCTACATACCCTGATTTTTGCATAATTTCTAGGACATTTCCTAGTAACTTAGAAGCAGGCATTAATTCAACATTGAACTTACCTGCCTGTTCAGCATTATACATCTTTACTAGAGCATCATTTAATGGATCAATTTGCATATCTTTTTCCTCCTCAACTCATTTTCTTAAACCCTATTTCAGGGCCAACTTCTCTAAAGCACTGACGACAAAGTCGAAGACCATGTCTTCGAATTAATCCTCTTCGGCGTCCACATCTTCGACATCCTATCGTTCTTCCAATTCTTTCACCATGATCTCTTGCCATTTTCACTCCTCCAAAATTGTGATATTGAATTTATCTTTGAACCATTCACGGGATTCATCTGCTGTAATTCTGTGACTTAATGCGACCTTGCTCTTAGCCCTTCTACGACGGCTAACTCTATGCCCAGGACGTTCCAATACTACATTGATATCCATTCCATAAATTCCTATATCAGGATCGTACTTCTGGCCGGGGAAATCAGTGTAATCTCTAACACCAAAAGATAGATTACCTTCTCTATCAAAATTCCATGAAGGAATAACATTTTCTCTGCAAGAAAATGCATCAGTAAGGAATTGTGTAATTTTTTCTGAATCTCTAATGGTTGCTTTACAACCTATAGGTGCGCCTAGTCTGACTTTGAGGTCGCGATTTTGAATTTTTCCAACTGTTCTTTGAGGTTTTACACCTGTAACCATTTCAAGAACACTTTCTGCATTTACTAGCCTATCGCCGCCTTCTCCAACACCAATATTGATACTGACCTTGGTTATTCTTGGCTCCATCATAGGGTTAACTGAATCGCTCATTCGACCACCTCAGTAGAAGGTAATTTTTCATCTCCAACAGCGAAAACGTTTGATACAACAGTGCCGAATTCGGCAAATTGTACCTCATTAGGCATACTGGATCTCTTGACGATGTACTCTTTTACATCAGCAAATTCACCGACGTGAGCACCGCCTGTCAGGTAACAACGTGTTCCTTCAGCGAATCTAATATGCTTCTTTATTTCTTGTGAAGGAAGAGAAATAACCAATGAATCTCCTGTACTATACTCATTCGAATCATCAACTAGAATATTTCTACCATCATGAAGGTTCAACTGGGTTCTTCCGCCCTTGATTGTGGTTTTGCCATTAATTCTACATACCTTAGTTTCGGCCTCTTTCTTAGAAATAGTTCGATATCGAAGTCTCCCTTTACGGTCCAGCACACATCGATAGTTATCTTCTCCCAAGGTTAGAACATCCATGAATCCAACACCTCTTCTGGCATCTTTGCAGACTCTTCCGTCTATAGAAGCAAGATTATTATGAAGAATATGTCGAACTTCTCTAGTGGAATGAGCATAACCTAGAACGTCTCGAATTACAACATTCAATGGCATACAAAGTTCTAGAGAATGTGCACCAGGGGCTGCACGTGTCACCCAAATAGAGGTCTTACGAGTAAGTGGCCAACTTCTTGGCATTGCTAAACGTTTCAAGTGATTACTACTACCCATTATTTTCAACTCCTGTTTCCGGTTAATTGCTGAATTCGCAATTTATCTGTTTCGTCAATCTTGACTACTACAACATTTGAGGCATGTACCGGAATTGCCTCCTCTTTATTGTCTGATTTGCTAGCTTTAGCACCTTCAATGAATAAACGACCATTTTCTGAATCAACTCTAATAACTGAACCGGACAATGGTTCAGCATTTCTCTTGCCGCCATGTCTCTTTCCTCCGTTAGATAGATCCCCGCGAATAACTTTCACTGTATCTCCAACTCTGATTGTAACATTTCTAACTCCGTCAAAACGTGAATCTGGTTTATCCAGCAGAAGACGTGCTGATAGTCTCTTACGCTTCTCATGCATGGGTGCATTGAAAAACGCTTTTCTTTGCTTTCCTGGTTTCATACTTTTTACCATTAAATCACCTCAAACAATCTGTTTTGCATTCGCTGCAATACGAGGCCAGCGCTCTGCTGCCTCACGTGAAACTGGTCCTTTGATATCTGAACCTTGAACATCGCCTTTTTCATTTGTTATTACACAAGCATTATCTTCAAACTGAACCCAAGTGCCGTCAACTCTTCTAAAAGGTCTCTTCTGGCGAATTATAACAGCATTAAACATTTGTCTGCGCGTCTCAGGAGTTCCTTTCTTAACGGAAACCTTTGCAACATCTCCTACTCCTCCAGCAGGATATCTCCTCATAGTTCCACCTAACTTTAGAATATTCAAGATTTGAACTATCTTAGCACCGGTGTTATCTGCAACATTGAGTCTTGCAGAGGTTGGTAGACCGCGGGTCTGTTTACCAGCAATTCCATGCATCAAGCCTCACCTCCGTCTATCTCTACAACACAGAATGAGACAGTTTTTGAAAGAGGTCTACATTCCATTACCTTAACTGAGTCGCCAATTTCTACATCTCCTATGCATGAGGGAAGATGAGCCGAAAGTACTCCAGTTCTCTTTTCAAAACGTTCGTACTTTTTCATATATCTTACATTATGTCTTTCAATGGTGATGGTTTTTTGCATTCCTAAACTGGATACTGTCCCTTCCAGAACCTGTCCTCTCAAGCGTAAAGTTCCGTAAAACGGGCAATTTTCATCTCCATCCCACTCTCCAGTAGGGGGTTTCACATCTATTCCTATGTCTCGCATAGTATCAGGCCATCCTATATTTTCGGTGGGTTCGGTTTTCTGGACGTTGTCCCACTAACGCCCCGTCAATAACAACATCACTGTTGTCAATAGTGAATTTAATGCTTGATTTGCCAAAAGTCACTTCATTACCATCTTCAAGTAGTTTGATGGTATTCTTAGTTTCATCAATGACTAATCCTTGACGGTCAACCAATGTTGAATCAGGTGAGGAAACTACTCTTAGTAGACTTCCAAGCCAATTTGAATTGTAAATATTCATATCATCGCACCTCCACATTGTATCCGTTGTTTTTTAGAACTCCAGCAGCTTTTTTCTTGTGATCTCCTTGTAATTCGATTGTTCTTCCTTTTACAGTTCCGCCTGCTGCACATTTATTCTTCAATAATTTTGCTAATTGGTTAATATCTATTGCTGAGTCCTCTAATCCTTCTACTTTAGTAACTATTTTCCCATATCTTCTTCTGTCTGTTGAAAGTATTGCTCGTTGTTGTTCTTTAGCTATTTCTTGGCAGATACAAAGTTCGTTTGGAAGACCACAGACATTGCAAATTACGCTCATAATTACTCTTCTCCTATAAAATTCAATTTTCTCTCATGTGCGTTTTAAGTCGTGCAATGCTTCTTCGAGTTGCTTTGTAAGCGCCAATGCTAGATGGAGTACCACCCAATGCTTTTTCAGCACGCAATTGCAGTAATTCTTCTTGAAGTTCTAGTAATCGAGCCTCGCGCGCTTCCTTGCTCATTGAAGCAATATCTCTGTTGGATACGTGGCTCATTCGCTCGCCTCCTCGACAACATCTACCTCTTCAGTCTCTTGTTCAGAACGAATCCTGAGTTCTTCTTCAGAGAAGACACTTATTTCATGAGGTAGTTTGATTCCTTTACGCATAATTTGAACGGTTACTCCAATGGTACCTAATTTCTTGATAGCAACTGCGTACCCTTTATCCATAAATTCTAAGGCTGTTTCACCACAATATTTGACGTGACCTAAAATGAATTTTTGAGTTCTGTTCCTTGAACCTGTCAATTTACCAGCGACTGTCACAATTACTCCTCTAGCACCAGATTCCATGATATTGACTGCAGCGCTGGCTCCGGCTCTTCTGTAATACCATCCTCTCTCAAGTGCAGAGGCTATCTTATTTGCCATAACTTGAGCATTTAGAGTTGGATCTTCTTTTGGATCAAGGTCCTCAAAACCAACAACTGAAAGTCCCGGATTGTGTAGATCGAACTCTTCTTCTAGGCGCTTTTGCAAATCATTGATTATCTTACCTTTTCGACCAATTACCCTTCCCGGTCGCTCGGCTAAAATCTTAACACTTGTACCACTGGGTGTTCTGTTAATTGTCAATCCGCCAAATCCAGAACCTTTTGTGTTTTCCATCAAGAATTCTTTTACTAGCTGGCGTTCAACATTTCTGTTTACAATTGTTCTAAGTATACTTTGTTTTCCACTCATGATAATCACCTCAGAACTCGTCCTCCAATTCGTCTTCAACTGTGTTGAAATCTTCTAGGAAAATTTCTAGGTTAACTTGGTAATGATTTGAAGGAGTTGCACGTCCTCTTGCACGAGGAATCCAACCCTTTCTAATCTGACCACGGTGAGCAGCAATGTGGGTAATTTCCATTTCTTCAGCATCAATATCTTCATATTGATGTCTAGCATTATCCATTGCACTCTCTATGAGTTTGATAATTTCTCTAGATGCTTTGACTGGATACCTACCAGGTCCAACTCCGCCTTTCCTGTGACCTACCATTGAAGGCCCTGAACGCTTTCTTTTCTTGTTTCCGCTTCCTAAACGGAAAGGAACTGCCGGAGCCTTTCTGCGTATATCTGCTCTGTCAGAATCTATCTTGAGTACATCATTAAGGTATGATACTGCTTTACCTGCAGTCATATTCTTTACAGCTCTGCAAATCTCAAAACAATGCTTGACGTGCATATCTACATTTACTGCACGGGCAGTAGCGATACGACTACCTTGCAAAAGTTGAGTAAATCCTTTTTGGGGCAATTGTCGACGTTTTGTTCGTCTATCCATTTGACTTTGCTTTACCATATTTTTCACCTCACTTCAATGCTACGTGCTTAGAGGAACGGGTTGCTCCTACACCAGGTCCACTGTGAGCAACTCCTCGGCGAGTAATTGCAAACTCACCTAGATAATGCCCGATCATTTCTGGCTTAATATCAATTTCAACGAAGTTTTGTCCGTTGTAAATAGCGATTCTTTTTCCGACAAACTCAGGTAGAATAGGCATATCTCTTCTGTGTGTACGAATTGTTCTACCAGAATTTCTACGCATCCTATTTAGGAAATGTTCATTCTCAGTAGAAAGTCCACGTCCAATACTTCTTCTAGCTCTTGACGGTAATAATTGGATAACTGACGTTCCTTCGGATTCTTCAGAGGGCCAAAGGTCCATTCCGGATAATTCATCCATAGTGTAACCACGGTATGTGAATTCTTTCTTAACGCGGCCAGTGGTAGTTGATAGGCGCTTACGTGCCTTTCTTCGACTTGCTTTAGGAGTCATAAACGACTTCTTCTTCTTTCGTGCCATACATAATCACCTCAAATCTTCTTACCGCGACCTCTTCCCGTGCGTCTTGGAGCAATAATTCCAACCTTAGCACCTGGTGGAGTACCACGTGCAACAGAGTTAGGACCGTGAACAGCTTGGTGGTTTCCACCACCGTGTGGGTGGTCTACAGGATTCATTGCAACACCGCTAACATGAGGATACAGTTTTCCTCTTGCCTTGGCCTTGTAATATGCAGCACCAGCGGTTCTTAGAGGCATTTCATCTCTACCGTGTCCTGCAAGAACTCCAATAGTCGCTCTACAGTTAACTGAAAGTTCTTTTACGGCTCCGGATGGCATTCTAATACGAACCTTATCGCCAATTCTTGCTTCAACATAACATGAATTACCAGCAGATCTAGCAACCTTACCACCGTCTCCGGGTCTAAGTTCAAGATTATTTATTGCAGTTCCTTCAGGAATATTTCCTATAGCAGTAATATTGCCTGGCCTCAATGAAACGTTATCACCAATTGCAACTTTACTTCCAATTGATATCCCTTCAGTTGCTACAACCAAAGTTGAGTCGCCGTCTGGAAGGTTAATTCTGGCCAGAGGCGCTGAATGAACAGGGCTGTGAATCAAATCTGAAACTTCGCCAACTATGTCGTTTGAACGAGGCATTTTATTAGCCCCTGGGAACTTGTGGCTAGCGACACGATATCGTGGCGATGAACCTTTTCTCTGTGCACGTATTCTCTTACCCATAGTATCTCACCTCAGAATGCTCCTAGACGCATTGCGGCATCTTCTGCATCATATCCTTCCGCAAGCTTGACTGATGCATGCTTGCCATGTTTCGTGTTTCGAACATTTACTTTAGCAACTTCTACCTCGAAAATGGTCTTTACAGCCTCGGCAATTTGTTTCTTGGAAGCGCTTCGCCTAACTATGAACTCTAACCTCTGTTCAGTGGAACGAGCTTCCATAGATTTCTCAGTTAGCCACGGTTGAATAATAATATCATATGCATTCATAATATCACCTCAGTTGAGAGCCTCCAAAGCAGATTTAGTAAAAACCGTAAGACGACCAATATCTCCGCCAGGTGCCAAATCTTCAGCATTCAAATCCTTAGCAGCAACCACATCTACACCGGGTAGATTTCTAGCTGCTTGAGCCAATCCTGATTTTGTTTTGACAACTAGTAGAATTGATTTTGGAGTCTTGTGAACTCTGCCTCTCATAGTTGCTTTACCAGCACGAATTTTACGACCATCACGGGCTCTTTTCAAATCTTCACCCAATCCAAGTTCGTCGAAAATTGCAATAACCTTACGAGTTGCTGAACCATGATTGAATGTTTCGATGTCAAATTCTTCAGATTTACCATCTCTAACTTCAACATAGTTTCCAAGAATTATAGGTAGGGATGAGATTTCATCAGAAATCCTGTGACCTCTAGAACTGACTGTTTCGATATCGGTAGTAGCTGAAAGTGCAGAATCTCTAGCGAGTCTTCTCTCCTTCGAATTTAATTTTCTACTCCAGTCTTTTTCGACCTTAGGGCCATGAGCTCTTCTGCCACCCAAAGTATGAGGATTTTGAGCACCTCTTCTTTGACCAGTTCTTCTCATAATTCTAGAGACTCCACGCCCCTTGCCCCACCATTCTACAGAGTGCTTCATACCTGCCATGGGCTTTCTCTTTCCGATGTGGCGGCGAGAACCGTAGGCTTGTCTTCTGTTTGCGCGACTTGATGCAACTGCAAGTTTGATCAAATCTTCCCTAAGAGTGCTATTGAATGAATCTGGCAGTGTTACTTTAGATCCGTCTTCAACAGATATCTCAAATGTATCTTGAAGACGTCCAGCGTCCAATTCATCAGCACTGATGTTGTTAGTGATATCCTTAACAGCTACCTTCATGTTCAGGCCCCCTGCTTAGATGCTGTACTAACATATGTAATCTCATAATCATGAAGAGTCTTGTCGCTTCCTCTAGTTGCATCGCGGAATCTAATCAATCGCTTTGCTGGACCTGGAACACTTCCCTTTACCAAAATATAGTCTGAATTTACTTCTCCATAGTGTAAGAATCCACCTGCGGGAGTAATTGCATGATCTTCTGGAGATGCGATTCTCAAGACCCTCTTATTGTATTCCGTTCTTTGATGATATCCTGTTTGACCACCTTGACGAATTGTCTTTCGTACATATCCTGTCCCGAAATCACCCATGTTTCCATGCTGACGTCTTTTCTTAGAATTTTTGTGAGATTGAAGTTTTCCACCAAATCTTCGGATAACACCTTGCCAACCATAACCTTTGGTTACTGCAACAATATCAGTTAGGCCACCCTCTTCAAAAGAATCTGCGAAAGAGTACTCTTCACCAAGTTTTTCTTTTGCGAAGTTCAGTTGCTCAGACATTGAACCTCCATCAAGACCCATTTCCATAACATCTGGTACCTTTGTAGGGATTCCAGAAACCTCTCCTGGTTGTGTTGCTACAATGAGTCTGACTTCGCACAAATCCGCGGATTCTAAATTTGCAAAATGCTTCTCTGCATCATGTTCTTTTCTCTCAGGAAGTCTCTTGAATAGTTCACTAAATGCTTCTGCAATTTTATCTGCATCGGCCCATGCTTCTCCAACTGCCTGTTTTCCGTATGGGGTCATTTGATATCCTCTAACACCCAAAATTCTCATTTTTGGGCACTCGACAACTGTGACAGGAACTCTAACTTCTTGTCCTGCTGACGGGCTTCTAGGGTTCAAATCACGAGAAAGAATATGGGTCATTCCGGCTTTCCAGCCGGCAAATCCCTGTACTCTAACTTCGCTCGCATCGGTTGTAGGCCACGACTTAACATGTCCAAATGGTCTGTTAGCACGCTTGCGCGGGCTAAATGCCATAGATCCTCTTCGTGGGTGACTTCTCTTTGCCATATCGGATTCCTCCTGTGTTTATACAACGAATTGGCCCCACCGAAGGGGCGTACGAGGGCTTTCAGGTTAAGAGAAGCCGTGACACTGCGCTTCATTCCGGCGAACCCGGAATGCGACTATTGGGGTCCTCGGGGGATGGCCCAGTATGTCTGGCTACTCACCTTTGAGCATCCATCCGACTTTCCTCCCATATATGAGTGGTTCGGTCTTCATTGGTTTTGCGTAACTTGATTTTAGATTTATCTAAATAGTAATTTTTCATTTCCTTTTGGCTCAAAATTTTGGCGTTTTATTCTACATCATCCTTTTGAACCCTCGACTTAAACGACACTATATGCCAACCATTATTCATCCATTCTTGAATGATGGTGTTGAAGCACGTGCATATCAAATACGCTCATTGAGAAGTGCTTTAACCTCGTCTAGTCTAATGGTAATGCCAACCGGATTTGGAAAAACTGCAGTTGAATGGATGGCTATGGCTGAATTTTTGATGAAGGATGAAGGTAAAATTTTGCTTATAGCACCAACTACGGGTTTAGTTGAACAGCAGGAAAGAATGGCCAGAGAAATGATTAATCTCCAGGATGATCAAATTTCAAGATATACTGGAGAAATAGCACCGAAAAGTCGTCCAGAAATTTGGCGCAGGTCGAAAATTATTATGGCGACTTCACAGGTTATCCGTAACGACGCTCAAAGCGGCAACATCGACTTATCTGACGTCGCTTTACTAATCGTTGATGAGGCACATCATGCTACTGGAAATCATGCTTATGCCCAAGTTGGAGACTTATACCTCAATGCTAACTCTGATGCAATGGTGTTAGCTGCTACCGCAAGTCCCGGTTCAACAGAAAGAAACATACTCGAAGTTGCAAAAAGACTTGGAATTGAAAGATTAGATGTTTCACGTAGAGAAGAACCGCTATTACAACCATATGGTGTTGAACTAAGCAATGAACCAATTAGAATCGATCTTCCAGATGAATTATTGACGCTGATTTTCCCACTACAATCCCATCAAAATGATGAAGTCGAAAGATTACAGAGAATGGGTTTTCTGGCACCCACAAAGCATTTGACATCGAAGATTATTGAGGATGCACATAAGAGTGCAAGTGCAGCAATACAACGACGCGATGCCAGAGGATATGATGCTGCGAGGAAAATATCTGATCTTAGAAGAATGCACTTACTCATTGATTTATTGAAAACCCAGGGTTTGAAGTCTGCACTTAGTTACTTATCTAGGGCAGAAGAAGATGGAAGAACCGGAGAGAGAGGTACTAACCGTTTTGTGTCATTAAAATCAATACATGATTTTAGAATTGCTGCCAAGGATTTATCTGAATTACATCCTAAGACCTCGAAAGTTAAAGAAATGACAATTGAACAATTAAAACAAAATCCGGAAAGTAAGATTTTGATTTTCACAGAGTATCGTGATACTGTTGAAAATCTCCTTCATGTTCTTGGTTCTATAGAAAATTTAAGTGTTGATAAATTCATTGGCCAGTCATCTAGGGGCAAAAGAAAGGGTATGAATCAAAAGCAGCAATTAGAGCANTTAAGAAAATTTAGNGAGGGAGAAATAAATGTTCTAGTTGCAACCTCAGTCGGAGAAGAAGGTTTAGATGTCCCTTCTGCAGATCTGGTAATCTTATACGAACCAGTACCTAGCGCTATTAGGGCAATACAGAGGCGTGGCCGTACTGCTCGACAATCAGATGGAACTGTTAAGACTTTAATTACTAAAAATACAAGAGATGAATTCGTTCATTCGGCAGCAAAAATAAGGGAAGAAAGAATGTATACACTTCTAGACACTATACAAAAAAGAGGCCGATTACCAAGAAGGCCCGCCGCAACCAATGATGTTCTAATTAATTTCAAAGTAAAGAATGATGATGCAGCCTTGATTGATGCGCATGAATTCTTGGAAATGGAAATTGACAGACTATTGACTGATATACCTCTTTCTAATGACACTGAGGTTACAGAGAAAAATAGTCCGATGACTANAGAAAATAGCAACCCTACGGTAGAACCTAAAGATATAAGACCAAGAAATCAAACCGGATTAGATGCATTTATTGGCAAATCACAATCAGGCCAGTTGCCTGATGAAGATCCCATCAAACATAAGAAAAAGGAAGATTCTGTATCTAAGTCTGCTCAAAACCATATNAATGATTTAGTTGACATCAGTGATAAAAAAATTATTCTTGATCACCGTGAATCATCTTCAACACTATCGGCATATCTACGAAGTATGGGATTTGGAATAGAGTTTCAACACCTTGAATATGGAGACATCAAAATCTCGGAAAAAATAATTATCGAAAGAAAAACATCTCGAGATTTGTTAAATTCATTGACTGATGGAAGATTAATGAAACAATGTCACAAATTGGCCGAAAGTTGTCATAGCCCACTATTGCTTGTTGAGTTAGGTGAAATTGGAAGTTCAGTTCACCCAAATGCTGTTTTAGGGGCAATGGCTCACATAACTTTGGACATTGGCATTCCAGTCATGATGACAAAAAATACTTTGGAATCTGCACATTTTATTTCAATNGCTACCAAGAGAAANGATTTNCCNGAAATTATAACAAACTCGTCAAATTACNCTNTTANTGAANAAAANATTGACTCATCAATTGAAGCTGCAAAGAAGGAAATTAATTGCTTAATCAGCGATAACAATCATCAATCACCTCTGCTAGAAAGGTGGAAATTAGATTTTAATATTTTAAATTTAAATTTGACGTCATCACTTATTGGAGTGAATGACGAAATTGCATCATTATTACTAGATAATTTTGGCACAGTGGTTGGAATATTCACTGCGAGAAAAAGTGATTTAATCAAATTAGAGGGAATAGATGATGATATTATTGAGAAAATAATTCAAAAATCTAAATGATTTTATCCGCCTATTAATCTGGCTCGAGTCCTTAACTGAGCAAATCTGTCAGGGTAGTGGCCAAATGCAAATGCAACTAATTCTGCTAGATGCATAATTGGCATACTAGTATTTTTGTTAGTCTTTTTTCCTGCTTTGGTTTGATAAGAGTCTAAATTTGCATGAGATAGGGTGCAAGCACTTACAATAACCTCTGCACCACTTGTCTTAGCATCAGAAATTACTGAGGCTATCAATGACATAACTGGTTTTTCCAAGGTTAAAAGAGATGGTGCGCCAACACTTTGGCACTTCAAATCATACTCTACTGGCGTTCCGCCTAATGCGATTATCAGTTGCTCCATGTATGTAGGCATAAATGGGTCATCCCCAGAACAAGAACCTTCTTTTTGCATGTATGGGCCATAATATGCTGCGACTTTTAGTCCAATTGGATTAACTACNGCATCATTAATTTTTTCAAGTCCGATTTCCTCAACTAGGTAATGCAAAAGGTGCCATGAGGAAGCATCTCCTGAATATTCGAAACCTGTTGAACGGGCGATTAGATTATTCAATTGTGCTGTGTAAATTGGATCAGATTTTAGATCTTCAATAGTATCACACATGATACTATGACTAGTAGCACAGGTAGTCATTATATCCAGTCCTTTTTGTTCAGCAAGAGCGAGATTACGAGCGACAAGAGCGTGTTGTAATTTAGGTGAAGCTTGGCTGATGATATTGCCACCATCACTGCTTGCTTTAGGTATTTCAATTAATTCTATACCCAATGATTTACACAGCGGTTGAATGCAATCCTCGACTTCCATCGATGCCGCTCTGGCGACATTGCCTGGATAATATGCAATTTTAGCCACCTTTACACCTCAGAATCTTTGGTCAATTTCATTAAACAATCCTACGACTTGGTGGTGATCTTTTACTTTCTTATTAAACATGCCTGGGATTTTACCAATTCCAGCCGGTGGTAGAAGTAATGCTTGTAGACTTCTAAATGGAGGTGTTCCATTTCTTGTAAAGCCTAAAAACATCCTTGCAGAAACTCCATCAAAGACATTACTGATCAATCCAACTGGACCCAAAACTTGACGATAAAGCGTAGTTTCATTCAATTTACCTGTCCACTTAACGCTTCTTCCATACCACTTAACNAGTCTGCCGTGAGGTCCTCTGTAATTGGTTTGGTTGAGAATATATGAACGAACGCTGTTGAGGCCCTTTGCTGCTGTTTTGCCCTCAAATCCATATCGAGAGATTGATGCTAGATCTGCCTCTCCCCAAACACCTGTCGCACTATTAAGGGAGGAAATTATAGAATCCATGTATTTCTTCCCTGAACGCGGATCGATNACTCTATTCCACCTCTGGAGATGAACTCCAGGACCTTCATATTTCGAATCATATGTTGTAGTATCGGACATCGAATGGAGTAGGTATAAAGAACCTACATCATTTACGGAATGAAGAGTTAAGGCTTCTTCAGTAGTCATGGTCCCTATTGCAGAGCCATTNATTAGATATTCGCCCTCTCTAGGTTCTGAAACCATCCAAGGCTTAACTTTTGAACGATTCTCTTCAAACTTCGAGAAATCTACTACTAAATCTCTAATTATTGGATAACCTGATAGTGGTTCAATTTTGAGTCTGCCTGTACTGCTTACCAGTTGAGAAACTGATGCCAAATCAGCTAGTACTAGACGGTTGTTGACTCTTAAGCCTGAAGTTGGGCTGCCAGATCCATTTCCTACTCTGAAAGAAAAACTACCGTCAATATCATTCTTTACCGCAGATAGTAAATCTTGAATCGAGGCATTTGATGGTACTGAGCATTCCACTACATCCCATCCCGATTCAGAAGTGGCTGGACAATATCGGAAAAGTTCCAAGGTAACTTGTAATTCTGTTTTGTCGATAACTCCNGGTGCAAAATCACCAGATACNACTTCTTCATCTCCACTAGTTCCATAGGCAATCATTTCATCGAGAAGTTCAATTTGCAGATTACCAGATGAATCAACACAGGCAATTCTTGGTAATGCTTCAGCAACCCAAACGGCCCAAGGAGGGTCAAAATCAACATCACATAGTTGAATTGAATGTACTCTATTCGCACCCAATGATTCGTATTTAGAATCCCAGTCAAGNCCTGCTTTACAGAATTCATCATATGCAGTATCTCCAATAGCGCATACGCTGAAACTGACGCCAGTTAAAGAAGGAGATTGGGAACTTACAGACTGCCAAAGTGATTCAGCGTTATCTGGCATTTCTCCTTCACCCCAAGTTGAGGTAATTATCAGCGTTCGCTTGTGATTGGCAAGGGTGNCAGTATCAAAACCATCCATATCATAAACAGTTGGAATCAAACCGTAATTTTGTGCGAGTTTAGCAGTTTTTTCCGCCAATCCTGCTGCATTTCCGGTTTG
The DNA here is from genome assembly GCA_002729095.1 of Methanobacteriota archaeon. Taxonomy (GTDB): domain Archaea; phylum Thermoplasmatota; class Poseidoniia; order Poseidoniales; family Poseidoniaceae; genus MGIIa-L1. Next base: position 20,449 of record PBWC01000045.1, read on the forward strand.
CGAACCGAAAAGAATAGCCAATGAACGATCTCCTTCCATCAATGCGGTGAGAGCCTCACTGCCCGCGCCTGAAATGGATACTGCTTCAGCAGCAATAGGCTCCACAGCAACTTCTGCAGCCTCGGTAACGGCAACTTCTTCAACCGCTCCGTCAGAAACTTCCTCATACTTGATAATCTCAACTGGGCAAGCCTCAGCGGCTTCAATAATCAAATCCCCGTAATCGGTACCGAATGTACCGGCAAGCGGAGACTTACCTAAATTCCGATCCAATGTACCATCGGTTCTTACCGCGGCAAGTATTTGTGAGGATTCTTCAGTTACAATAAATACCTCCGGAGCAACGTCTTGACAAGCATCACAAGTGATGCAATCATCTTCAATCCAAACNTTTGCTATTACCGTCATNGACTCACCTAGCACNAAGCACTGACACACCCTATCGGCCGTAGTCTTTGAAGGTTGCTTGTTCTGCTCTAATATTAGACCACTCAGAAGGGTTACTGAGATGATGCGAAATCACATATGGAAATCGCCCATATCACCCATTTCATCTCCCATAGAGACACCCTTGGAAGAAATAACATCGTCTATTCTCAAAATCATTATGGCTGTTTCTGTTGCAGATTGAATCGCTTGCTCAACAACACGCATTGGTTCAACTACATTTGCCTCTTTCATGTCAACAACGCCNCCTTCGTAGACATTTATTCCAGCATGGCTTTGACCATCAGCATGAGCTTTTCTAAGTTCTATCAAAGTAGTGACAGGGTCAAGTCCGGCATTCTCTGCTAATGTTCTAGGAACTATTTCTAAAGCAGACGCGAATGCTTCTATTGCCATCTGTTCCCTACCACCAACAGTTTCAGCGTAGGTTCTCAAATCACGAGATAGGGCGGCAAGAACACTGCCTCCACCAGTTAGAACTGCTCCGTCTTCCCATGCAACCGAAACAACTCCAACAGCATCATCAAATGCTCTTCTAATTTCATCTACAACGTGTTCTGTTCCACCTCGGAGAAGAACAGAAACTGATTTAGCCTCAGGGCAACCAGTTATGAAAGTCATTTCAGATTCACCAATCTTCTTTTCCTCAACTCTTTCTGCGTGGCCAAGGTCATCTTTGGTTAAATCATCCAAATTGGTTACTATGCTACCGCTAGTTGCCTTAGAAAGTGCTTCCATATCAGANTTTTTAGCCCTTCTAATTGCAAATATACCTGACTTGGCCATATAATGTTGGGCCAGTTCATCAATTCCTTTTTGACAGATTAGAACATTAGCGCCTGAATTTTGGATTTTCTCGACGAGTCCTTTGATGTAGTTTTCTTCTTCTTCAAGGAACATAGAAAGTTGATTAGGATCTGTAATCTGTATTTTTGCATCAACTTCAGTCTTCTTAACCTCTATTGCAGAATTTACNAGCGCTATTCTAGCATCCTTAACCGAACGAGGCATCCCAGCATGGACTCTCTCTTTATCGAGAATAATACCATCGATAAGTGAGGAATCTTTGATTGAACCACCTTGTCTCTTTTCTACTTTGATATCTGATAAATCAACCAATCTTTGTCCACCATCTACTACGCCAACGGCATTAACTGAACGGACACATATATCGGCCATGAAGGATTTTACAGCACCTGCGGATTTGCCTGTGAGNGCTGTCTTGGCTACTTCCATCAATACTGAGTCATCATTCTTGGTTTCGATTCCATGACTGTCAAGTAATCCTACAGCTTTCTCAGCCGCTAATCTAAATCCTTCACATATTACTGTTGGATGAACATTTTGTTCTATCAAGTCTTCACTTCTCTTTAGCAATTCACCTGAAAGAACTACTGCAGTTGTNGTNCCATCAAAGCAATGTTGCTCTTGNGTTTTAGCAACCTCGATAATCATTTTTGCTGCAGGGTGTTCGATATCCATCTCTTTGAGAATTGTCGCTCCATCATTGGTAATTACGACATCGCCCATGGAATCTACCAGCATCTTGTCCATACCTTTGGGGCCAAGTGTTGACCTAACTGCATCAGCAACTGCCTTTGCTGCTGCAATATTATTTGACTGAGCAGTTCTGCCTCTAGTTCTTTGTGTTCCGTCTTTCAGAATAAATATCGGTGCTTGCCCATTNCCGTACATAATAACGCCCCTACATACTCGGCGAGGTAAAGGTAGTCTTGAACCCTACGCTTTGAAATTTTTTTGAAATAGCGCAAATCACTTACCATATTGTTCTAACCACTGATGGCCGTATGCATTCCATTGGACCATGGTCCAACCTTGCGGCAATCCTGATTCAGGAAGTGGAGGACCAGATGCAGCCGGCTGCGGAACTGATTCTGGTGTTGGGGTCGGAGCTACTACAGGGATTGATGCTGCAACGGGAGTTGGCGGAGAAGGCATGGATGCGGGCGGCGAAGAAGGTATTGTAGGAGCTGATTTTACTGAACCATAGGTTACAGATAAACTGTCTTGGTAGCCGTCATCGCCCCAACCACCATAATCATCTTCTTCTTCACCAGTATTCTTCAAAATCCTAACTAGTGCAACTATTCCGATAANCATTACAGCAATAAATCCAGCCCAGGTTAAAGCGCCAGTAACATCAAAAGATGATTCAGCAGAATCATCCGATTCAGTAGCGATTTTTCTTAGTTGAATTTGGATAGTTGATTGAGCGGCATCACTTACAGTTTCGGAGCGAGCCCAAACGGTTATTTCAGTCAAGAAAGTCTCATTCTGTAGATTCATTAATGTTGTTTCAGTAACTTCAAAAGTGATTACTACTTCTCTAACCTCTCCAATTCCTAAAACAAATTGAAGGTCCGAATTAGTNATNCTAGATTTTATCCAGTTCTTTGAATCTCCTTCATCTATATCCATCACAATCGACTGTGCGGAAGAAAATTGATTTCTCACCTTGACTGTGATTTCGACTTCATTTTCCCAAGAATCAATTACTACTTGTGGTGAAGGAAGTATATTTACCCGCTCTAAAACACTCCCAACTAAGTAAGTAGAGCCTCCAGAAGATGATACAGATGAGTCAAAATCACTGACTGCTATNACCTCTAATTCAATATCTCCACTGGTTCCAGTTTCGAAAGAAAACAATACTGATACATTGTAACTTGCTCCACTAGGGATAATAGGTGTTTGATCTTGCCCTACAAGATTTGTAAATTCTGCATTCATTCCGTTTGGAATATTCATCGACATAGAGAATGAGTCGTCTAAATTGCCGTTGTTGAATACCTCGAAAGTCATTGTTTGCGCAATGTCTCCAGGAATATAAGATTGCTCGGATTCTCTCGTTTCAACAAATACTGCAGCAGTGTCTAAAATATCGACTTCAATGGTATAACTAACTTGGATGCTAGGGTCATCGACATTTGTAGCAATGACCTTCACATCATAATAACCGGGCTCAATACCGACCGTCATCGGCAAATGGAGGAAGAAATTGTATGTCTCACCCCATTCAGCCATAAGAGGAGTTGATTGTTCTGATTCATCTACATATGCTCCTAACAAGAAAATCGAATTGACTACACTTATTTCGTATGACTCTTGGCTATTTCCATTATTGGTCAAAGACATGAATATCAATTTTGAATTACCATTTGCATAGCCTTCAATAAATTCTCTACCGCCCTCATTGGAAAACTGGGATGTATCGGCAGAAAGAGCAAAGTCTTTCAAAATTGGAACTTCAATATTTCTAGACATTGTAGTAACTCCTACAATTTCTCCGCTAGTCCTGGTGGCTCTGATTAGGACAGAAACCAATTCAGGCGCTGCTTGTGAATCAGCAGTTACATTTAGCGTTAGATCTACATACTCACCTTTAGTTAGGAACTTAGAAGTAATTACTGATCCTGAATCATCATAAATCAAACCTGTCCATCCATCTCTAGAAAATGATGTTGTTAGTATAAATGTAGCATCTAAATTTCCGGTATTAGTAAACTTGAATGGTATTGTTCCAGATTCACCGGGATTCAATGTCAAAGCGTTCAAACCTGTGCTTGAAGTCAGAGAAATACTGTACTGTGACTGGATTGAAATTGTTGAAGACACTCTTGCTTTTTCACCACTGTTCTGACTGCTTGCATCAGTGAACCAAAGATCCCAAGTCTGTTGCTGAACATCGGTTCCGGGAGGTATTGAAAGATTTGCCCAAACTTCTGTCGTTTCACCTGGACCAACTGGTGGGATAACTACATTGAAATCATTATCATTAGGATTGTCTGTATCTAGCCTAAGTTGGGGATTCATAGGATTCATCCAACTTTCGTTACTCACACTAGTTTCTACCTTGAACTGGACATTCTTATACCCATTATTGGTGACCATACATTTCCAAGAAAGAAGCCCTCCGGGGTACCCGTCAAAACCATTTGATGGATTATCACAGTCAGCAGTAAGGGTGTAGTTGTCTACTTTTGAAACCCCAAACTGAATAAAGTCATCAAAGTGCATACCTTGAGTCGCTCCAGAACTATCCGATTTGAAAACTAGTCCAAAAGTCCATGAGTTGCCACCTAAAAACAAATCAGGATTAGCCAAGGTTGGTATTTGAGACCACACATCCTGCGGATCCCACGAGAAATTTTTCCATTGGTTAGGAGCCGGGCTTGGATTTCCATTAGCCAAATCCCAATGAACCGATGACATTGCATCAGAGAAATTACCATTATTTCTCCAAAATTCGAGATATGCAGCATCTCCTGCTCCCATTGTACCCCATGCTTGAACATGAATTTGTGATGAGATATAGTTAGTCGATTGGAATAATGTTCTACATACTGGAATTCCATATTGATTAGTCATTCCGGTATCAAGTTGATCAGTACCACAATTAACTGACGGATTGTAATAAGATTGTACAAGTCTATCAAAAGCGCTAGATGGATAGGTGTTTCCTGAAGTGGACATTCTCCAGTGAGAAGAACCTACTGCGCCGCCAGTAGTATCCTCTGACCAGGAACCGATTGCGTTAGCATCTCCCCCTCCTACAGGATATCTAGCAGAGCGGAAGGTTTCTGATGAGCCAGAGGCTGTTCCATCAAAAATATCTTTAGAAACTGCAACTGGAACTACTTTTGATTTTACATCATTGTCGTTACGATCATCAGCAGTAAAGTTAACAGATGCTCTAAGAATTATTCCTCCTGTTAGTTCATTAGTAGTCGTATTCAATATCGAATGTGCTTCATTGGCAGTCCAAAGAATAACATTGGTATCTTTAGCTTGTCCAGCCATATCTCCAGTAACCCAATAAAAAGTCTCGATTACAAAACCAATAGGGTGAACAATTTCCAGTTTAGCTTGGGTCTGTTTTGGAGGAGATGTTGGTTGTCCATCCCTGAAAACTTTAATTTCAACTTCTAATCTTTCTCCTTGCATTACATAATCAACTACTGAACCATCTGGTTGAACCCATTGCTCAGGACCAACCGATTCATTACCAACTACTATACTAAAAATACTAAAATCATCTTTTGAACCACCTTTGGCGGAGGCTGCTTCTGCTGGAGTAGCGTAAAATGCTGAAAGCGAACTAAACAAAAAAAGAGCAACTAGAGTCAAAGAAGTCAGGCGGCGCATCTGCATCAACAATTACGCGATATGCATTCGACATATGAACTTCATTGATTATTGAGCCTCCAATTAGACGCGTTTTATCGCTAATTTTTCTCTAAGCCTGTAATCGAAGGCTCATCATAGGAAGGTTTAGAATTTTCATATGATTCATCTTCGAAGAACATGTTTGGATCAAAAATATTAGATTCTTCAGCAATTTCAGTAGCATCAATTTCTTCTAAATCGTCGTTTAATCTTTGATTAAACTGCTCATTATCAAAGGATTGTGAGACAATTTCTTCACCTAATTGTTGTTGAGGTAAGTCAACCATTGCTACTTTATTTACCGCTGCAATACTTGCTGCTGCAATGGTTTGAGCGCCTTTGATAACTATGCTACTAGGGGATGTTGATTCTTCAATTTCTTTTTTATTTTCACCTTTCTGGACTTCCAGCATCCATTCAGGCGGCTCTCCTGAACCTGCGCCCAGTACAGCAAGAGTTGTAAAGGTTGCAAGAGGAATTACCGCCAGTGCTGCTATTAAATCTAAAAATGATGTTTCAGGAATGGAACCTATATCCAATGTAGATTGAAAGAATGTTTTTTCCAAATCTATATTTAATTCTAAATCTGAACCTAACCATCCTATTACCACGACACTTGCAATTCTTCCCATCAACCAAAGTATCAATACTGGAGCTAGCCAAGAAATCTTTGTCATTGAAATCAACCATTTTCTGGTGAATGACGCAATTCCAATGTAACGCTTGGCAATAATCGGGAAGTATTTCATTATGACCATCAATATCGCTAAGTATAAAATTAAGGCCAATTCTAATTTTCTACTTTCATGCATGAATGATTCTGGTATCAATAAAACCATTGCTAAAGGGACCGTTGCTAACATTACCTGGAAAGGTACGGCCAAAAGTATAAGTCCGCCGTGTGTAGAAATTATTGAATGACCATCCAACCACCGGTTGTGTGCCAAGACAGATATCTGTCCATGGGGGGATTTCGAATATTGAATTCTCGATGAGCGCCTTTCAGCTGCACTGCCTGGTGACCTTGAGAAACCGAAATACTTCCTCCAACCTCCCTTTTCAACAACTGAAACCGGAGTGAAACCCCCTAATATTAACGCCAATAGTAATGCAATCATACCATATATCAAGGATGCAGTTCCAATCCAAGGCATCATTTCTTTATCGAAGGACATTGTGACATTATCATCTGAAAAATCAAACTTGACTAAATATGTTAAAGAAAAAGCAACCAGTGGTGTAAGAAAAACTTGACACATCGCAACAAATGTCAACCAAATTCTGGCGCTCATCGGTTTTCTCCTCGAATAACGCCCCATAGGGTTACGGATATTTCATCTATTGACAAAGATTACTCTAGATAAAACTAAGAAAAAACCCATTTGAGAGTGAAATTTACTCTTCGGAATCATCTATTCTTGTTTCTTTTTTGTTAAATTCTGCATCAAACATTGGATAACCGTCTGTAGAAAGTAATCGAATAGTTCCCATTAAAAATCCGTCACTTCTTTTTCGACCTAAATCTGGCCTAAACAGATCATCTAATTTCTTCTCGCATGAGATACAATATATGCCGCTCAGCATCCAACTTGGAGATGGATATTCACAACATTTAGAATCCGATTTACTTTCATTAATCACTAACTGAATCCTCTCGGCCATTTCTAAAGTCCACGGAGGCTTAGGCCCACCAATAAAAACCTGTAAACGTGAAAGTAAAAACCAACCTGATGAAATCCATAACCCAAAACCAAAAGGAACATTACCCCACCTAACAGAAACAAGACCGAAGGCTAAGGGTACAATACTAACAACCAATCCAAGCCAGTAAAACATTCTCATGTGAAGAATTCTCTGTGTTAGATATGGTGAAAGCGGAATAGGCTCAGGATGAGGTGGGAAATTAGTATTGAAGCCTTTCCCTCTAGTAATTAGGATTCCGGGTAGACGTGGAAAGATGAATGCAATAATGAATCCAGCAACAAAATATAGAGTAGATGATAGAATTGACATAAAATCACATCACTTACTGTTCAATCTCTTCAGAGTCCGTTCTAATTTATCCATTCCCCTGGAAATCTCATCTTTAGATATGGTATAGGCAAATCTCAAATGTCCTTCGCCAGATGGCCCGAAAGCTGAACCAGGTGAGCATAGAACGCCATCTTTAAGAATTTCTAGGGCAAGTTCTTCGGAATTAAAACCCTCAACCTTGATCCTTGGAAATACGTAAATTGCACCTTTTGGTTTATGACACTCAACACCCGGCATTGAATTCAGACGTTCTACAATTAATTCACAGCGTTCCTTGAATTCATTAGCAATCTCATCTGGATAGTCGGATGCTTCATTCATTGCTTCAAGAACTGCATATTGCATCGCATCATTGGAACATGCAGTGATGTAGTATTGCATTTTAATTATCTGATTCATCGCTTCAAGATTTGTAGAAATAATGTATCCAATCCTCCACCCTGTCATAGCGAAGGTTTTGGAAAAAGAGTTAACAAGCAACGTTTTATGATAATTAGTCCCCATAAATGAAACATGCTTTCCTTCAAACACTATTCGATCATATACTTCATCTGAAATTATCCATAAATCATGTTTTTTGGCAAACTCTAGTAACTCATCTCTTTGTAGTTTATTTAGGGTACCTCCCGTTGGATTACTAGGGAAATTATACAATATTGCAACGGTATTTTCGTCAACTAACTGTTCAAGTTCATCAACTTGAGGAATGAATTCATGCTCGAATTTACATGGATAATAAAGTGCCTCTCCTCCTGAAATGGATACATCAGGTCCATACAATGGGAAGTACGGCTCGGGCAGTAAAACATTATCTCCTGGGTTGACTATCGTCAAGAATATATTTAGTAGGGCATTAGTTCCTGACATTGTTATACAAACATTATCAGCACCCATTCCTGTTTGATAATCATTCCAAGATTGGGCTATCTTTTCTCTAAGTTTTGGAAGGCCGGCTGTTGTAGTATATTTGTTATGACCTTCTAACATAGCGTTGTAAAATGCTTCAATTGCTTGCTTTGGCGGTTGGAAATCGGGTTCTCCTAAACCGAATGAAATTACATCATCGCCAGCGAGGTCAAACATTTTTCGAACGCCAGTTGGCTGTATCGATAATGCTCTATCACTAAATGTCCTCAAGTTATCACAACCTAACTTTTCTTATCCTCTATCAATTCAGCATCTACAACTAAAGCCATTTCATAGTCCTTGTCAAGTACTTCATCAATGGTCTCGTCAGAAGTGGAGATTAGTAGGGATGGCTTTTCTGTTTTAGAGTTGAATAGTAACACCATAATTAGTACAATAAGCATTGAACTTGCAACAAGAATGAACGTGTTGTAGCTCATCGAAGAACTTTCCTCAATACCATTTCCTTGGACTGTTAACATGATTGGAAGAGATTGCCCCTCATCACTCAATCCACGTATTTCAATAACGACGTCTCTTTCAGGGAGTTTATCTAAATCAAGTCCGATTGTCCATTCAAATCTTTCCAAAGGACCTAGAGGGTTTTCTGACTGATTGAAAGACGCGCTCATCCATTCACCGCCGTCAATTCGATATTCTACTGCATTAACTGAACCCATTTGATTCCATGCTAATCCGGTGATTATGTACATCCCAGAATCCGTATTCGAAGTATTATTGGTAACTGTTGGTAGAGTGGCATGGACTTGAGTATAAACATCAATTTGGTCAGTTAGGTTTTGTTCTTTTAGTTGTATTGCAAGTTTTGTAGCCTCATAGGCATCAACAAGCCCCCAGCCAAAATCTCTATTCCAGAAAGGATCTACATCGGGCTGAGTTGGTTCTCCCTTTCTTTCAGCAGTAAATTTGATTATTTCCTTCATTTGTTCGGGACTAAGGTCTTCATTTGCTTCAATCATCAATGCTAATATCCCAGAAACTGAGGGAGTTGCGTAAGATGTTCCAGAACCTCGGCTGGTATACGTATTTTCAGAGGCGTCACCTCCGGCTGAGTTACTACAGCCTCCTGAAGTTACACAGCCTTCAGCTTGAATGATATTTGTTCCCGGAGCAGATATCTCCGGCTTGAGTTCATCGAGTGGATTGCTATCCCCATTATCCTTTCTTGGGCCTCTAGATGAATAGGATGCAACTGTATCATCGCTTCTATCTACGGTATTGCCATCATCAGATGCTCCAACAGTGATAGATAACGAAGAGGAACCCATTCCGGATAACCCATCATTACTTGGACCATCATTACCCGCAGCAACACTTACTACAACTCCTTCTTCCATAGCAACATCAAGAATCATACTGTGCATGTCTGTACCGTCTGAGCCACCGTCTTCATGTGAAGTAATTCCCCAAGAAAGTGAAATTATGTCTATTCCGTGCAGACTTTCATCTACTCCTTCCCAAGCCGTATCTTTGTTATCGATAATCCATTGTAATCCATTCATAGCGGATTCATATGCTTCTTGCTCAACTAGATAATTTTCGAAAGGCCCTGCTCCAACGTCAGTGCCTATTCTAACATCGATAAGTGAAGATTCGGGTGCAGAACCATAAAATTCACTTTGACTACCGTCTGCTTCCAAGCCAGTTGCCGAAGACATACCTATGCACGCTGTTCCGTGTTGATTACCATCATCAGGGTCAAACGAACCATCATCTTGTCTAGCACCTGCGCCAGCAAGAATACATCTAGGCACGTCTGTGTGCATGTAACATACTGGATCATATCCTGCAACAAACTTTCCAGCTAAACCTGGATGCTCATTATCGACTCCAGTATCAACCATTGCGATGTTTACTCCTTTACCAGTAACTCCAAAATCCCAAGCACCGTTAGGGTAAACTGAAGAGTTTCTTGCTTTGACATTTTGAGTTTGAACATCGCCGTAAAACACCACCATTCCATATCTGTGAACCATAACAACATCTTCTAGAGAAGCAATAGTCGTTGCTAATTCGGGGTCAACAAAACCGATTAGAACTCCGTTAACCGATTCGATAACATCTCGAACTTCTAGACCAAGCGATTCTAAATCTTGTATATGTTTGTCATTTACTTCTTCTGAATACGAAATTGCCATACCAACAGGTTCGGTTTCAAATTCTATAGAGTCGTGAATATAGTTGTTGTTTTTATCTAACGAAGAACTTTCCCACCAAGGTGTGTCATCGCTTACCCAAGTAGGCTCAAGTTGTTGAGGGACATCAAAAGTAGAACCTATTGGGTGCCATGATTGTTGATAGGGATCAACAGTAAACCATTTACTATTCTCAGATTTATTATCCAGTGTTAGTGAGCCAGTAATTGGGCTCAACATCAGTGTGAAAAGAAAAAATGCAATCAAACGCTTCATGACTCTCCCTCATACCAAGCAATAACCTCTTACTCATCAAGATATTCATGGTTTGTTATGGTGGGAGCAGAGGGATTTGAACCCCCCCCAGCGGATTTCTTCTGAAACCACCCAGTTTTCATGGGCAAGGTCTGCAGGATGCAACAGGTCGGCGCTCCAGTTGGTCATCAACTTCAGCAAACCCACTCGTCTTCATTCCTGTGCAACTGGAGCCCGCGATACTACCAAGCTATACTATACTCCCTCGGTTCACCTTCAGAATCAGTTCTTAGCCTGTCGGCGTGCACGCTTTCTACGTCGCAATTTCTTCTTGCGCCACTTCCAACGTTGATTACCAGTTTTCTTCCAAGCACGGGAGCCTCTCTTCATGGTGAACAAGCATGCCACCAACATGCCATATATGAGAGCATCGGGTAATCTAAATTGAAAATTTGATCAAAAAGTGTGCATCAAGTTAGATTTGAGTGGCGGACGTACCAGGATTCGAACCCGGGTCGCCGGCTTAGAAGGCCAGAGTGATATCCAACTACACTATACGTCCAAGCCTGCCCAAAAGAAACTCTTTGATGAACTTTGAGGAAGAATTACTACAAAGGTCGAGCACATTTATGACATCTAGTGGGTTTCTTAACAGTGGTCCTATTCCATGTATAACCACAATGTTTACACTCCCAATGCTGAACTTTTAGTCCTCCAAGCACCGAATCTCGCATTCTTTGTAATAAAGGTGAATCACGTAACTTGGGCATCGGTGCAACTAATTTTGTTAGTTCATCATGTTTTTTTGAATGTAAAGTTAAGCCACTGGCGTGAAGGAATTCATGGACAAAAGTATGTTTGTATAACATTTCATCCTCAAGTAGTGCTGGATGTAAGCCAATGGTAACTTCTCCTGGATCTAACCTAAGCCTCTTCCTACGATTCAATTCACCAGAACCTTCTTCAAAGCGAGTCATTCCTAACCTGTCATCATTTGAATCAAGCCAAATCAGTTTAATTCGATCTTCGATCCATGGCATAAAAACCGCTTCGGTAATTCCAGAAAGAGCAGCCAATGATTCTACAATTGCCCCCTCAGGGATATGTGGGGGTTTTTTGGGGATTTCAATATCTCCCAAAAGTCCACTGTTTTTCTCGGCCATGAGTGGTCCAATTAGTGGCCACTCATCAACCCTTAGATGATTGAAAATGCTTATGATGCCGATTGAGTTGGAGTGTCTGCGAAAGCACCCTTTTGGGCGTGTAGATCAGCTGGAAGATCGCTACCTTGGCATGGTAGAGGCCACGAGTTCAAATCTCGTCACGTCCACCATATTCACTCAAGGTTTTGACAAATGATTAATAATGTAGGCTACGGCCTTGGACTATGGCAAAGAAAGGCGTTCTTTTGATTAATGTTGGAACACCTGATGAGCCTACAACTAAATCTGTCAAAAAATACCTACGAGAGTTTCTTTTAGATCCAGACGTAATAGACATACCAGCCCCAATAAGACACCTATTAGTTCGTGGAATTATACTTAGAGTAAGACCTAAAAAAATTGCACCTCTTTACAAGAAAATATGGATGGACGAAGGTTCACCACTCAGAGTATATTCAGACCGGATAACAAAATCCCTGGATTCCAGATTAGATGATATCGAATTCGAATTTTCTATGCGCTACGGAAATCCAAGTATCTACGATGCCCTCAACAAATTAAAAGATAGAGGTGTTGAAGATTTATTGATACTACCAATGTTTCCTCACTATGCCCAGGCAACTACTGAATCTTCTCTAAAGCATACTTACAAGCAATTGAAAAAAATTGATTGGAACCCAAGAATAATTGAAATGGGTCACTTCGAAACTGATGAAGAATACGTAGTTCCGCTAGCAAATTCTATTAGTTCTCAATTAGATGACGATACCCACTTATTATTTTCATATCACGGTCTTCCAGTTTCACACGTAAAAAGAATTGATAGTTCGAAAAAGCACTGTCAAAAAATAAATGATTGCTGTTCAATTAAATCCGAAGCAAATTCTCTGTGTTACGGGCACCACTGTACGGAAACAACAAAAATTGTAGTAGGATTATTAGGACTTGATTCAAATCGTTGGTCGATTAGTTATCAGAGTAGAATTGGGCCGGTAAAATGGTTAGAACCTTCAACAATGAATAAAGTGGAAGAGTTAGTTAATCGGGGAGTTAAGAAATTAGCTATAGTTGCTCCTGCTTTCCTTGCAGATGGCCTAGAAACTCTAGAGGAATTAGATATTGGAATAAGGGAACATTTTATTGAATTAGGTGGCGAGGAATTGACCGTAATAAAATGTCTCAATGATAATGAAGATTGGGTTGAAGGTCTTGGAAAAATGATTACAAGAAAATTCAATGCAGAAGCAGTAGCCTAGAATAACTCTGCTATTCTCTCCGCCTCACAAACCACGTGTGTGATTGAAACACCACTTACAGACCAACCAACTAAATTTCTTTCATTATCCAAATTTGAAATCTTACTCATATATCCTGGCTTGTACATAGGAATTGTCCTTTCACCTATCTTTGTGAATAAAACATGTTTGTCACCGAGTAATTTTTTTGCATTAATCAAAACAGTTTCTTCATTTCCATCCCATCGATTATGCGGCACCATAAGTCTGAATAAACGGTGCCCTTCTGGACAACGCTTTGAATTGTGTAAATCACTCTCATTAAGTATTCCACTGATTGGAATATTTCTATCGGGAATTAACGTTCCATATCCAACTTCAATATTTGATACGTCTTTTTCTTTGAATCCTATTGCGAAAATGGATAATTCAGTAAATTGATAATCATCTTGTATTCCAGGAGCAGACCAAATTATTGATGATTTGGGGACATCAAATTCAGAGGACATTGATTCATAGGACTGTGCGCTATGATTAAGTTTAACGGTCACATTTTTACTTTCATCTAACTTTTTACTGATTGATTTGGTTAAGGTTTCCATCCCGCCTTCCAATGAAGCAATGCTTCCTTTTTTGGGGGTGAAGATAGGATATGTTTGGAGGATTTTTTTGTTCAATTTTGACTTTTTAATTGGAGGTTTAGGCCCAAAATCAGTCATTGCTGGCATCAAAAAGTCAGCATCTACATTTTCAGCAGTATCGTTAACTATGCCCAAGGTGAGCGCGTCTGCAATCTCTTTATTTGGAATCAATTGTGCGACAGATAAACCTCCTTTTCGCGATTTTTTAATTGATTTAAGTAACTTAAAAAACCCAATCTTGAAAATTGTAAAAAAGGATAATCTGTGTTTTTTACCATCATGATAGATCCATCTTGATTTAGCACTCTCATTGGAAGGTTTGAACGAATCTGACAATCCTAAATCGTCAATTAATCTCCAAAAAGCAGGGTGTGGCCGAGTTGCATTTACCGCTAAATCACAAATCCATTCGTCTTGCTCCCATGTCGCTATTACCCCACCAAGTGAACTTTTTTGCTCTAGTAATATTATCTCTAAATCTGGTCTTTTTTGTGATAATCGAAAAGCAATACACATGCCAGAAAGCCCACCTCCTACAATTACAACTTTTTTTGAATCTGCTAATTTAGGATTAATGACTAGAGGCCTTCTCATCTCATCTCCATAGTTTATCCAACTTTGCAAGTCAGCCATATTAACATCTCAATTTAATTTTCTAGCCAGTCAGCAGGTTTACGAAGTAGTTTGACCAATCTTTCTTCTTCACTACCAACCTCTACTTCGTGACAATATTCCCACCTGGATGTTAGTGGTAGTGACATCAAAATACTTTCAATCCTGCCATTAGTAGTCAAACCAAATGTGGTTCCTCTATCATAAACTAGGTTGAACTCAACATACCTACCGCGCCTAATTTGTTGCCATTGCTTTTGTTTTTCAGAATATTCTAAATCTTTTCTTCGATTCAGAATTGGCAAATAGGATTCAAGAAAAGATTCAGCACAATCGGTAACAAAGTCAAAACATTCCTCTCTAGATGCACCGTTAATATCATCAAAAAATATTCCTCCAAGCCCTCTTCTCTCTTCTCTATGTTTTATGAAAAAATAATCATCGCACCATTTTTTGAATTTATCATAATCGGCAACTTCATGGCGTTGACAAACATTCTTGTGAACTTGATGGAAATGTATTGCATCCTCCTCAAACAAATAACTCGGGGTTAAGTCTGCACCGCCACCAAACCACCAACTTCCAGGTTTTTGTCCTTCGCCTCTCTCAAAATAACGATAATTTGCATGAACTGTAGGCGCCATAGGATTTTTTGGATGCAAAACAAGGCTGATTCCAGTAGCGAAGAAATCTAGATCAGTTCCTTTCAATTCATGTCCTCCTCCCATGCTTTTTGCAGCTTGAGGACTCAAAGTTCCGTAAACAACACTAACATTAACCCCTGCTTTCTCAAATACCCGGCCTCCTGAAAAAACACGACTTCTGCCTCCACCACCTTCTTCTCTAGTCCATTCATCCTGACGGAAGTCAACCCCATCAATTACTTTCAATGCATCACATATCTCATCTTGAATACGATGAACCATGTCAGACATTTTCTGACGCATTACTTCTCACCTGTAATCTCACGTAGCACAGTTTCTACACACTCTATCCTTGCAGATGGGGCGAAGCCATGACCAAGATTGAAAATGTGTCCCGGAGAATCTCCAGCCGCATTGAGTACTTGTCTAGTAGCAATCTTTGCCATTTCTGTTGAGCCATGTAACAATGAAGGATCTAAGTTTCCTTGAAATGCGAATTTATCACCAAACTGTTTACGATTATACGATAAGTCATCTCTCCAATCAAGAGATATAGCACTTAAATCTAATTTTCTGATCTCAGAATGCAAATGACCTGATCCTTTAGCATAGTGGATTAGTGGTACATCGTGTCCTACTTTTTCCCTAAAGACTTCAATTGTCTTCATGGTTGCAGGCATGGCAAATTCACGATATGTTTCAGGAGATAGCAGTCCTGCCCAGGTATCGAACAGCTGTACTCCATCAGCACCACCATGCAATACCTGATCGGCTAATAAGTCACCAACAATTTCTCCCATTTTGAGAAGTAAACTATTGGCTTCTTTTGGATTAGAATAAACCTTAGCCCTAGCATTGTGGAAATCTTTGTCGCCAGTTCCGCCAGAAAGTAAGTACATACAAATTGTCCAAGGTGAACCTACAAAACCTAACCTAGCAATTGAATCACCCGTTTGCTCACCCACTGACTTCAATCCATCAGCGGCCCAGGGAGCGTGTTTTCTAGCACTAAAGTTAGTCCAATCGTCTACATCTGAAAAATCAAAATCACTAATTCTAATTCCACCACCATATTCAACATCATATCCGAGACTGGGCAAAGGTGTTAAGATGTCACTAAAAATAATCGCGGCATCAATTTTCTTGTATCTTTCAATTGGTTGCAAAGTAATCTTCGTACACAAATCTACATCCATACATCTTTCCCAGAATGAATGCTCTGCCGCTATTTTTCTATATTCTGGTAGATGTCTTCCGGCTTGCCTCATAAACCAAACTGGAGTCCTATCAACTGGTTCGAGATTTAGAGCGGACACTATTCTCTCTTTACCATTCATTATTACCACTCCAAATCTTCTAAAGCTTCGTCAAGTGCTTTTACCATCCCTAAGATATGCATCTCATCATGTACTGTCGCAATGAATCCTATTTCATAAGCAGAGGGTGCCAACATATATCCTTTCTCAAGTAAAGATCTGTGTAGGTCAGAATATAATTTACCTGCATTTGATGGAATTAAATCTGCTCTAGCCGGTGGCTCATCACTACCAGGGGAGAACCAAAACAAACTACCAAGTCTAACTAATCTCATTGGGAATCCATGTTTCTCAAGAATTGGTTCTACTGAATCTTGTAATAGTTTACCTAATTCCTCTAGTCGGTCGTAGGCTTCTTCGTCAAGTAAATCAAGTGTTTTGATGCCTGCAGCCATAGCAAGGGGGTTACCTGAAAGAGTTCCTGCTTGATATACCGGGCCTAGTGGAGATAAATTTTCCATTATTTCGCTGCTTGCGCCATACGCCCCAACAGGCAATCCTCCGCCAATTACCTTGCCAAGTGCCGTGATATCTGGAGTAACTCCCGAAATATCACCATAGCTTCCTTGCTTAAATCTAAACCCACTGATGACCTCATCAAAAATTAATAATGAGCCATGTTTATCACATAGTTCTCTCAATTTTGATAAAAATTCTTTGCTTTGAACCAGTAGACCATTATTCGCTGGAAGAGGTTCTATGACAACCGCAGCAATATCATCACCGTGCTCACTAAATAGATATTCAACTGCTTCTATATCATCTAGAGGAGCAACTAGTGTTGTTGCAACAGTGTCGTTAGGAATACCCGGGCTACTGGCAATACCAAATGTAGCAAGTCCGCTTCCGGAATTAACCATCAAAGAATCTACATGACCGTGATAGCATCCCTCAAATTTCACCAAGTAATCTCGCCCAGTATAACCTCTAGCGAGCCTAACCGCACTCATAACGGCCTCAGTCCCAGATGATACAAATCTAACTTTATCCATGTGAGAAAACCTTTGCTTGACACGTTTAGCGAGTTCTATCTCTCCTATGTGTGGAGCGCCAAATGAGGTCCCATTTTGCATTTTTTGTGCAACCATGTCTATAATCTGTGGATGAGAATGACCGTGAATTAGAGGACCCCATGATTGTACGAAATCAACTAAATTATTTCCGTCAACATCTGTAACGATTGCACCTGAAGCTTTTTCGAAATATATCGGGTTTCCATGTACTGATTTAAACGCCCGAACTGGGGAATTAACTCCTCCAACTAAGTGATTCTGTGCTTCCTCGTGTAGGGAATTAGACTTGTTTCTCTGCATATATTCACCTCAAAGCCAATCCTTTGTTACAGCCTCGCGAGTATGGTAACTCACTATAACGTCGGCGCCGGCCCTTTTGAAGGAATGGAAAATTTCACGAACCATTTTCTTTCTTGAAGCATCGTCTGGGGTAGCTGAGATAACCATTGAATATTCACCACTAACATTGAAAATTGCAACAGGCCTTGAAACGACATCGGAAACTTGTCTAACCACATCTAGATAAGTCAATGATGGTTTTATCATTATGATATCTGCTCCCTCTCCTTCATCAGTAACTGCTTCAAGAATCGCTTCAGGATACCCTGATCTGACATCCATTTGATGGCTGCCCCTGTCACCAAAAGAAGGTGCTGAGCATGCTGCATCTCTAAATGGACCATAAAATGATGATGCATACTTAACAGAATATGCAAGAATACCTGTTTTAACAAAACCTTCTGATTCAAGCACTTCTCTTATTGCTTGAATTCTGCCGTCCATCATGTCTGATGCTGAAACATAATCTGCTCCGGCTTCAGCATGTGATAGAGCAATCTTACATAATTCAGAAACCGACATTTCATTATCTATTTCATGCTCATGTATTATTCCACAGTGACCGTGGTCAGTAGCAGTACACAGGCAGACATCTGTGAATAAAACAATGTCATTTCCGTACATTTTTTTCAACTCTTTAACTGCAATTTGTAATGGCATATTCATGTCTGATGCTTTACTTGCATACGAGTCCTTATCATGTTCGTCGACTACTGGGAAAAGCATGTGAGAACAAATTCCCAATTCCATATCATTAGAAATAGTTTCAATTAACTTATCGACTGATTGCCTATTTATTCCAGGCATACTAGAAATAGGTTCATCTATTCCTTCTCCGCTTACAATAAAATGGGGTTGGACTAGAGATGATTTGATGCTTAAATCAAAAATTAAATTTCTTCTAGATTGTGTCCATCGATTAATTCTAGGCCTAACGTTCATTCTAATCGCTCCTATTTTCTTTCCACCATTTTGAAACGTATTCTGCTGTAGGGCCCTGTAAAATTTCTACTGTTGAATTTGAGAAATAACCCAGTGAATTTATCTCCTCTTGTGATGCTTTGCCCATGCACAGTATATTTCTAGGTATGGGTAATGAATTTTCCACCCAAGATCTCGCGGAAGAGGGTGAAGACAATAATAGAACGTCATCTGCGTCCATATCTATAGAATTAATAATCCTAGATTTATTCTCATATCCAATCCAAGAATCAACACTAAATCCTAGGTCATTCAACCTATTTACTAAATCATTGGAAGCAACATTTGAACGTGGAATCATAAGTCTGATATCTCTAGATATTTTTTCATCAATAAAATCAATAAGTTCAGAGGAATTTCTAGATTTTGCACATATTGATACTGTTACACCACGCATGAAACAAGCCCTTGCTGTTCCCTCTCCTATTGCAAGCCATTGTATTCTATTTATGTTATCATTTGTCTTGGCTACTTCAATAGCACACTTGGCAGCAAATGGGGAAGTCAAAACTAGGTAGGGCCAATTAGATCTAGAAGTTTGATCATCAAGAAAATTTGATGGCCAGTTTTTCTCAAGGGAAACTAATTCAATCACTGGTTGATTGAAAGTATTGATTCCTTCGTTACTTAGCACAGTAGCGAGTCTATCAGAGTTTAATGTCGATACCAACTTAGGACCATCTTTTTGGGTATCATCCTCTAAAATATCTTGTTGTGGTAATTCAATCTCTAAATTATCAACTGCACCGTTATATTTGAAACTACCAAAATTCAAACCTTTGCAGAAAATTTGTTTCCAATTCTTGGGAGATATTTGAACAAAAACTTCTTTCTTGCTTACTTTTATCCCAGCAGGGTACAAGCATCCGCCGCCTACTGATGACAAAATTTCACGTTCTTTAACAACGTCATTCTCTGTTTCATCATGGTTCAAAATTTTCCTAATGTCATCTAATGATTCAAGATCTTCTTTCCTACAATGAACTGAGATAGAACCTTGTCCTGGAGCAGTTGGCCATTCAGATTCTGTAATCCTGACTGCTGAAAAATCCAAAATCCAAGTTGCTAAGGCATTTATTTCAAATAAACGTTTGAGACCTATCTCTGCTAGTATTATTCCATCTACTCTACCCTCTCTTAGTCGCTTCAATCTAGTTTCAACTTGGCCCCTTACAGCAATTGGGATAATATCTGGACGCTTACCTAACACAAAAGATTGTCTTCTTCCTGAAACTGTACCGACCATTCCAGATTTAGGAATTATACTTAATGCCTCATCAAGCGGTGTTTCATTATTTGAACTAAGTAAAGTTTCAAGATTCATGAAGGCTTTATTCTTGGGGAAGATGAGTAAATCGCTTGTACATCCACGTTCAAGATATGCTAGATTCGATAGTAGTGGACTTATTTCGACAGGAACGTCCTTGCTTGAATGGACTGCAAGATCAATATTATTGCTAATCAACTCATTATCAACTGCGTGTATAAATTGTCCTACTGATGAAGATAAATCACCGCCAAGGGATTTGTCTCCTGAAGAAGATATCCCGACGATTTCAGTCTTAAAACCTGAATTTTCGAGCTTCTCTTTGACTTTGTTAGCCTGCCACATCGCAAGATTAGAAGTCCTAGTCCCGATTCTAATCAATTTCAAAGTGTGGCCTCCGCAAGAGATGACTTCCCATTAATTTGAATAATGGTTTCAGTAACTTCACTAGCCACCCTCTTGAGAAGAATTGGATTTATTTTCCTTTCAGTAGAAAGAACCATATCACTGAGTTGATTTGATGAAAACGGTCCTTCACGATTACATATCCAAGTAGCGATTTCCCTCGAAAAAGCACCTAACTGCACATTTTCCTCATTTGAATTTTCATTACTAGACCATTGTTCAGATAATTGTTCCAAAGTTCGGTATATGAATGCTCTAAACATGCCTTGGTTTCTATCTGTCAATGCTGACATAAATTTCTTTTCGATATTGGAAATAAGTTCTTCACTTCTCAAAATTGTATTTTCATAGTCCCATTCTACACCTAGTTTATGGGCGACCTTTATCCAATACTCCATTCCTAACAATTCTTGGCGATTATTTATTCCAGAAGATTCGATTGAAGGAGGCCAAGAAAAATCCATAATTTTCACTGGTTCGGCGATTGGAATAACATTGGTGGAGTTAAAGGTTGGTTCTATATTCCTAATCGTCGATATGATTAGTGAGGGGCTAATATCCTGCTTTTCCCATTGATCAAATGATAAGAGATTAACACGTGAGGATAATTCTAAATCTCTTTGTGATGCAGTCGAAGGATTTCTAGAGAAAACAGTGATATTTTCCTGCCCCTGTGAGAGGAGAACTTCAACTGCCTTACGACCCATATCCCCGAAACCAAGAACTACACAATGGGGGTCTTGTTCTTTTGACAAAACATCTTCGATTGCGTTGGATGCTAAGTTTAGCATAGACTCAGTTGTTTGATTAAATCCAAATTCCTTTCTCAGGAGACGGTTTGCGGATATGATATGATTGAAAAACGATGAGTTGATGTCGCTTATTAATCCATTTTCATTGTGCATAGAAATAGAACCCCTAAATTGTGACATTACTTGTAATTCTCCAATAATAAACGAATCTAAGCCGCTGCAAACTTTGACAAGATGACGCCAAACATCAATGCCTTGGTACCTATCGAAAAGCGCTTGTTCTTGGTTGAAAATATTCATAACGCACTTTTCTAGTTCATCGCAAGTTACTCCAAACCCAACATAAAGCACCCTGTTACATGTAGAAAATTCAAATACATCCGAACCGAGTGAATCTCTAAGTTTTCTTATCAGTTCAATTCTTGATTGTTTCGACAATCCCTCGGAAGTGAATTTTTTTACATAATCAACATTTGAGGAATTAATTTTCATAGAAATCATGCTGATGCTATTGATTAATGATTCAGTATCATACGATTTTCCGCCAATCAGGTGGGAGGAATTAGACAACTTGGTCAAATCAATATTAGGGTCACCTAAATTTGGCAAGTAATTCCCTCCGCATGGTGTGAGATGTCGTCCTTTATGAACTTGGATGTTTTTTGACTAAATTAAATCATAGCAGAGGTAAAATACTAACCTATAATGAAAAATAATTTATTATTTCCAAAACCTAAACGCTTTATTTTTCTACAAAATTTTTCCAGCGTTTCATATACTCGATAAATACAGGACTAAGTTCAACATTTTCTAGATGCTCTACACTGAAAGGTGGTCTTTGAGGCTCATAATTTTCATCTATCAAATGTTTAGGCCAATCAGGGTGTGCAATTCCAACCCGAGCAACTCCAACAATATCTGCGCCTTCGTCCATTAGCCATTTAGCGTCTCTAGAAGTCCAGACGGCACCGGTAGAAATTAGTGGAATATTATTACGCATAACTTCTCTAAATCTTTTAGTCAAACTTGGACCTAATTCATCTCCTTCGACTGGCTGGAAAACATCCCAGCAAGAAATATGTAACATATCTATCTCCATACCACATAATATTCTAGCTAACTCCAGACTATCATCAAGATAAATTCCAGCCTTTTCAATTATCGGAGAAATCCTTACTGCGATAAGGAAATTGGGATCTGTATTTTTTCTTATTGAACGAATAATTTCTCTTAGGAATTTACTCCTGGAATGAAGATCTCCGCCCCAATCATCAGTTCTACGGTTCGTTTTACTACCAAGAAATTGGCATATCAAATAGGTATGAGCACCGTGTAATTCCACACCATGGAATCCTGCTTTTTGACACCTCAAGGCTGATTGTGTAAAGGATTCTATCATAGAATGTATTTCATCTTCTGACATTTCTCTGGTATGTACCCCATCCATTCCGGGTTCGGTGTTTTCACTTGCTGAAATTGGTTGGACTTCGTTTATGCTGACCGGAGCACGCATTCCACCGTGAAATAATTGAACAAGACTGATTGTCTTGGTTTCATTTAATTGATTAGCCAAATTGGTGAGTCCGGGTAATTGGTGATCTCCCCAAACACCCATCTCTCCTTCCCAACCACGTCCAGTTTCAGTAACATTAGCAGCGGCCGTAGTGGTTATGCCAAAACCGCCTTTTGCTCGTCTTACTAACCAATTTATTTCTTCATTAGATAATGTTCCGTCTTCGTTACTTTGTTTGTTAGTCATAGCAGCAAGTAGACTACGATTCTTCAAGACGAAACCTCGACCTATTTCTAGTGAGTCAGTGGGTTTCATGATATCACCGAGTAGGTCTCAACTAATGAGTTAAACTCATTTGACTGGATGAATAATCTTGATTTTTATTCAATGCTGAAAGGATTTAGTTACACTTGCATAAATATGAAATTTAACAGATGTTTAAAACTTTTATATGCTACATTCGTTCATGGTCGTTGCTGTTGTTTGGTTCCGTAACTCGTTACGCATCCATGATAATCCGGTATTGTCTTGGGCTTATGAGTCAGAGAATGTCGATTCAATCCTTCCCATATACATCTTTGATGAGGAAATTCAACAGAAGAGTACACTGACAATGGGAGAGCAAAGGTTACGATTTCAGTTTGATTGTGTGGATAATCTACATCAAAATTTGAAGGATAAATTAGACCTAGACTTACATGTTTTCTTAGGCGATAGCATAGATGTTTTAGAGTCAATCAAACAACAACTACAATCATTTGAGGTAATTTTACTCAACGAATATTCGACAAACCCCCGAGATAGAAAACAATCCGAATCAATTGAAAAAAATTTCTTCAGCACAAACCAAAATTGGTCTGCTAAATCATTACCTGCAAGTCAAACAATTCTTGATATTGAAGCAATCGTCAACTCTTCTGGCTTCAAATCACCTAAATCAATGAAAGACATGGTTCGATTGTTCAAAACAGAATTCGGAGACTTCGATAATATTGTGTTCGCAACAAGTGAGCCAAATCCTTCAGTTGGTAAACCAAAGCAAGCCCTATCAGTGAATTCTGAGTATCAAATTTCACTCGACAAAATCCGGCCATTACTAAGTAAGCCTACTTATTTCATCGGCGGGGAAAGTGAAGCAATTGCCAGATTGGAAAATAAGGTTATATCGCAGCAAGATTACGTAAATAGTTTCAACAAACCTAAGTCAATCTCAACAAATACCAAAGACAATCCTATGGAACCTACAACAACTGGATTATCGCCGTACATTAGTACGGGTTGTCTATCAATACGGCGTTTGTGGAACTCATGTTCAAAAATTCAACAATCCGGTGAACATACTGTGCCTCCGGTTTCACTGCACGGGCAAATTTTGTTCAGAGAAATGTTCTATCTTCTCTCAAGATCGGTCGAAAATTGGGACCAAGATTCAGGCAATTCTCAGTGTAAAGAAATTGAGTGGGGAGAATTAAATCAGGTCCAATTAGAGGCTTGGGAATTGGGTCAAACTGGATTTCCGCTCATTGATGCCATGATGCGTCAATTGGACGCTACGGGCTGGATGCATCACCTCGGAAGACATGCTGTCTCATGTTTTCTAACTCGTGGACAATTATGGCAAAATTGGACACACGGTCGAGACATATTTGAGCGCAAATTAATTGATAGTGATTGGGCGCTTAATAATGGAAATTGGCTTTGGTTAGCTGGAGTTGCGCCGTTTTCAATGCCCTACTATAGGATATACAATCCATGTCCCGATTCCAAGTCTAGTTTAAACGTTGAAACTAAGGATGCAGAATTTATCAGACATTGGATTCCAGAGCTTGCTGAATTCCCATCAAAATACATCTTTGAGCCACACCTTGCTCCGTTGCACATCCAAGAATCAGCGGGATGTTTGATTGGCAAAGACTATCCAAGTCCAATAATAGATAGAAAAGAAGCGCGTAAAAGGAATTTGCAATCATTCAAACTCAGTCTTGAAAAATTACGATGATGTCTTTACTAAAAACTACAAGAAATTAAGAATGAATCGTTGGAAAAATTCACTTCGTCAATCATGTTGTGAACTGACTATCAGGGATGACAAACCCCCGTTTTGATTACAGATTTTGGAGTCTTGAATCGTCAACCCATTCATCCCAACTAGAATCAAACCCTACATAATGGATTAGATAATTATCTCCTTGAACTTCGCGAATAAGTCCATCCCACCAACTTCCTTTCCATTCAACCTTAACCTGTTGCCCTGCATTAAATTCGGTTTTGTTGAAAGGATGGTCGTGAGGTCTATTTTGCCAACCTGTTGGGCCAACAATGTAGATTGTATTCTTTGTCTCTACCCTAGCAGTAGCTCTGTCGTCATAAGTCAATTGTATTATGTTTGTAGTATTGACATTAGTATCACCCAGTTTAGGATGGCCGTATACGAAACCATGTAACTTGCCATCAATTATTTGTGCATCTTGGATTATAACTTCTGGCTTTGCTTCGAAAGGTTGAACCATTATTTTAGCAAGATCCTTGTAATTCAATTCAGAATCTAAGGAGATTCCCATATCAGTAAACATCTCCTGTACCTCTGAAATCTCCAACGGGTCTCCCATCTGTGTTAAGATTTCAAACAATTTACTTGCGTGAATGGTCCCAGTGTTGTTTTCATCAAATACTTTGAACGATTCAATTAGTTCATTTTCCTCTTTTGAGATTAGTTCGACATAGGCTTGAGTAGCTTCTGAATCAGGTTGTTTGGCTATTCTCGATGGAGGTACACCAGACTCCACATCACCATCATCAAAATGAATCATATATGTGTGATGCGGTTGAACTTCTGCAATTCTCCCAGGGAAAAATGTACCATAATTTTTCCAATTTACTAAAACTCTGTCACCTTTACTAAGCGCATCATCGGCTCTACGTATATTTCTTGGATGTTCACCTATGACTACAGAATGCTTCGTTTGTACCACTGAATTTTGGTAAGGTACTTCGACATCATAACTTCCGTCATCATTTACCTTTGTAACAGTGCATCTATCTAGCCAGCGTTCATTTGTTGGACTGAAATATTCAACATGCATCCCAACTTCTAATTCGGGTATAATTGGCGATTGTATAATTTCTTCGATTTGAACACTGGTTTCATTTTTATTAACCATTCCCAGTCGTTCCAAAGCAGATATCACTGCGGTTGTTACTGCTTCAACATCATTATTAATCACAGTATTATGAACAACATCTCCGCCAATTACTGAATCTTGTAAATTTACAGTCTGACTACTTTCGGGCGGAACAGGAATCCATTCCGAACCGGTCCACAAAAATTTCCCATCTGGGCTGTAAACTGGTTCTGACATGGCGTGTCTAAAACGACTACTTAGAAAGAGATTTTGAAATATCACGTCGGTGTAAATTTTTTACCATTGAATGAATAGGGTTATCCATGAACAGTGGCAAGTTTTTGCCTATTGGGTTAGTTTTTCTTTTCCTATTCTCATTCCTTTCTCCGACAGTTGAAGCCTTTGATTGGGACAATGATGGCATAGACGATTCAGTTGATACAGATGATGACAATGACTCGGTATTGGATATTGATGACCAATGCACACCAGGGCAAGTAAATAGTTACTCACTAGGGATGAGCGACCATGATTCTGATGGTTGTGACGACCATTTGATGTTCATTTCAAATGCTTTTCTTGAAGGAGATGATACCGATGTAATTACAGATATATTCTTCGACAGTAATGATAATCAAATTATATCAGGATATTCTTTAGGAAATTATTCAAAATTTGAGAATTATAATATTACAACCGATCCAAATCATGAAGGGTATTCATTTGTTGCAAAAATGAATAGTACAGGTAATATTGATTGGTTAATCTATACATTCAATGATTACTACATAAAAATTGCATTATCTAGTGATGATTCTATTTATTTGTCTAGTTCTTTACTTACCAATTTAACTTGGCATACTCCAAGCGGAAATTTTGCTATCAGTGATACGAATAATTTCGTCGACCCGTATGTAATGAAAATATCTAATCAAGGAAATATTGAATGGATTGAACATAATGAAAATTTAGGAGATCAAAGATTTGAAGCAATCGCAATAGGCGAACAAAATAATGCAATAATTTCAATTTTCAATTACAATGGAAGTATCTTATCTTATGGTAGCCAAACTTTTACCCTTAATTCTATTGAAGGTTTTGTCCTTAACATTTCTTCTAACGGAGATTGGGGTTCAGATATCATTTCAATAGAATCGCCAAACCCAGTTGCTAATAATGGAGCAATTTTCGATTATATTTCCAATATAGACAACGGGTATATGGCAATTGTTTCTTATCAAGATATCCCAAGTGTGAACATAAAAAAGAATGGTATTTTCCAATGTTCGATTAGTAAAAATAATTCTCAATCGAATTATGATATTTTATCTATTACAGTATTTCATGATTGGAATTGTCAAGATTCGATAAATGTTGAAGCTAATTATGGATATGCTGAGGCTTGGGTAAATGATATGATTGTCGAATTTAATACAACTAGTAATAACCTTAGTATTGTAGTTGCAGGAGCTATGGAGGCTGACACATACAACTATTCTACATTAGAATTCGGAAATTGGGGAGTCATAACACCTCTCGGCGAATATACTAATGAGGGAGCAAAGGCATACGTTGGACAGATTTATTTTGATACAAATGTATCCGGAAATAGTTTAAATTGGGATTATTTGATGTGGGATGATTCGTATGGTTATTTCTCATCATTTAATGATATCACTTATTCCGAACATGCATTTGTATTATGTGGTTACTTTTATTCATTTATGAATTTAGTAGATGGTATATCACTGCCGAATATACTCACACTTTATTCAATTACTAATTCTGATTATGATTCAATGTGCCTCCTTGATTATGAAAGTGGAAGTTCGCAAGTATTCGGAAGTTTAGGTTATATCTACCAACAATTTGGTTTCTATAATAGTGACATATTAACAGCGATTGATTTAGATAAAACCGGCAGAGCATCGATCGCCATTGCTTCTACATCGACATATGTTACCTTTAACAATACCAATATTACTACCAATGGTTCGAGTTATGATACTCATTTGTTCAATGTATTATTTGAAGAAGATTACGATGATGATAACGATGGAATACAAGATTACAATGATCAGTGCCCATTAGGAGATATTAATTGGAATGCAAGTAATAGTTCTCAAGACTGGGACTGGGACGGTTGTAAAGACTCCACAGAAGATTTGGATGATGATAATGATGGCTTAGAAGACACATTAGATGCATGCCCAAGGGGTCTAACTAACTGGTCTAGCTCGAATTACTATGAGGATTATGATGGTGATGGTTGTAATGATTATTCTGAAGATCTTGATGACGACAATGATGGAGTTTTGGACTCAGATGATTTATGCTCAGCCATTAATTCAGTTCTAGGATGGACAAGCGATTCCACCACCGATTATGACGGTGATGGATGTCAAGATATTACTGAAGATTGGGATGATGATAACGATGGTCTTGATGACACATATGATAACTGTCCAACTGGATTGCTAAATTGGCAATCAGGAGATCCTAATACTGATTGGGATGGCGATGGATGCGAAGATTCGGTAGAAGATGATGATGATGATAACGATCAAAGAAATGATGTTGATGATACTTGTCCGAAAGGAGAATTAAATTGGAATTCGCAAAGTACCCAATATGATTTCGATATGGATGGATGTAAGGATGGTGTTGAGGATTGGGATGACGACAACGATGGAGTGTACAATCAAAATGACGATTGTACCCCTGGTGAAATGTCTTGGATTTCAAGTAATTCTACAGACTATGATAGCGACGGGTGTAGAGATTTAACTGAAGATTTTGATGATGATAATGATGGTAAGGAAGATGCTATCGATGATTGTTTATTGGGCGATTTAGGATGGATTTCAACTCCTTTTACTGACTATGATTCTGATGGATGTCGAGATTCTACAGAAGATTTAGATGACGACAATGATGGTGTTGAAGATTTAGATGATTTGTGTCCACTCGGAGAAGTTGGCTGGATTTCAACTGAATTGACTGATTATGATGGTGATGGATGTAAAGATGCTCAAGAAGATGATGACTATGATAATGATGGCGTTATAAATCAAAATGATTCATGTAAGAGAGGAGACACTTATTGGAACTCAAATTCAACAACCGATTATGATTATGACGGGTGTAGAGATTCTACCGAGGATTTAGACGATGATAATGATGGAGTTCCTGACATTTCAGACTTATGTAGTGTTGGTCTATCATATTGGTATTCAAATTCCGAGACAGACTATGATTCTGATGGATGTTATGACCAGGAAGAATCACTATCCACTAAACCTTGGAACTTATCCGAAGATTTAGACGATGATAATGATGGAGCGCTTGATATTTATGATGATTGTGTGAAAGGAACACTAGGTTGGAATCAATTCGAAACTTTAGACCATGACATGGATGGATGTTTCGATGGAGATGAAGATATTGATGATGATAATGATGGAATTTTAGATTTAGCAGATT
Organism: Methanobacteriota archaeon; assembly: GCA_002729095.1. Classification (GTDB taxonomy): domain Archaea; phylum Thermoplasmatota; class Poseidoniia; order Poseidoniales; family Poseidoniaceae; genus MGIIa-L1. The sequence continues at coordinate 49,920 of PBWC01000045.1, forward strand.
CATGTAGTACTGGTGTTATTAATTGGACATCTAATTCATTGAATGATTATGATAACGATGGATGTTTTGATTCCAGTGAAGATGAGGATGACGATAATGACTTAATCTTAGATGCTATTGACCTTTGCCCAATTGGAGATTTAGGTTGGATATCATTCCAGAGCAGCGATTATGACAATGATGGATGTAAAGATTCAACTGAAGATTTTGATGACGATAATGATAATATTACTGACTTACAAGATTTATGCCCAACTGGAAAGAAAAATTGGATATCTAGTAATATTCTAGATTATGATGAAGACGGTTGTTATGATGCTAGTGAAGATGAAGATGATGATAATGATTTGATAAATGATAATTATGATAGTTGCCCTAAGAATCTACTAAATTGGACTTCAAATTCTGATACTGATCATGATAGTGATGGTTGTAACGATCAATTAGAAGATGATGATGATGATAATGACGGGATGGAGGATTCAATAGACCAATGTCCACTAGGTGACCTAGGTTGGATTTCTACTCCAGAAACTAACTTTGATAACGATGGTTGTCAAGATTCGGAAGAAGATTATGATGATGATGGAGATGGAGTAATTGATTCCCAAGATATGTTTCCCCTAAATCCGGCTGAATCGTTTGATTCTGATGGAGATGGAATCGGAAATAATGCGGATGCTTTCCCAAAGGATTCTAGTGAAACAGAAGATTCTGATGGAGATGGTGTTGGAGATAACACAGATATTTTTCCATCCACCTCTTGGCTTGGTTCAGGAACATCTTTCACAATAATTGCAATTATAGTTATTTCAATAATTGGAGGTATAGTAATTATTCTAATTAGGAAAAATAACGCTCCTATCCCTGAAGAACAAACCAAATCATTTAGACAACAAGAAGAATTCTTTGAAGAGGTTTCCTCTGAAGCTTTAAGTCTTGCAGGAATGGCTCCAATTCTAACAGAAGAGCAAATAAAAAGCCAAACTATGCCACCTAGTAATGATTTGATTGGCGAAATTGATGAAGATGGTTACGAGTGGATAGAACATCCTGAAGGAAGCGAAATTTGGTATTGGAAGGGTTCTGATTCAAATGATTGGGAACTGTATGAAGAGTGATTAATCGTCAGTTGTATCGTCTTTAGCGTTGTACTTCTTCACTGGAAATAGCTTGTCTATCCATTTTGGCGACCACCAGTTTGCCTTGCCCATAAGCCTCATTGTTGCTGGAACCACCAGTGCTCTAACTATTGTTGCATCTAGAAGAATTGCCAGTGCTAAACCAAATCCTATTTGCTTCAAAATTACAACAGAAGATAACCCGAATGCACTGAATACTACCACCATAATGGCTGCCGCACCAGTAATCAAACGACCAGTTTTCTGGAGTCCATTTGCGACTGCGAGGGTATTGTCTCCTGTACGCTCCCATTCTTCATGGATCCTAGAAAGCATCAACACTTCATAATCCATAGATAAACCAAATACTATACAAAATAGAATTATCGGATTTGTTGTTTCAATTGGTTGAGGTGTAAAGTTTAGTAATTCGGCTCCATTGCCCCATTGGAACACAAATACTAGCATACCGAATGACGCTGATACGGATAAAATATTCATGATAATAGCCTTAATTGGAATTATCACACTTCTAACTTGAATGAATATCAGTAAAATGGTTGCTACAAGAATAAATGTTAATGCAATCGGCAGATTTTCGATAATTGCGTCTAAGACATCCAAACTGTAAGCCGCAAATCCAGCAACCATCAGAACTCCATCTTCTCCAGTGTTTAATTCAGATAGTAATTCTACCCTTTCTGATCTGACGTCCGATACAAAATCCCTGCTGCTTTCTCCAGTGATAGTACCTGTCAGTGAAAATATGACAAATGTCACATTTTCCGATATGAACTGGTCTCTAAGATATTCACGGCTGGCAATGGTATCGTTATCTAAAAATTCATCAGGTGTTTGCCAAAACTGTATGACCTCTGATTCACTCATATTTTCGCTTGGTAAAGCATATCCTGAAGCATTAATTACTCGATCATCGTCTAGATAATTCTTCATCCAACGGTACATTGTAATCAGATTATTTTCTTCTAGAGGATCTTCTCCATCAAAGTCTATCACAATCATTGCACGATTTACAGCACCCTCCGGCCATTTTTCGTCTATTAACTCGTAGCCTATTCTAGTTTCGTCATCCGGAGGTAGTGCGTCTCTTGAAGCAATTGAAAAATCAGCCTGCAAAAATGGTAATCCCGCTCCTAATAGTATGACAAGCGTTGGAATCAATACTGCCCATGGACGTTTCATAACGAAATTTGCAATTCTTGCCCATGCACCATCTTCCTTCTCGTTTTCTACACTGAAGGAAAAAGGGATTTTACCCTTGAATACTTTATTGCCCATTAATGCTAAAATTGCGGGTAGGACAATTACTGAAAACACCATTGCAATACTGACCGCCAGTGTTCCACCTATTCCTAAACTTGGCAGACCAGTATTCTCGAAAAATAACATGCCCATCAAACCTATTGCCACAGTTATTCCTGAGAAGAATACTGCTTTACCAGCTGTTGCAACAGTAATGGCTATCGACATTCGGATATCACGACCATTATTCAGCTCTTCTCTAAACCTATTTACCATAAAAAGAGAATAATCCACTGATACACCTATACCAATTAATGTAATGATATTCAGTGCATACTGAGTTACATCGGTGGTATTTGATAACCAAATAGTTACTCCCATTGCTGAAATTACTGTCAGTACTGCTACCCCGATAGGTAATAGAGCAGCAATAATTGTTCCAAAAACTATACCTAAAATAATCAGTGATAAAGGCCCGGAAATGAGTTCAGCTTTGATTAGATCATCTTGGATTCTTGAATCAAAAATAACATCTATGGCTAAGTCTCCAGTTCTCCAAGAATTAAATTCTGAATCTACATCAATGTCTTCCCAGTTTTCATCATAAATTTGCTTCGCTTCTTTCCTTTCTATAGAAATCTTTACTTTATTTTTAGCCCAAAAGCCATCTTCATCTTGGTATACAAAGCTTTCACGCTTCTCTCCAGAAGTTTCCCAAGAATACTGAATTGTAACATTATCCATTACGGCAAAATCAGCAAGTGCCGAAGTAACTGCTGCTTGCCATTCAGGGGAAGAGTCGTCAAGGCTAGGGTGGTTAATCAATAGAATGAAGTTCTCAGACTTGTTACTCTCATCTTCATCAGCAAATGCGCTCTTTCGTAAATCACCTGCTTCAACAGATTCTAAGTCACCCTCTCCCCAAGATTCAGCCCAGTTGGGTCCTAGTGAAATCAATGATCCTAAAATCATACAAGATAATACGCCAATGACTAAAACTTTCTTTTTATGGTCAAAAATAGATTCACCTAATTTGTAGAATGATCTGTTTTCAAGCATTTTCGGGTCTGTCGACCAGTCCATATACTCCCCGTTACAATTCGGTATATGAAACAGTGTTTTACAATTAAGTAATTTAAAAACATAAAAACGAGATTTGATAAAATAGAATACTGTATGTTTGCCATGGAACGAGCTCTGTTAGGTGGTGGATGCTTTTGGTGTACGGAAGGAGCATTCAAGCAAATGAAAGGTGTTGATTCCGCTCTCCCTGCATATGCGGGAGGTCCCGATAAGTTTCCTAATTATGATTCAGTTTGTTCAGGAAAAACTGGCCATGCTGAAATTGTAGAAGTTATTTTTGATCCAGATATAATCTCTTTTGAGACTATTTTACAGGTTTTTTTTACAGTTCATGACCCCACCCAACTTAACCGTCAAGGAAATGATATTGGCACCCAATACAGGAGTTGTATAATGCCAACCAGCGATACTCAGGAGCAAATATCAAAAAAGGTGATTAAAGAAATGCAACAATTTTTCAATTCAGAGATCGTAACAACTATCGAACAACCCACTAATTTCACAATTGCTGAAAAATACCACCACGATTACTATGCTAGAAACCCATATCAAGGATACTGCATGGCAGTTGTAGGTCCAAAGTTATCTAAATTGAGGAAAAAATTAGCGCACCTATACTAGCGAGATATTGAAGAAGTCTCTTCTGTAGCGTTGTTACATGGTGAATAATGTTCCACGACCCCCAACTCCTGTTAATGAACCAGTTCTTGGCTATCTCCCCGGAAGCCCTGAAAGAATTGCATTGAAGGAAGAACTGACAAGACAATCTAATGAAATAGTTGAGATTCCTTGTATTATCAACGGGGTTGAGGTTTACACTAATGATGTTGTAGAACAGGTAATGCCTCACAACCACGGCCATGTCATCGCAAGAGTACACATGGCAGGAAAAAACGAAGTCGATGACGCAATTAAAGCTTCTTTGGATGCTCATGATGCTTGGTCTAGTATGGCTTGGGAAGCAAGGTGTGCAATTTTCCTCAAGGCGAGTGAATTACTCAGGGGAGAATACCGCGCCAAAATTAATGCTAGTACTATGATTAACCAGTCTAAAACCTGTCATCAAGCCGAGATTGATTCAGCTTGTGAATTAATCGACTTTTGGAGATTCAACACATTCTATGCTAGACAAATATACGAAGATCTACAACCTTCTGTTTCTCCATCCAGCATGTGGAATTCAAGTGAAGTGAGGCCTCTAGAGGGATTTGTTTTCTCTGTTACACCTTTCAATTTCAGTAGCATTGCTGCAAATCTTCCATCCTCTGCTGCGATAATGGGTAATACCGGTGTTTGGAAACCAAGCAGAAACTCCTACCTATCAAATTACTATTTGATGAGGTTAATGATGGATGCTGGATTACCAGATGGAGTTATTAATTTCATACCAGGAAAGGCTAGTTTGGTGGGAGAAATTTGCTTATCGCACCCTATGTTAGCAGGTATTCACTTCACTGGATCAACCGCTGTATTTAGAAAAATGTGGAAGGATGTTGCAGATAATCTTCCCAATATGCGATCCTATCCTAGAATTGTAGGAGAAACCGGAGGAAAAGATTTCATAGTTGCTCACCCAAATTGTGATGAAAAAGCATTAATTGTCGCTCTAATAAGGGGTGCTTTTGAATTTCAGGGACAGAAATGTAGCGCTGCAAGCCGAGCATATATTCCTAAATCTGTTTGGGAAAATATCAGTGAAGAATATTGCGCCGAGGTTTCAAAAATTTCCGTTGGAGACCCCAAAGATTTCTCTAATTTTATGTCCGCAGTAATTGATAGAAAATCATTCGATAATATATGTGGATATATTGACCGTGCTAATTCAGATAGCGGTTGTGAAATAGTGACAGGAGGAGAATATGATGACTCCCATGGATATTTCATAAACCCAACAACTATTATCTGTTCAGACCCTAAATATGAGTCGATGAGCGAAGAGATTTTTGGCCCTGTTTTATCGATTTACATTTATCCTGATAATGAATTTGAAGAAGTCCTAAAGTTGTGTGATGAAACTTCTGAATATGCTTTGACTGGCTCGATATTTGCTACTAAGAGAGAAGATATTGTAACTGCTCAAAAAGCACTAAAGTATTCATCCGGAAATTTCTACATCAATGACAAGCCAACAGGTGCAGTGGTTGGTCAACAGCCATTTGGTGGAGCCAGAGGTAGCGGAACAAACGACAAAGCTGGTTCTCCACTAAATCTTCTTAGATGGGTCAGCCCACGTTCCATTAAGGAGACTTTCGCACCTCCGCATGATTGGACTTACGGCTTCCTAAATGAGTGAAGTGGCAACTTCTTACTTTTATCGACTCTACTTACAGAGTCTACCAGTAACCTAGGTTTCATTCCATTACTTATCAAAGATATAAGCCACCATCCCAGAGATAGTAACGGTGTTGAAATTAACATAGTTAGACAAAGAAAAACAATGATGTTTGATTTTGAAAGGGACCAAGAATAAATTATTGTGAATAACATTACAATCACAAAATAAATTCTAGATGCCTCGCTTGGAGTTTGCCATCCCCTGTGGTCAAGCCTTGGAGCAAACAGAAATTCAAACACGCCCATGACAAAAAGTCCCTGCAATCAAATAAAAAGTTCTGTTAGTAAGCATACGATGATTTCATCAAATAAGACTAACAGGATAGACCCCGCTGTGATGACTGCTTTAGCCGAATGCTGAAAATTCAGTGACGAGTGATGGGCGAACTGAGCGGGACCTTAATTCAAAATAATCTTCAATAGATTGATTATTATCTAATATGTGGCATGTACATGAGCAAGAGTATATTCATCAAATTTGTATCAGAACCTAGAAATGATCCGATTAAATCCATCGTCGGGTTAGCATGTGCTGCCCAAGCAATAAACGATGGGCATAATGTGAGTGTTTTTTTCGCTGCGGCAGGAACAAGATTACTGGATTCTAACTATCTTGAAGAATTGGAAAAAGAGCTCGGAGCGGACGTTCCTATGGTTGCTAATTTCATGAATACTATTAGCTCTGGAGCTACACTATACTGCTCTTTTGCATCAGTCAAGGCAGTACTAGGATATAGTGAAGGTGATGAAGCACTAGTAGTATCTGATGATCAAATAAAATGGAGTGGCCCACCTGGAGTGATAAGTTTGGCAACCGCTTCTGAAATTCAACTTACTTACTAAGTTAATACATAATTACGGTTGATTTGAAAACTCAGACGGATTAGGAAGTCCATGCAGGGATTAATGAAGACGCCGCTGTCTCCTGCACCGAATAATATTTATTTATCACAAAAATCTTCTAGATGGAGAACTATTGGCTCAATGCTAGGGTTAGTAACCGTAATTTTCTTCTACGTAAACACTGCATTATTTATTGTAAGTGGATTTATTGATTCAAACCTGAATGGTATTCTAGGCCCTAGTGACCCTTTACAAGTGATGATAGGAACCCTATGCTCTACTCCATTTCTACTCGCTTTCATACTTCTTAGGAAACCCAAACTAGCCCACGTAGTTAGAATTGAACCATCTAATCAAGGAACCAATACCCATCTGATTGCTCCATCTACACTAATCCAAACGCCAATGCAAACATCGCTCAAACACCATTTAGTTCACAATACTGCACCTCTACAAATTCCGCCATTGAAGCAGTTATGGTTGATTTTTTTCTTCGGAACATTAATTTCAACAATTTGTATGATTCCTATATTGATCAGTTCAACAATATGGGCAGTTTTACTTTTCTTATTGATTGCAATACCAGCATGGATAATTGGTTTTTCAACACCAGTATTTGCTTGGTGGGCTACATCAAATGAGTACTTTGGACTTCAAACTACTAAGAGACAAGGCGAGTGGATGTTAATTGCAGGAATGCTATCTACTTTCCCAGCATTGGTAATTAACTCATTAATTTCCCCAATCATAATCACTTTCTTAGGAATAAGTATGGATGGTGTTGAAAGCCTTGGTTATGGTATGATTCTGTTCCTTTCTGCTCCAATAGGAGAAGAGTTGAGCAAAGCATTAGCGATTTTATTCTTATCTAGATTCATTGATTCAGGAAAAAGAGGTTTCCAAATAGGGTTCTCTGTCGGACTTGGATTCGCCCTTTTAGAAAATATGTCATACATTCTTGGAGCACTACTTTCTGGGGAGAGTGCTGCACTGAGTTTTATTTTAACCACTGTATTAAGGGCTATAGGTTCAATTCCTGGCCATGCAACATGGACTGCAATTTCTGGGTTTGCAATAGGACATCATATTTCAAAAAATAATCATTCCAAATCTTTAATTGATGGAATTTATGTAAAGAAAAAAATCACTAAACAAGAAAGTCAGTGGGCATTATTTGACAATAAAACTGGAGAATTGATTTCCAGTTCAAGCATCAAACCTCAAACTGTTTTGCCTAAATGGCTTAGTGCTGGTAAAGATAAAGAAATTAAAATAACTAAATCACCTACATTAGCAATTTTTATTGCAATTTTTTGTCATGCAATATGGAATGGGACACTTTGGATATCTGGAAGAATATTCATTGATAGCCCAATACTAATTAAGATTGTAATCGATCTTGTTCTAGTTACCACGTTAATAGTCATACTTTGGTTTATTCTAAGACGGTTAATACCTTATGCTGTAGATGACCGAAATTCGTTATTAAGTTAAAAAACTGTATTTTTAACTAATTAAAGGGCATTACATTTTAAGAGGAATTATTACGAGTACTTTTTGGGAATTACATGGATGTCTTGACTGGAGGTTTCAATCAAGGTAATTTGATTGTTACTGGAATGATAATCCTGGGGCTGATTGTTGGCTCGTCCAAGGCTAAAATGTTAGATTCCGCAGGGGTTGCTGCTGCCACATTCATTGGACTAGTGGTTGGCGGAATGGGACATTGGACTTGGCTGCTAATTTTACTCGCTTTTTTATTGGCATCACACAAAGCCACAAAATGGCGTTTTGAGGAAAAAAAAGCTCGTAATATGAGTGAATCTGATGATGGTCATAGAGGCTGGGTCAATGTATTGGCAAATGGAGGACTACCTGCTTTAGTCGCAGTTATGGCCTTTTTTCAGGAAGACTGGGAATTCGGCATTTGGATGTTCAGTGCAGCGGTTGCTGTTGCAACAGCCGATACTTTTGCTAGTGAAATAGGATGCCTTGATGATAACGTGAGAATGATTACTACTCTAAAACCATGTGATGCGGGACTGAACGGTGGATTTTCCTCAACAGGTCAAAAAGCGGCGTTACTAGGATCAGCATTAATTGGTTTACTGGCTTTCATAGCCTGGTATACTACTAACCTAGATTCAGTAATTATTGATGGTATCATTCTCTCATTGGTAACTTGTGTTATAGGGTGGATTGGGTGTCAGGTAGATAGCCTTCTAGGAGCATTATTTGAGAATAGAGGATACCTAACAAAGGGCGGCGTGAACACTCTAGCCATTACATCCGGAATGATGTTTATGTGGGCTTGGCTTAGATTCATTTAATTTCACAAATCGTCGGCGAGTTCTTCAACCAAAACCTATTGGTTTGTTCATGCGCAAGCATAGCATGCCTATTCTATTACTGGTTCTTATACTAGGAATGGGTCTTGCTAGTTCAGTTTCTGCTTTTGAAGAACCAGTTTATGAAGCAGGATATGTCGATTGGGAAATAAATCCTATTGAAAGGCTATATGTTGAAGGATTGGATGAAACAGAAGCTGTTTTACAAAGACAAAAATCGGATAATGCTCCGGGCGGCATAAGCGTCAATTCTGGATTCAGCGGTCAGATTTTAAATCTCAATAGCGAACCAATACAAAATGGATTTAGTGCAACTGTGAACATGAGCGTCTTCTTTTCTGTATATTTAGACCAAGGCGCTGGCCCACAAACCTGTGTTAGAGAAGAGCAATTCAACTTAGATGGAACAACTACTCTAATTTACTCTGTTGATGCAGGAGGAGTTCCGGTTTACGATTCTGTCATAACTCAAGTTGTAGATAAAGTAAATTCTAACGAGGCTATGAATTTCTCTGGCGAACTAAATGAAATCAACTTAACTATGCAAGAAGGAGATGTTTTTACCCTCACAGTTTCAGTCGAACATCAATGTACTGCTAGAGCCAGAGTTCAATGGGGTGCTCTGGAGCAAAATGGTGGTGGAATTCTAATCAAAGGCGAGATATACGAACCTAAAGGAAAAATCATTGTAGATGAGTCGAGAAGAGCGCACGTAGAATTTGAACCATTATTCCCATGGGGTGGCGATGACGTAAAAGAAGTGAAGTGGGAAATTTGGGGGCCGCTTGAAGATTACGAAAGAACACCATATAGTCTAGAAGGTATGATGGAAAACTCTATTGGAAGAACCATGACAATTAGAGAGATAGATGAAAACCAGTCTTTATGGACTTGGTCAGGACAAAATGAATTGACTCCAGGATTGACAAACCTACAATTCTGTATTACCACAATTTCTGGAGATTCAAATAGTCAATGTCATGCATTCGGTATAATCAAATTTGACGTTGAAAGAGATAACCAAGGATTTGCCAATGCTAAACTATTCCTTACTTTGTCTTGTTTTGTTGCTCTTGGAATTTTCCTATGGAATATTTTCAACCAGGGATTGATGCTACCTCTACCTATTTTGGGTGCTTTAATTGTTATGACGTTGTTATTTATTCCAACAGTATTTGATCAAGCCAACTTAGGAGCAGATGCAGCTATTGATGAAAATACAAGAGTGAGTAATTCTGAATTAATCGACGAGAATGGTGAAACATTCACCATTTCGGAACTAATTGACGGAAAGGATGCGCTTGTAATTGGAATTGGTCTTCCAGCATCTGAAAATCTTGTCGACCAATCCAATCAATTTAATCTGACAATCGAGCATTTCGGTGAAGATATAGCGGTAATTCACATTCTATCTGGAATGGATCCCTTGTCTAGTGACATTACTCAACTCAAACAACAAATAAATTCATCATGGCCCATTTTAATAGATACTGACGAAGCTTTTGCCAGTGGTTTACCTAATGGTGTTTCTGATTCTGTTGTTGTTGTTGACCCTGCTATGCATGTTACATACAGTAAAGCACCTGTAGCATTTTCTAAGGAGATAATTGAATCGATTGAAGATATTTCCTCGGGAGGAAGTCAGAATTCCGGAGCCTACTTCAGTCTTCTATTGGGACCTGGATTGTTCTTGATTTTCCTAGCATTGCCAAGAGAAGATTGGACACCGCCTGAAAAACCGCTACCACCAGGAACATTATGGGCTTCTATAGTTGGTGCATCAGCACTAGGAATATTTGTTGTTAATCTACCACTGTTAATCGCTACATTATTACCAATAAGTAGTAATATTTTATTTTGGATTGATATTGTAATCATGTTATGGTTTGTTGAGATGAGTTTCGTTACTGCCAGAAAAGGAAAGCCATTTGAGGCCACTATTTTAGCCAAATCATTACATAAATTATTCCCCGAATCCTTCCAAAACTGGAGACCTCTAGAGGATATGGAAAGGGACGTTTTACTAGGAATTTGGTTTGCTTGGTTCGGAATTCTAGCATTCCCAGCACTATTTACGCAAGGAATTGGCGCCTCTATGCTAAGTGGTGTTGGAGGAATTTTTGGCGGATTAATTAATCTAATTTTATACCTATTCCTAGGAGGGCTCTCGATTCTATTGCTTAGATTAATTGCTGCAATTGGGGGTCCAATATCGAGAGTATTTGGAAGATACGGGGCTGAATCATTTACTCAATTTGTTGGTTGGTGTCTAGTACCTATTTCATTATGGGTAACTACTAATGTAATTATTACTAGTTCTCTATTTGGTATAGCTTAACAACTTTAACTAACATTGAAGTAAATTTTTGAAATATGAACCAGTTACAGACTATGTGGAGTATTAGTAGGAGAAAATCATTGATTAATTGTCCAAGAGAATATGTTTTAAGATATTCAAGTAACCAAACCCAATACAATAAACAGAATATTAAATCTAACAAAAAATCATTAGAAGATATTCTTGTAACCTGTTTACGAGAAGTAATGATTGAGAGATTGGAAGACCAGAAAAATGGAATAATTTGGTCTAAAAAAATGATTCTGCTTAAACTTAAAATGAGTCTGGAATTTGAAATAGGCAAAAAGGGGCTAGCGAAAATAAAAGCCTCGCTTCCTAAGTTTTTTGATAACCTAATTTTGAGTGCAAAGAAACAATTAGAATTGTTATGGAATACTAACATATTTCGTAGAATAAGTAATTCAAAAATAAAAAGATGGTCTTGTCTAGATAGAAAAAAATCGGCACCTAACGAGCATATAGACATTTATTGTTCGCCAGACCTAGTTTTTCAGATTCAGAAAAAGTGGAATCTACTAAGGATAGATTTTCTCGGAGAAAAATCAAATTATTTCGAAGATTTAGAAGCACTAGCAATGGTAAATTGGTCGATTGAGAATGGTAATTTACCTGATTTAATAGACAAATTCCAGGTGCACGTATTGAAATTTAGAAACGGAAAATGGCTATATCAAAAGTTCATACCTAACAAAAATCTATTGCAGCAATCCAAACAGTTATTGGAAAAGGATGTAATTCAAATGAATAATTTGGTTGAAAAAATGGGACCAATGAAAAATTTATCTTTAATTCCACTGTCAAACAACCCTCATTTTTGTAAAAAATGTAGTTTCAAAAAATCATGTCCTGCAAAAAATGGTTTGGAAAAGGCAAAAAATGAGCAGTTTTTGTTGGAGTATAACTTAGTCAAGGAAAGGTTCTTGTCAAATTAAGAGGATAAATCGTCCAAAACTGCGTTGACATCCTCTGCTTTTGTAACTCCACTAGCGAGAAGGACTCCTTCAGCGCCCAATTCTATCGCTTTTCGAACATCTGAACCATTTTTCACACCTGCTCCACAAAGAACTCTAACATTCGAATTAACAGATTTAACCGCTTTTACGGTGTCTGTAACAATTGAAGGATCGGCAGTTGTCACAGAAATATCTCCGCCAATTAATTCTGGAGGTTCGACAGCAATAAAAGTAGGATTCAGTTTTGCTAACTCAATTGCTTCACTTACATCCGCTGCACAGGCACATATAGGGAAGTCACTTGGAAGCATTTCCATTAGCTCCTTGACATGTTTAATACTAACCTTATGCTCTGCATGATTGATTATTGTCCCTACTGCTCCACGATAAATAGCTGATTCCGGTTCAAGCCATCCAGTATAACTTCCTTTACCGACTGGGTCAAGATGCTGAGACCAAACCTCTAAATTTGTGGAATTTGATGCTATGGAATGTAGGTCAAAAGCAGAAACTACTGCAATCATTCTAAAATTTCTATTTGTGAATTTTTCCATTGAGGCTGCAAGATCTTCAGCAGATTGACCACTTGCTGATTCATAGGTTTTGAAATTCACAACTATCAATGGTTTGTCCATAAATTTGGCATAAAGCATTTACATTTTAGTTCTTCCATCAAAAAATAAATTTTCAATCGATTAATGGCCATTTACTATCTGTGAGAACTGTATCATCAGGTATTGTTGAATTATGATTTATTATTGAATTAGAAATTATACAATTCTTACCAACAACCACATTGTTACCTATCAAACTGGATTGCAGATGAACATTTGAAGAAATTTTACTTCCTGATAAAATTGTAGAATTCTCAATCTTGGATTTCTTAATATCTGTATTCTTTTCAATCATTGAGTTTGATATTATTGAACCTAACTCGACTTTACTATTTGGGCTTTCAAACCACGATTTACCACAAATCTCTCCACTTGTAAATCTATTATTTTCAATACATGTTCGAACTGCATCACACCAAGATTTACTTGTTCCTGAATCGATAAAGAAACCGCTAAAGGGTAAGCCATTTAGTAATCTGTCTTCAGCTAAATGAGGAAATACTTGCCTTTCTATAGAATTTTTACCTGAAGGAATATAATCAAAAATGTCTTCTTCAAAGATATATGAACCTGCATTAATTAAATTTGAAAAAACTTCATCAGGTTTGGGTTTTTCCTTGAATTTAGTAATTTTTGATTCTTTATCTAATCCAACAATTCCGAATCTAGAAGGATCCTTTACATTCCACAGTCCTAAGGAACCTATTCCTCCGTTTGATCTATGCAAATTAAGTAAATCTTCAACATTTAGGGAGGAAATTATGTCTCCATTAAAGCAAGCAAATGTGCCACTGACAACATCACTACAATTTCCTAATGCACCTCCTGTACCAAGTGGTTTTTCTTCTGGAACAATTGTAATGTCAAAATCAAAATGTGAATCTGAAAAATATTTTTTTATTTGGTCTACTTTATACCCCCCAGCAACAACCACTTCATCGATTAAATTGTTTGGGACAGCTGAAATTACCTGCTCGAGTAGAGTTTTGTCCAGCATAGGAAGAAGGGGCTTTGGAATTTCTTGCGTCCATGGACGAAGCCGTGAACCGATTCCTCCAGCAAGAACAACTACCTGCATAAATCAGGCTGATATTAGTCGCCTTTCAAATAATGCGGTGATTTATGATTCTGGAGGCTGTTCAACAGAGTCTTTCTCTTTTTCATTCGGATCTGAGTAATCAATCCCACAACTACGACAAACCATATTTTCGTCCCAGTCACACTGTCTTCTACATCCGGTCATATTTACACCTAAACTTTCCATTTAACCGAACAGCCTATAGATTCTGTAAATCCAATCTCGGGCTTATCACCGTTAAGCAATGAATCAATAGCGTCTCTCAACTCGTTAGTACTAACTTTATTAGGATCTTTAGGAGAGTCATCCATTCGTCCACTGTAGATCAATTTTCTGTTTGAATTGAACAAAAAGAATTCTGGAGTCCTCTTTGCTCCAAATCTATGTGCAATTTCTTGGGTTTCGTCAAATAAATAAGGGTAAGGCATTCCTTTTTCGGCTCTTTTCACCATATTTTCATATGAATCTGAAGCATATACGCTGGCATCGTTGGAATTAATCCCAACGAATCCTATTGAATTAGAATTTGCGTATTGTGATATTTGGTTAATTCTTTCAATGCTTGCGATAACATAAGGACAGTGATTACATTCGAAAACAACAATCAATCCATTTTCACCGAAATAGTCACTCGAATTTACGTATTCGCCCCCGAGGGATTTGTTCGCATTTAGCAGGTTAAACTCAGGTACACCATCACCTAAACTTATCGACATAGGTTGGGCTACCTCTCAATGGTTAAAATTTCTTGTATATATTTTCAAAAAATTGGCCCTGTAATAAAACCAGCAATAATCACAATACTTGAAGCTATTACGATAAGAATATTATCATCAATTACACCAAATTCATATCTTTCCACGAAAGAAGCAACAGATGCTGAAATTAGGCCCCATACGGGTATTGATGGGTCAACAGAATTGCCAATAAAAAATCCCAATGGCAGACATACAATTGCCATTCCCAAATTACCCCAAGCACTTTTTGTTCTTTTTTTGAACAATTTATTTCTTATAATTCCAGTAACACCGTCTCCAAATGCCATATATAGTGATGGAAGAATTGCTAACCATGGTTCATTTGTGTATTCCCAAATCAAGTATACTGATGTACCTAACATCAAAGCAAAGGTTGCATCATTGACGTTTTGTTCTGTTTGCATCCACCATAATCTTCTATCAAGAAGGTGAGTACTAAGTAGAGCAAAAAAACCCAATATTCCGCCGATTAATGGCCATATGGGGCTTTCAAAAACAATTGGAGAAAGAATAATTGGAACTCCTCCTGCAAGCATGTGTGCAATCTTACGATTATAGTAAACAGCAACCATATTTTCACTACCATTCTTGACCATGTATGAATGGACTGGTTTAATGGCAAAAACAATCAATATTGACCACAATCCGAGTACAAAAAACCAAACTAGATCACTTTCCATGGTACATGCTTGTTAATTAAGCGTTTAGTGGTTGAGGTTATATCTAGATATTTTTTATGAATTCATAAAATATTGAATTGAATCAAAGTATTCAAAGACGGTCTTTTTCTGGAGGTATTTGGAGAGACACATGAACATACATGAATATCAAGGAAAATCGCTACTCAAGTCAAATGGTGTACCTGTATTGGAAGGCGTTCATTGTACATCTGTGGAACAGGCTGTTGATGCGTATGACAAGTTAGGGTCAAAAATAGTTGCTGTAAAATCTCAAATCCATGCTGGTGGAAGAGGAAAGGGTACTCTTTACAATCCTGAAACCAGAGAGCATATTATGGATGGAGGTGTGAAAATTGCATTTTCAAAAGAGGACGTAGAAACATATGCATCAAATATTTTAGGAAATTTATTGGTAACAATCCAAACCGGAGATGAAGGAAAGGTAGTCAACAATTTATACATCGAATCTGGTTGTGAAATTGCCCATGAATATTATCTCGCTTTACTCGTTGACAGGGATAACAAGTCGGTTATGATTATGGCATCAACTGAAGGCGGGATGGATATTGAAGATGTTGCTCACAACACTCCTGAACTAATTCACAAAGTATCAGTAGATCCTAATTCTGGACTTCTCGGATTTCAAAAGAGAGATTTAGGGATGGCACTAGGTCTTTCTGGTACTGCACTAAAATCATTTTTCAAGATGCTGGGGAGTATGTATAATATGTTTGTAAGTAATGATTGTGCAATGGTTGAAATTAACCCGCTGGTAAAAACGGCTGATGACCAGATAATCGCACTTGATTCAAAAATTTCATTTGATGAGAATGCAGAATTTAGACATAAAAACTGGGATGAACTGAGAGATTTATCCGAAGAAGAAGACGTGGAAATTAGAGCGAAGGAAACCGGCCTTTCATATGTCAAGCTCGATGGAAATATTGGTTGTTTAGTTAACGGAGCTGGATTAGCAATGGCTACAATGGATGTAATCAAGTTATACGGCGGAGAGCCTGCAAACTTCCTAGACGTAGGAGGAGGGGCTAATGAAGAGCAAGTCAAGACCGCCTTTTCAATTATTCTTGAAGACCCTAACGTCAAAGGAATCTTGGTAAATATTTTCGGTGGAATAATGAGATGTGATATTATTGCCCGGGGGGTAATCGCTGCTACTGAAGCATTATCTCTTGAAGTTCCTTTAGTAGTCCGTTTAGCAGGAACTAATGTCGACGAGGGTAAGAAAATTCTAGCCGCTTCCACACTAAATATTCATCCTGCAGACGACTTAGCAGAAGGTGCGCAAAAGATAGTTTCTCTAATTGGAGGTGAGGCTTGATGGCTATTTGGATTGAAGAAAACGCTAAAGTTTTGGTTCAAGGAATAACTGGAAAGCAAGGACAGTTCCACGCTGATAAAATGGTTGAATATGGAACAAANATAGTAGGTGGTTGTACACCAGGGAAGGGTGGGCAAATCGTTGAACTTCAAGGTAAAAATTTCCCAGTTTGGGACTCAATGAGGGAAGCTATTCAAGCGACTGATGCTGATGCAACTGTTATTTATGTGCCACCGCCATTTGCAGCAGAGGCTATTATGGAGGCAGCTGAAGCATTTGATGCGATAAAGGGAGAAGGGGTCGTCGTTTGTATNACTGAAGGAATCCCAACTCTAGACATGGTTAAGGCTGTATCATATGTCTACAATAGACCTGGAGTGAGATTAATAGGTCCAAATTGTCCAGGAATAATTACCCCTGGAGAGACTGGTGGGGCAAAAATTGGTATAATGCCTGGTCACATTCACGCTAAGGGTCGCATTGGTATTGTTTCAAAATCCGGAACACTAACTTACGAGGCTGTTGCACAAACAATGAGTATTGGTGAAGGTCAATCAACATGTATTGGAATTGGTGGCGACCCTGTCAATGGAACCGGATTTATTGAATGCTTATCTGCTTTCCAAGCTGATGACCAAACCGAAGCAATAGTAATGATTGGCGAAATTGGTGGAAATGCTGAGGAAGAGGCTGCCGCATGGGCTGCGGAAAATGTCACTAAACCAATTGTCGGATTCGTCGCTGGAGCAACTGCACCTCCAGGTAAAAGAATGGGTCACGCAGGTGCAATAATTTCCGGTGGTAAAGGTACTGCTGAAGAGAAATTCGCGGCTTTTGAGGCGGCAGGAATCGCTTGCGCAAAAGACCCATCTGAACTTGGAAGCGTTCTACTAGATTCATTAAAGAAAGCAGGATTAAGATAGTATGAAAATTAGAGAATTTGATGAAAATTCTCTAGTTAATTATTACTCAAAAAATGTTATCGATTTTTCTTGGATTGACAAACCAAGTCAACACCAATTTAGATGGAGGTGTTTAGATGGTTCTTGGAATACNGCTAAACGCAGAATTAGAGACCATAAAACACTACTTAAAGCAATAAAAAATGATAACCCTACTGATATTTATTTTTCTACATCGGCTTGGCTGAATCCTGTGGATTTACCAAGAAAAAATGACATTGAAAGGCCTAGGCCTGTTATGTTAGATCACCTAATTGTATTCGATATCGACGTCGAACCTTTTAGCCAAAAAAATATTGAAAAAGCCAAAAAAATGGCTCTTGAACTCTATCAATGGGTTGATGAAAATTGTAATTTTAATCTAATCAACATATCATTTTCCGGTAACAAAGGTTTTCATCTAATCTATCAAGATAGAGATCGACACCTATTTTCTATCGAGAATTTACTTGAGCGGGAAGAGGCAGTCAAAAATAATAGAATGCAACTAGTTCAAGAAATTTTAGCAAATGGATTTGACATTGACACCCGGGTTACTGCCGATACTAGAAGAATAATACGCTTACCTGGTACCATAAATAGTAAAACTGGTTGGTACTGTCATAAGATAAATTATGAAATTTTAGAACTTCCAATTAAAGATTTTATTTCCTCAATTCCTAAGCATCCTTTGGCCATTGAAATACCAAAAAATGCAAAAATTAAAACTAAAAAAAGCAAACCCAATGACATCCCTAATTTGAAACCTCAAAGTAATACATGCTTAGAAGTCAGTAACCACTTACCTGGGACCAAAGACCGCTCCGCGATGATTTGTTGGCTGCCAAAGAACTGGGGGGATCTACAATCGACTGTAGATAAAGCGAAATTAATGATTCAGGATGAGAAACTAGGTTCTTGCGGCTTTTGGTATTCAAATGGTAGAGTTCTAATGATATGCCCAAGATCAATACCACGTGCTAAGTTAGTCAAAATTTTCAAAAAATATAAGTTCAAATATTTAACTCGGCAATTATCGGATAAAAAGCATTACTGGACAAGGATTACCGGAAAACATTGGTCAGATTCTGGGTGGGAAGATGAATTGGAAGCAATTAGTATCATTGGAAAGGATGTCGATTTAGAGTGTGTTTGGCAATGGTCGAGAGCACATGTTGAAATTTCTAAAAGACTGGGTCTTNATTTTAACTATGACGAATCTAATTGCTCAGGAGATAAAGAACCAAGTATCAGAATTGTACAACGCCAGTGATAATTATAAACTTATTTTACAAGCATCAATTGTCTCTAATGGAGTCACTATGACAATGACATTACGCAATGCGTCCATAGACACTACCGACCATGGCGCTTAGNGACGGCGCCATGGTCAAAAAGTGATATTATGACTTTTGATAGAAACATCTTGAACAAAGGCGCTATTTTCGCTTTTTTTACTTTCATACTTTTCTGGTTTAACACACAAGGAAATGCTGACTCATTTTTAGGTGCAGCTTTTTGCAGTATTTTTGTGATGTTATGTTTCACTTTTATATCTTTAATTGCAGCATGGGAAAAACAACACTATCAGAATGTTAAAACAAAGAATACCATTACACCAATTAATAACTTTCAAAGTAACAGAAATTGGCAGCAAGAGTGGGAGGAAAGTAAACTAAGAAGAAAGAAAGCAACCTATGACCACATAATTAATGTACACAATATGAAAAAAAAATCCGTCACATCTGTGGACGATGGTGTAGCCAAATTTTCTCATATTTTCAATGTTGGAGAAAAAGCAGCTCGACCATTTTTCCAAAACCAACATGTCCAATCTATTCTAGGTTATTCCTCTTCTCAAACATCATTCTCTAAAACTAGTTCTGGAAATATTAAGGCTAAAAAAGTTGATGAAAACTTTTGGGATAACGTTTCAAAAAATATTTCTGATAACCAAGCAAAATCAGATGAGATATGTGCTGCACCAGGATGTTCAATTAAAGTCTCAGCCTTCGATTTCCGCTGTTTCAAATGCCGAAAACGTTTCTGCCCAAGCTGTGAGGAAGGGAAGAGTATTTTGTGTAAAGCATGCTCATAGAAAAATCTCTTTTCTATGTAATGAATTTTGAGGAATCATATTTGAAGATTTAATTATATCAACTCTAATTCTACCCTCTTTACTTCTCGCATAGAATAACTCTGATGGACTAACAAATTCATTCCAGTATTTCTGAAAAACTTCAGCTCTTTCCGCTGATGATGCTAATATCTTAGGTACAGAATGGTACATAACTAGCCTGTCTATTTCTGGCCTGAAAAACTTTGCAATAACCTCGGGCATTAATTTGGTTAACCAAGTATCAGTTATGAATTTAGAAGATCGAGAAATTACATATCTTGGTTTTTCAAAAGTTCCAAGAATTTCCTCTAAACATTCAGAAAATAATTTACTCTCCTCTTCTGTTGCATTTTCTAAATGAAGTCTAACCCATCCACCGCCTCTATTTCCCCCTTCAGCACGGCAATTCTTAGAAATAATATCTAGATGAATTAAACTGTTAACTACTGACAGAGAAATAGCTTGAATTAAAGACTCATCGCTCCAAGGTTCCTTTTCTTTTCCAAATGAGAATCCGCCACCAAACCCATTACCTGCTTTAGCTTCAACAGCAGAGGTCGGTTTGGCGTTGAATGGAAGACCGATTCCCCAAAGATTTCTGACATGAGTCCTATTCATGCTCCTACGTAACATATCTTCATTGAATACAGACATTCCTTCACTAACCCCTTCAGGCTCAGCTTCAGTAAATGCTGCATGAACATGGCCGACACCTTTCTCTATTGCCCCATCGTCACATACTCCATACAATTGCTTATGCTTCTTCTTAAACCGGTCATAATCAGAAAAACCGTTTGTAAATTCTTCTGCAAGACAAACTACATCCCAATTATTTGCTACTTTTTCTGGCCACTGTTTATCTAGCCTAATAGAACGACCTCTCAATTGATTAATGCTCATACTAGTGGTCACTGTTGTTAAATCTATCAACACATTAATTCTGGATGCATCCCATCCTTCGCCAAGTAAACCCCTTGTTCCTATCAAGCACTTGGTAATACCTGATTGGAAAAATTCAGTAATCATGAGTGAATAATGCCTAGGAATCCAATCCTTTCCTTTTCCAACTATTTCGTGATAACGCCCTAGAACCTTATCAGATAATGTAATAGATAGTTTTCTTTGTTTAATCCATTCATTAGATGCTTTCAGAAATTCTTCTGCCAAATCGTCATCTACAAGTACAGTACTACCAGTCATCAGTATAGGATTTAACAAGTCTAAATTATCGCATTGAACTGCTTGTCGGAAGGCTGCAACTGCACCTCCTGCCTCGTCATCCATTACTCCCTCAACCAGAGTTGTTGCTGAAGTTTTTTCGAAGTCAGTAATAATTACAGCTCTGATATCCTCGCCTAATGACTGCATTTCTGTACTCAATATTGTTGAAATCGCTTTAATTTTGGATGACGCATAAGCCATAATTCTACCAACTGGAGATGCACATGGACGAATTCCTGTTTCAGTTATTTGAGTACCCAGCATTCTAAGACGCTTTGTAACCAGTTCGGCTTTTTCGTGATCTAGTTTGCTTTCAGACCTACGTAGACCATGGCGAACATAACGATCTAAAACCGGTCTTAAAATTACAAGTTTATTTTGATATTCATTTACCATTTGAGCTGGAGGATGTGGGACTCCTTGAGGTAGACTACCTACCGAATCCAACAAAAATGACCTTGCTGCATCAGCAAAAGCAGAATTACGTTTAGTAAATTGCCCCCAACTTTCTTTTTTCCCACCGGGTGATTTTCTCTCTTCCAATGCTCTGTATACCCACTTATCTAACGGAAGTATCGCATTCTCATATTCCTGTTTTTGATGTAATTCTTTTAGAAGTTCATCAAATTCATCATCAACTTGGGCAACATATTCCAATTCATTTTGTGAAGGACGTACAAAGAATGCTAAATCTTGGTATGGCGCTAAATTTGCATCCCTAACTAAAGCAGGTACAGGAACCTCGTAATCAATATCTCCAAAAAATTCTTGATAACGCTTGACGTCATCCTCATGGTAATGCTGAAAATCTGGTGGTGTTGCTGTTAAACCTAGAACTATAGGGTCTCCAAAAAATTCTCTAACCTCGGTAAGAACTCTGCCCCAGTGATGTAAAAGATGGTGACATTCGTCTAGTATTATCAATTCAACACCAACTTGCTTCAACTTTTCCAATGTTTTTCTTGAGGATTCACTCAAGGTCCACAAAGCATTACCATGCTTTGAAAAATCGTCTCTAACCTTTTTTCTATAGATTGACAATCTATCTTTATAATAATTGACGTTCTTATCTTCAAGGTCTTTAATCCAAGCAATCGCCGATTCCTCATCAACGGCTTCACCACTAATTATTAGTGATTCACACCACAGCTCAATCGCAACTTGATCAAGTTGTTCTCCACCACGTTTAGGCATTGTAATTGATTGATATGTCAATGAAGTAAGTAAGCCCGGTTTGTTACTGTCAGTACTGACATATTCTTCTTTACCATCTAAGTTGAACAAATCGGTTCTTGCAGCCCATTGAGCCTGTATAGCAGAATTTGGCGACAATACTAATGTTGGTTTCCTAACCAAATCTGACCACACATATAGACCAAGTACTGTTTTTCCAGACCCAGGAGGTGCCACAATATGGAGATGCTTGCCTTCAATATCTAATTGTGGCTCAATAACTGACGCTGCAGCTATTTGTGACGGTCTAAGTTTTCCATTGAATTTTATTGCACCAAAGTCTGGTAAGTCTTTTTCGGGCAATATGATCACTTACTCATCTTGGAGGACCTCTTTTTGGGCCTTTTGGTGGGCCACCTTTAGGACCTCTAGGGGGTCTTCCCCCAGGCCCGCCGGGTGGTCCGCTTCTCTTTGGACCAGACGATGGCCCGCCGGGTGGTCCGCTTCTCTTTGGACCAGAGGATGGTCCGCCAGGTGGGCCACTTCTCTTTGGACCAGAGGATGGTCCGCCAGGTGGGCCACTTCTCTTTGGACCAGAGGATGGTCCGCCAGGTGGACCGCTTCGTCTGGGGCCTCCGGGTGGACCACTTCGTTTAGGTCCAGGTGGCCCGCCTCGTTTGGGCCCGCCATGTGGACCCGCATTTCTTCCTGGACCTCTTGGTGGTCCAGAATTTCGCCCTGGGGATCTTGGAGTTGGTTCTTCATCTTCTTCATCATCTTCAAAAATTGCACCACAATGTGGGCAAGAAGAATCGCTTTCTTTTACCAAGCCTTCACAAATTTCACATGCGAACATTTCTTCATCGTCTTCATCTGACGAATTTCCGGAAAGATTCTCAACCTCTCCATCCTTTGAACGGAATAAATTAATCTCTGCTAAATATTCAAATCCTTTCAAGGCAACCTCTGTTTGAATAGCATGTTCAAATGCTTGCTTTAGATCTTCAGGAGTATCAAGAACCCTTCCATCATCCACATAAGTAATATTCACAGAAAGAATATCATCTTCTAATTTGGCTTGTGGGGATTCAACAGCAACACCTCTTTTTCTAGCGACTCTTCTAACTGCAACCTCACACATACGCCTTAAAAACGCATCATTTGGAGCCTCATTATTCGATCCTAATGCTCCCGAAAGAATATCTTGGGCAGGATTATCATTTACTCTAAGATGAGGTGGTAAATCAGCCCCCAGATTTGATAAAACATTAGATGCTGAGGTTTGGTTCATGTTTAGCCATTGACTTCTCCTTTCATTTTTCATCGCTTTCTCTGCTTCAGCAAGGCGATTTACCATTTGGTCAGTAGGAGAATTTGAAATTGGATTGTTTACAATTTGATTGTTAACAAAATTAGGATTGTTGGGTGTATTTCTAACAGAACCTAGAGTACCTCCAACCATTGTTGGATCATTCTGATTACCTAAATTCTGGTTATTTGCTAAACTGCTTTGAATATTTTGTGTTGGCAAACTTCCTGGCGGTATGTTTTGCTGATTTTGTAATCCCTGCGCTATTTGTTGTAACAACTCAGGAGAAATTGTATTAAGGTCGGTGGCATCCATTTCTCGCTGTTGTCTAATTGCCTCTCCAGAAACAACACCAAAATTCCTCCCGCCGGAAACCTCTTGGCCGCTAAGGCCAATAGAGTTAGGATTTGTGAAGCCGCCAGCCCGTGACATGTCCTGTCTAGATCCACATTCAGGACAGAATATACTGTCGTCAGGGATTAACTCGCCACACGAACCACATTCCATAGTTTGCACTCCCCCCTAACATCTACTCCAAAGCCTCTTTGCATAAAGGATTAACTAATTTTCAAATATATTTTCGGCTGTTTAATATATTAAAATATGCAAACTGAACTATATTTAACCATAGAATCAATAAGAAATAACCGTTGGATTAGCATGAGGGGATTAATTGTCAGTTCTTATAAATGATAAGATAGATGAATTACTCAAGACAACTTCTCGCTCCTTCTACCCTACACTGAAATATCTACCCAAAAAAGTGCGTGGACAAATTGGGCTTCTTTATCTTCTTGCAAGAGTTGCTGATACTATCGCTGATTCAAAATCTGGTGAAACAGAAGAGTTATTGAAATTATTAAGTGAGTATAATCAAGTAGCTCAAGGTAGGTCAAACGATTTACCAGATTTTTCCAAACTTGCCGAAATTCAAGATAACCCTCACGAAGCAGATCTGCTAAGAAATGTTCAAGATGTAATTGACGGCCTTACAGTTTACTCTGAAGATGATAAGCAGAGGATGTTAGAATGCCTTGATATAATAGTTGGAGGTCAAATTCTAGATCTCAAAAGATTTGGCCCGGCTAAAGAAGGAGGTAAACTGTCTGCACTTGCTGATAACTCAGAATTAGACGATTACACATATAGAGTTGCAGGATGTGTTGGCGTCTTTTGGACAAAAATGTCTCTTGCCCATTTGATTACCTTGCCATCTGAAAAAGAAGAAGAATTTTTTGAAAAGGGAATTCGGTTCGGTAAAGCACTACAGATGATAAATATTCTAAGAGATATACCTGAGGACTTAAGATTTGGTCGATGCTATATTCCAGAACAAGAATTATCTAAGCATGAAATGAAACCAGAGGACTTATTTGATTCGAATAATATTGAAAATTTTAGACCTCTGTATGATGATTATCTAGACTTAACGAATGATCACCTAGATGCTGCTGTAGAATATATCAAAATGCTTCCTGAGACCCAATTTAGACTTAAGGCCTCATGTATGCTACCCGTATTAATCGGTCAAAGAACGGTCACCTTACTTAGAGAAGGAAATATTCTTGATTCCTCAGACAGAATTAAAGTTACCAGAGACGAAATAAAATCCTATGCGCGAAAGCTATTGCGTGCATTGATAATACCTGGAGGAGTTAAAAGACTCCTTGAGAAGAACAAGGATTCATCTAATAGAACTCAGTAGTTTTAATAAGTATTTACTTACATTCATTAATCAATCTATCCTCCCTGCTAAAATTAAATTTCAAGAAATAAAATTTTGATGCTTTTTAACAAAGAAATCAAAAAGGAGTACTCCTACAGATGACTGATAGGGATGTTGGAACGACGGAAACCTCTCGACTTACTTTTCCCGTTAAAGGGAAATGCTAAGAGTCGAACTGGTAGCGAAGGCGACCAACCTCTGACCACTTTACAACGCCTAAGAGCGGGTGTTGTTCTCGCTGGGGATGCTGTCAAGGCTGTCAGTGTTACTGCAATGGAAGCATTGCGAGAAGGTGCCACTTTCATAGGACTAGTATCGGAAAAGAATGAACTGGTCGATCCTTTTGAACATCTTGATGCCCCTATCTGGTCTGAAAAACCTCCCCAAGAATTACTAAAACTCGCATATGGTTATTGTGAGGAATTGACAATTAGAGAGGCGGGGAACTTCTATCACTCTTTCAAGTACTTACCTGATGAGCAAAGATTAGCTATGTGTTCAGTTTACGCATTCTGCAGAAGAGCGGATGATATTGCTGATGGAGATTGGTCTGACAGATTCCCTGGTAGTGGAGGGGAAGAAAATCCGGAAGCTATTGCATATAGAGAAGAACTTGAGTCTCTACAGGACAGAGGTACTATTTTAGATGAGGATTCCTACTTAAATAAAATTACACAGCTCTTTTTCTTCCGAAAGAAACTTTCAACATGCTACACTGATGTTTACTCTACAGACCCTGTTTTCCTTGCACTAAAAGATACTGTAGAAAGGTATAGTATTCCAAGAGATGTTTTCGATGATTTAATTTCGGGAATGGAAGATGACCTCTACAATAATAGATACAGAACATTCGATGAACTATACAACTATTGTTACAGAGTGGCATCAGTTGTTGGACTGATGTGTATAGAAATATATGGTTACGAAAATAAACTTGCCAGAAAGTATGCTGAATCTTGGGGGATTTTCATGCAGCTAACCAACGTACTTCGTGATGTAGGAGAGGATATCGAAAGAGATAGAGTATACTTGCCATTAGACGAGTTAGAGGCTAATGGAATTTCTGAAAATGAGTTAGATGGAAAGGTTGTATTGAATAAGACATGGGAGCCTTATTGTTATCACTATGCCAAGAGAGCAAGAACATATCTCGAAGAAGCAAAGCAATTACTTCCCCTTCTACCAAGAAGGACCAGATATTCACCAGCAGCAATGATTGCATTTTATGATAAAATACTAAGGCAGATAGAAAAGCAGCAAGGCGATGTTTTTACTAAGCGAGTAAAACTAAACAAGATTCAGAAGATTAGTCTCGCAGCTGCAGTATATGTTAGACACAGAATGTTGCCAAGGTTCCTAGATCCTGTTTGGTCTGGGTTATCTAAGATTGGTCTACTTCCTTCGGTATAATCAAGCATTTCTTGTGAATGCTTGGATTCCAGTAATGTATCTACCTAAAATCAAATTGTGAATATCGTGGGTTCCTTCATATGTTTTTACAGATTCCAAATTAGCCATATGCCTCATAACTGGATACTCGTCTAAAATACCATTCGCACCGTGAATATCTCTAGAAACTCTTGCTATTTCTAAAGCTATATCCACGTTGTTCATTTTAGCAAGCGAAATTTGTTCGTTAAACCATGTCCCATCATCTTTCTTCTTACCTAAGTGATATGCAAGTAGTTGCCCTTTTGTAATTTCTCTAAGCATCCATGCTAATTTGTTTTGGACCAGTTGGTAAGATGCTATAGGGTGGTCGAATTGAATTCTTGAAAGTGCATATGTCTTAGCACTGTGGAAACATGCCATTGCTGCACCGAGAGCCCCCCATGAAATACCATATCTTGCGTTATTCAAACAGGAGAAAGGACCTCTAAGGCCCTTAACATTAGGTAGAATTCTGTCTTTAGGAATCTTACAATCTTGGAAAACTAACTCACTAGTTACTGATGCTTTGAGCGAATGTTTTCCCTTCATCTCAGGTGCAGAAAAACCTTCATCGTCTTTCTCAACAATAAAACCTCTAATGACTCCATCTAACTTAGCCCAAACTACCGCAACTTGGGCAATTGTACCATTGGTTATCCACATTTTGGCTCCATTCAGTAAGTAATGGTCACCCTTATCTTCTGCCTTGGTAATCATATCACCTGGATTAGAACCATAATCCGGTTCGGTCAAACCAAAACAACCAATCCACTCACCAGATGCCAATTTAGGAAGATAGTAATTCTTCTGTTCTTCAGAACCAAAATCCCAAATTGGGTACATTGCTAGTGAGCCTTGAACAGACGCAAATGAACGTAGACCAGAATCTCCTCGTTCTAATTCTTGACAAATCAAACCATATGCCACATAAGATAATCCTGGACATTCGTATCCTTTTAGAGGAGCTCCTAAAACTCCCATTTCTCCCAAGGCCACACGCCACTCATCAAGGAAAACTCCTTCTTCACAGGCATGTTCTATTTTTGGGATTACTTCCTCGTCAACCCAGTCTCGAACCATGTCACGTATCATTATTTCCTCTTCAGTTAACAAACTTTCAATGTCGTAAAAATCGACTCCTTCGAACGGCTCCACGGTTCTCCCCAATGGATTGGGAACATCGGCGCTTCAATAACCTAACTCTTTTTTCGAGATTTCTTTTTCTTGTCAAAACCTCTCAATTTAGCGTAATAATTCTGCATTGTTTTACTATTCATGTATATTAGCCCTAGAATTACACCAGGTACAGAAATAACTACTACATATCCAATTATTACAACTACAAGGCTTTCTTCGACCTCTTCAGAAGGAGGTTGAAATGAAATCACATTACCGAAGGAAGTTATGATATATCCGCTATTGAACGAGTTCTCCCACATAAATGAAATCGATCTTCCCGATATTACAGGATCCCATTCAGATGCATCTTGAGAGGATATTTGAACATAGGCATCATCGTTAACAGGGTACTGCCTTACTGTTGAAAAAGGAGCTAGAATTATTATTGATGTACTACCATGACCCCTGGAAATCTTAGTAAAATCCCCTTCTAAGGTGGTGTATTGAACCGGTGTATTGACTGATGATTTGGCAGAATCTAAAGAATTGATATTTATTATTCCTGTCCTCAATCCACTAGCGAATCCTACACACTCGTTCAATATAGGATCTGCACAATCAACATCTATCCATGTGTGCGAACTGGTACCCGAAAGCCAAGTTAGGTTATGTGTCGGACTAATTATCGCTAAACCGTCCTGTAAAGTTGACATTACACAAATGTCTATATTTCTGTGACATGAAATTCCTGTGATGGAACTATTTCGTGAATCATCTAAAGCCACAAATCCAATTCCTTCTGCAAATTTCCATACTCCTCCATCTTCTGCTCCAAAATATGCATAATCTCCTGCCTGTCTCCATTCTACAGTTGTTAAGTTACGACCAATAATTGAGCCAGTACCGTTGACTAGAGTAACGCCATGGTCTGAGGTTTCATATCTCAAAGCAATCCCTAAATCACCGGCTATCAATGCCGCTTGACCTCTAGGGTGCCATGATACATCATTTAAATCAACATTCCTACCGGTTATCAATTCGACATCCTTGCTTCTATCTCCAGCATCTAATGCCGATATTTGATTGGCATAACCATCTTTACCAATAATTAGAATAGATTCTCCATTAGGAGATTTATCTCCTGCTAAAATTCCCAAATCAGATTCAGATAATGATTCTTCAAGTTCCATTTCTACAACTGAACTAGCGGAAAAAACCGTTGGCATAATTAGAATTGATAGACAAAACAATACCACCAAAAAGTTGACTCGCATGTTCTGTCCAAATCTACGTCAAACAAAACTCCTTCGCAAAGAAAATTAGTATAATTAAAGCAATTAAATCAAATTCAACGGTGAGCCTTATGTTCAATGGAGTTTTGCATTGACTTATGGAGAAGTTTGCCGTTAGACGTGGATTACAGAAGTCGCTTGGAGGAAATGCAGGCCTTGCTAAATTAGCAACTGAATATTTTGAAAATATTAATGCTGATAGTGAAGGTAAATTTACCGGTTCTTTTGGAATATTAACAAATGTTAGCGGCTTTTTTGATGATGATGGAAAATTAGTTGTTGATGTGGTACAACTTAAAGGAGATGATTTAGGAGAGCTCCTTTCTAAAGATGGAGGAAGAGAAATCGCAATGGAATCTAGAAAAAGATGGTCGGGATTTCTCGATCAAGCCACTGGATATAATGCTAAACAGCGCGGCGATAAAGCCAAAGAAGAAGCAAAGAAATTTTCTAAGGCCAAGTCTGCAATAAAAATGGCATTAAAATCAATTGAGCTTAGCTCCAATGTTACTCAAGAAAAAATCGATAAAGCAAATCAAATGATTGCTGAACTAGAAGAAATGATTGAGAAAGGCGACGCTCCTTCTGAAGGAAAAGTCAAGAAACTCAATGACTTATTTTGATGTGGTAAAATGAACACTGATTCTGTCCTCGCTCCATTTGAGGAAAGATGTCAGAGATTAAGCGAGTTGAATGACGAACAAAGAAATAGACTTGCCTCTATTATTGGCGGTGTTGAGGAAACAGTTGGTATAGAGCACTTAGTAGATTGTTTAGCAGATAATACCAGTGTTGGCGGTGATGGAGTAATTCGTTGCTACGTAGGATTTGAACCTTCAGGTAAAGCACACATAGGTTGGAAAGTAATTTCGCTTCAATTAAAAAGAATGTTAGATGCTAATGTGAACGTACTAATTTTTCTTGCAGACTGGCATGCTTGGATAAATGATAAATTCAATGGGAAAATGGAAGATATTCAAACTACTGCAAGATACATGGAAGACACATTTAGAGCATTATTAGGTAATCCTCCTGAGGGGGATGGACCTGGCCAGCTAAGGTTTTTCTGGGCCTCTAAACTTATGGATTCAGGAGACTATTGGGCCAGAGTATTGAGATGCTCTAAAGGTGCAACACTCGCAATGGTAAGAAAAACATTCACCATTATGGGCAGAGACGAAGCATCATCTGATCATGACTTATCCAAATTTTATTATCCTGCAATGCAAGCATCTGATATCTTTGAGTTGGATATTGACATCGCAATAGGCGGAATGGATCAAAGAAAGGCGCACATGTTCATGAGAGATGTTGCTAGTAAATGGGGCTGGAAAAAGGCTACATGCCTACACACACCAATAATTTCCTCACTCAAATCATCCGGCGCAAGAATGGAAAGTTTCGATCACAAAATGAGTAAGTCAGACCCTTCGGGAGCAATACTAATCCATGACACTGAAAAACAACTTAGGAAAAAAATGCAAAAACACGCATACTTGAATCCTGAAGATGACCTTTCTCCTGTATATGAATTGGCAGAACATGTTGTTTTACCAGAATGGGGGGAGATAAATGTCACTCCAAACCCTAAGTTTGGAAATCCTTCTACATGGACTGATTTACAGTCATTCAAAAATGCGGTTAAGAGCGGAGAAATTCATCCATTAGATGCAAAACTAGGAGTCGCTGATGGAATCTATAGAGGGCTTACCGATGTTGCAAAATTCTTCGAAGAAAATCCAGAAAAACTAGAATCTGTAAACAGATTGGTAAAAAATTAATTTAATTTTTCGATTCAATACTGTGTACCTTGAAAATGAATACTCTTCTAGTATCCATTGCAAAATCTCTATTTGGTAAATGATCTAATTCTACCCACGCGTTTATCGTGACTTCTTGATTGATAGACAAAGTACCTACGTACTCATCATCAACGACAGCTAAATAGGAATATACTTGATTATCATCATCATGTAAAACCTTAGAGATCATCGAAGGGCATGTTATTTCAACATACTGAATATCCTCGTAAACATTTTCCTCAACAAGCATTGTGATATGATTTGTTGGAGGGGGGATATTTGCCTTACCCTTAGACTCCTTCATCTGCTTAATGTATTCCCTCTCACAATCTAAACATATTGTAGATCTCTTTCTTTCTCTAGCCAATGACTGATTTAGACTCCAGGTGACTCCGCAATCATGGCATATGTGTTTTGATTTTTTTAGCCATCCCATCGGAGTATCTAAATTAGTTACTGTTGCTTGAAATGAGAGTAATCTTCCTCTATCTCTAGTTCTTACATCCTCTAAAAAATAAGAGAATTCTTGGTCAAAATCTACTATTCTTATAACTGGTCTGGTAATTGAGTTCCTGTTTTGAAACTGCTCTCTAATTACTTGGTTGCCCAATTCCAATGCCTTTTTAGGATTATTAGGGAATATTGAGTGTAGGGGTGTGTCCTTCAACAATTCCCATCTAATCTCGAATCCGAAAACATCCTGTTCATAAAGTGAAGATCTATCCAACTCTGAGCCATAATTATTCTCAAATAATTTTCTCCAAGTATGTAGAATTAGTTGTGCCTCTGGGTCTGGTTCAGTTGTACGAATTGTAGACATGGAAGTAATCGCGATTGTTGGCGGTTATCAAATTTTACTATGAAATTGATACCAATTAGAATAACAATGTTCATGAATCTATTTACTTACGAACATTTGCAGCGTAGGTGTGGATATGGCGAAAATTGCAGTGTTAGTTAAACAAGTACCCGATACGAATTCAAAAATTATTGTTTCTGGTAACTCAGTAGACCTTTCAAGTGTAAAAATGGTAATGAGTCCATACGATGAATTTGCAGTTGAAAATGCACTTCGCCACCGAGAATCTTCCGGCGGTACAGTTACTGCAATTACAGTAGGCGGGCCAAGTTCTGAAAAGGTTCTAAAAGATGCTAAGGCCATCGGAGTCGACGAGATAGTTAGAGTTGATTGTAACTCTTACATGGATTCTAATGCTCTACAAACCATTCTATCATCGATTATTTCAACTGAAGGCTTTGAAGTTGTATACTGTGGAAAATCCGCAGCCGATACAGGGGCTGCATCAACTGGTCCGGGAGTTGCAGAACATTTAGGATGGTCTTCAGTTTCAAACATTTCAGATTCAAATTTCGATGATGGTTTCTCTGTTGTAGCACCAATGAATGACGGAAATGCAGTAATCGCTGTATCTTTACCTGCAGTAATTTCATGTGATAAAGGAAATACAAAGGTTAGAAAGCCAAATGTCAAAGGTATCATGCAGGCAAAGAGAGCCAGTGTTGATGTTAGAAGTTGTGATATACCCCCAACATCAGTCAATATTATATCTCAAAGCCTACCTCCAGCAAAGCCTGCTGGAAAGAAGTTTGAAGGTGGACAAAATGCTTCAGAAGTTGCTAGACTTTTAAGAGATGAGGCGAACATAATTTGAGGTGATATGATGACAGATACAATAGTTATAGCAGAATTAAACAAAGGAAAAGTTCATCCTACAACTGGGGAACTTGTAGTAGCAGCAGGAATGATGGGGAATTCGTGTACAGTTATCGTTCCATGTTCCGATTCATCGGTTGCAGACTCGATTTCTTCTACAAGTGGAATTGACAAAATCATTGTTGCCAAATCAGATATATTTTCTTCTTATGATGCATCTGGATGGTGCTCAGCCATTGATTCAATTTCTCCTAATGGAATAATTATTACTTCTGCAAGCCCACAATCAAAGGATTTAGCTGCTAGATTAGCAGCAAGAAGGAAAATTTCAGTTGTTCAAGATGTTGTAGCAATCGAAAATGGAAACTTAACCTCGCCGATTTACTCCGGTAAAGCCATGCAAACTGTTTCCCTAAATGGTGACGCGGTTATCAGCATCAGGCAAAATGTATTCGATTCAGCACCGCAAGGAGGATCCCCTGAAGTTTCAGTCATGGATGCTTCTGGAAATGTTACTACTGCGGTAAAAGAATTAATTTCCAGAGCTTCGGAAAGATTAGATGTTTCAGAAGCAAACATAATTATTTCTGGTGGTAGGGGAATGGGCTCTCCTGAGAATTTTTCGCACCTTGAAAAAATTGCTGATACTTTAGGTGCAGCAGTAGGCGCATCAAGGGCAGCAGTTGATACCTGGGACGATATACCTCATTCAATGCAAGTTGGACAAACTGGTAAAACTGTAAATCCAAATCTTTACATCGCTGTGGGAATTTCTGGAGCAATTCAACACTTGGCAGGTATGAGATCTTCGAAGTATATTGTCGCAATAAATAAAGATCCTGATGCACCAATTTTCCAACATGCAGATTACGGAATTGTTGCTTCATGGGAAGAAGCACTTCCTGTTCTTCAGTCCAGCCTTTCTGCAATGATGTAATCATAGATACTTACCGATAAATCTATGATTTCCCTCACTGGAATCTCCAACAAAAGGATTTGTCAGTTTCTCAACACCGATTGTTGTCATTGGACCATGCCCGGGATGAACTACAGTATCAGGCTCAAGAGGCCAAAGCTTGGTTTTTATTGAGTTAGATAAAACTGTGAAATCTCCACCAGTATTAGGTAGATCAGTTCTTCCAACAGAGCCAGCAAACAACGTATCTCCAACGAAAATGTGGTCGGGACCATCTGAAACCGATAAGAGTAAACTACAACCGCCAAGAGTATGTCCTGGTGTATGGAAATTTTTTAGTGATATACTACCGAAATTGTAAACTTTTTCGTCCTCTAATAACTTATCAGCAACTGCAGGCTCTGGCACAATTATACCTCTAGAAAGTGCCGATTTTTTAGCCAGAGTTTGTAAAAAGAAATCATCTTTATGTAAGTACCAATCAACACCGTATTTTTCAATAAAATATGGTATGTGTCCGCTGTGGTCATAATGAGCATGGGTATTAACTAAAGCGACAACATTTCTTTTCGTTACACCTCTTTTTTCCATGTCATCTAAGCTTTTAGGTCCAGTCGACCAATCTGGTCCAGTTCCTTCAAAATTTTCAATCCATGAAATTATTCTATCAGATTCTTCTCCACCATCAATAATTATTGTATCACCCGTTTTAAAATCAGTAATAACCGAGCATCTCATTTGTAGACTCCCGACAATAAATGATTCAATCCAAGGGGATTTTAGTTCCATCATTACACCTCTTTGACTACTTTCACCGATAAAAAATCACTACTCCAGTTTCCATCTGAATCGCAAATTCTCAACTCGAATCTGAAAGTTCCAATATTTAATCTAACATTAAGTTTGGCAAGATTGGAGATTTCCTTACCTGATCCATCAAGCCATGACCATTTCTCTATTCGACCTTGCGGGTCAAAAGATGATGTTGCATCAAGAGTTACAATTGCTGTATTGCCATCACTAGAGAAAATTTTCAGATCATCACCAGCATTAGCAATCGGTATCTGAATTTCATCAACTACAGAATTTAATTCATCCAAAATAGTCTGTTCGGGTAGCATCGCTGCTTTTTCCATTTCATCATCCAATTGTGAAAGCAATTCTTCACTGTCAATTTCCAGAGTACCGTAAATATTCGATTCAGGTTCATTATTGTTAGAAAAATTTAGAGCTCCGATTAGATCATCAATCGATTCTTCTAAATTATTGAAATCTGATTTGGATAATTCAGCAATTTCATCTTTTGATAAATGTGAAGAAATTACTTGCTGTGAATAAAAATCATCCGAATATTCATTGTTAGAATTTGATTGCTCGCTAAACCATTGAGTTAATTCAGAATCATCAATTTCGATTAAATCACTATTCAAAGAAATTCTTCCAATCGGTTCAGGCGATGTCCAATCATTCTGATCTTCTCCAGCAAATAGACAAACGTCACCATTTCTAGATATTTGAATAAACTCAGGAATTCCTTGATGTTCGACTTTCCAAATGTCTCCATTCTCTAGAACTCCATATACGAAAAACCACGATGAAAAAATAATTTGATTAGAATAGTACTGTAAGTTTTTAACCGGATATCCAGATTGAGTTATGCTTGTCATTTCTTTTTCTAAAAATCCATTAGAATCTAACTTTATGCGTGATACTTCACCGTTACTAAAACCTAGTACTAGACTTCTATCCGAAGTGGTTGATGAAATTAATCTAGAATCTATATCTTTTCTGAGAATAAGGTTATTTTTACTATAATCCCAAATTTCAATCTCTAATGCTTCTTCATCTCCAGGAACCAATGCGTAACCTTCTCTGCCGATAACTAATTTATCTACAAAAACGTTACCAATGTGGGTAATTGATTCTCCTATTTCTCCTCTTTGTGGTCTTCTCCAAATTGTCTTTGTGCCATCGAACAACCTAACTTCACCATTCTCATGAGCTGTGATTATATTTTCTGAAAAAGCCTCCATCATTGATATTGAAGAATAATCTTCATCGATAGGAATTATATCACCTTGTTTAGTAACAATATGAAGTCTTCCAAGAGAATCTACGACTGCAATTTTATCCTTTAATTCCTTGAATTCAAAACCACCACCCTCTATTTCTTTTTTCCAAACGGTTTCAAGTTGAGAGTTCAAACAATTTATTCCAAATATTTCATCCAAGACAAATATAGAATTGTTTGAAATGATGGTTCCAGTTACTCTACCATCTGCTTTCCAAAAAAGTAAATCATCGTCTAATTCATCATTTCTTATCTTGGACAAAAATACTATTCCTTCTCCTTCTGACCAAACTGAAATCCTTCCGTCTTTAGAAATTGCTAACGTAGATACTCTAGCCTCTGGCCTATAGGCCACTGTAGCATCTCTGGTAAGCATAAATTATCGTGATAGCCTTATATCATTAAACTGACTATAACTTGCGTTCTACTAATCATTGGCAAGTAACTGATTGTGTTGATCTTTCAACGGAAAAAATAAATTTAGAGGAGGAAGAAAATTTAGAATTAATATTCACGTAGAATCATTATGCATGTCTAGTACTTGGTCTTCGTCACTGGTTTTTTGTTTAGCAGAATCATTTCTCTTGTCATGTAGAGCTTTCAGATACTCGCTTGTAATATTACCTGCAACATACCTTCCATTAAAACAACTAGAATCAAAATCAAGTTCCAAATTAGAATCCATCAGGACTGATTCAACTAAGTCATCCAAACTTTGATAGAATAACTTATCACTTCCAATCTTTTCGTTTATTTCCTCTATAGAACGACCATTTGCTATGAATTCATTCACCGCAGGCATATCTATACCGTATACATTAGGATACCTAACTGGAGGTGCTGCAGATGCAAAATAGACTTTTTTTGCACCTACATCTCTAGCCATTTCAATAATCTGTTGACTAGTAGTGCCTCTAACTATTGAATCATCAACCAATAAAATATTTTTACCTGAAAATTCGTGTTCAATGGCATTTAATTTTCGCTTCACTGACTTTTCTCTTAGTGCCTGTCCTGGCATGATAAAAGTTCTACCAACATACCTATTTTTGACAAATCCTTCCCTGTATGGGACGCCCAGAGTATTCGCCATTTGTAATGCCGCAATTCGCCCTGAATCGGGTATTGGAATGACAGCATCTATATCATGGTCTGGCCATTGTTGAATAATTCTTTCAGCTAAAATTTTTCCTTGGTTAAGCCTGGAATTATAAACAGAAATACCATCAATAACTGAATCAGGTCTCGCAAAATATACGTACTCAAAAATACACGGCGAGTGGACTGCTTTTTCAGCACACTTTCTACTAAAAAAGTGCCCTGATGATGAAATGAAAATCGCTTCACCTGGTTCAACATCCCTAACTATTTCGAAACCTAATGCCGTAATGGCGACCGATTCACTGGCAACAATCCACTCTGATTCACCTTCTACAACGCGTTTTCCAAATATCAGCGGCCTTATACCATTTGGATCTCTAAAAGCCAATAAGCCATATCCAGAAATTAACGAAACACATGAATAACCTCCCTGAACTTTTGAGTTCAAGGCTTTAATTGCGCCGAAAACTGATTCTACATCCAAATGTGGAGCCCCTTCTATGGAAAGGTCATTAGAACGCTCGAATAGCTCAACAGCAAGAACATTGAGAAGTATTTCTGAATCACTTGATGTGTTCATATGTCTGAAATGGGAATCCAATAAACTCTGTCTTAGGCTACTGGCATTAGTCAAATTACCATTATGAGCAATGGATAAACCATATGGAGAGTTGACATAGAAAGGTTGCGCTTCTGCTTTTGATGACGAACCTG
This sequence comes from Methanobacteriota archaeon, assembly GCA_002729095.1. Taxonomy (GTDB): domain Archaea; phylum Thermoplasmatota; class Poseidoniia; order Poseidoniales; family Poseidoniaceae; genus MGIIa-L1. The sequence continues at coordinate 87,303 of PBWC01000045.1, forward strand.
CGGTTGGGTATCTAACATGGCCTATTCCTAGATGTCCCTCAAGTCTTTGCATGTGTCTGGTGTAAAAAATATCTGATACTAGACCGTTTGATTTTCTTAGTCTAAATTGACCATTAAAATCTGTCATTATTCCTGCAGCGTCTTGGCCTCTATGTTGTAGAACTGTCAATCCATCGTAGATCAACTGATTGACGTGGACGCCATTGCGTCCAACCACACCAATTATTCCGCACATGGCACTGCCCCGTTACAATCTAACAGTAGGTTGTAGGTATAAATTGCCCTTAAATTATGCAATTCTAAGACCTCGGTCTGTGTGATTTTTTAGACCAACTATATTTTCTCATGCGCTTAGTGGCACCATATCCACATGATGCACAAACGCCTTTTTGCTTGTGGTAAGCATTTCTTCCACACCTACGGCATCGAATGTGTGTAGTCTTTTGACGACGTCCCATTGACGGTGTTCCCTTTGACATATACTCACCAAGATAAACGCCCCACCTACCTCCCCCTTATGAAATAAGCGGAAAGAAAATTATCACTCTTCTTCGAAAAGAATTCTCTTTTTACCACTGGTTAGAGTTGCAAACATTGCTCCAATACAGACCGCACAAGCCAGACTGATTGCTAAGAAAGAAACAATCGTATGACCAATGTTATACACTGTTTGGGCTCTAATAGAACCATTTGCTTCGAGCAACATTGGCCCCATGCCAATCAAGATAATTGTGGCCATTAATCCCAAAAGAACTGCCATTAACATTCCAAATAAAGGTGCAAGAGGTCGCTTTCTCGAGTCGGCGTAAAAGAATAGATTTCCCAAGAGTATTATTGATCCAAGAGTGTACGATGTTAAGATAGCATTAGCAAATCTAGTGAATGAATCACTTGTATCAAATCCAGAGTATCCTCCGGAGAAACTAGAGTCAATAATCCAAATTAGGATAATTGGCAATAAGAAAGATATGAATAAAATCTTCAAACTAAGAGTTTTTTTAGTTTCACTCAGATTCGTCACCTCCGATGTTTTGCGCTATTTTTTGAGATGCCAATATTAACTCGTCTTTAGATGGCTTAGGTACCGATTTTGGCTCGTCGATAGATGATTCATACATGTAAATAACCAGTCCAAAGACCAATATCGACATGGAAATTCCTATCAGAATACCGAACAAATCTGAGACTGATAACCAGAAATATTCACTAAATGTTTCGGAGGAAATATTCTTTCCGTCAAAATTCATTCCAGCGATAATCAGTAACATCGAGATTAAGGAAATTATAATCAAAATGCGAGATTCCCTTTGTCTATTATCCCCAATAGCCAACATCGAAACTGAAAGTAATGAAGACATACTACATACCACTACTAGAAAGGTAGGGAAAAATATTAACCAAAAATTGTTTACTTCTGAACCTTCATACATTGGGGTGAAATCAGCCCATTGCATCAAGCAAAACCAAATAAAGGATACTAAAACACTAATCAATCCCATTTTTCTATCGCTACTAGGGAGTCTACCTACAGGGACATTTCCAGAAAAAATGATCAAATAAATCCCGAGAACAAGGAGTGCTGATGGTCCGATAATGAATCCTATCAAATGTCCAATTGCTGATGAAGGTGAAGATGGAACTGTCCAAGGACTTATGCATACAAAGATAAAACCTAAGATAAAAATTATTTTACCAAAATTTTTTGTTAAATTATCCTTTGAGGAAAGATTAATCCATGCACCGAATGCTATCATGGACATAGGAAGCCAAAAAAACACTACTGCCTCCAGTATCTCTTCCATACCTTGGCCTAGCCAATCCAATTAATTACTTCATCCCTAATTCTACACCGCAGTAGGTCGTTTTCAATGTTACCAGCATGCGGAGTTTCTAAATACCCGACTATTGTGGCTCGAACGCTCAAGGTGATACCATGGTCAAGATGCCACGTCAGATAAAGCGCTACAGTCCTTCTGCTGGTAAGCATACCATGCATACCGTAGAGCGAGTAAAGAAGAAGCGCGCTTCTGAATTAAAATGGGGTCAACGTAGATTCCGCCGAGTTATGGCTGGATATCGCGGTTTCCCTCGTCCTAAGCCTGATGGTAGAGAAAAACCTACCAAGAGAGTTAATATTCTGTTCAGATGTACTGAGACTGGAAAAGCTCATTATGCACCCTGCAAAAGGGCTAAGAAATTTGAATTGGTAGATAAGTGAAGGTGTTTTTATGGCTAGTAAATTTTTGAAAGTATCATGCCGAGATTGTGGTGCAGAAGTAGTAGTTTTTTCTAAAGCAACGAGTGTAATTCCTTGTACTGTGTGTGGAGCCACTCTCACTGCACCATCTGGAGGCAAGGCTGACCTCGTTGGATGTACTGTTATTGAAGCCCTAGAATGAGGAGGCCGAGCCTCCATGAGCAAAGAACAAATAATTAATGCTCCTGAAGAGGGAGAATTAGTTGTTGTAACTGTTAAATCAGTCAAACAGAATGGCGTATACGTCGACTTTGATGAGTTCCCAGGAATAGAAGGATTCATTTTCATAGGAGAAGTAGCCAGTGGATGGGTAAAGAATATTAGAGCATTTGTTAGAGATGGACAGCGTTTAATTTGTAAAGTAATGCGAACTAGAAAAGATGGTTCATCACTTGAATTATCACTCAAATCTGTTTCTGAAGAAAGAAGAAGAGAGAGACTCCAAGAGTGGAAAAATGAGCAAAGGTCCAATCAACTACTAAAAGTTCTAGCTGATAAAGTAGGTTGGAATGACGAAACTAGAGAAGAATACTATGAAAATTTAATCGGATCATTCGGTAGTCTGTATAGTTCATTTGAAGAAGCAGCAACTAATGAAAATGCATTAGAGGATGCTGGTTTTGAAGGAACTTGGATTAAGGAATTTATTGAAATAGCCGTAGAAAATATCATACCACCTTTCGTCGAGATTCGAGGTAATTTCACACTTAGCATCAATGTCCCTAATGGTATAGAAGTAATCAAAGATGCCCTCAGTGCTGCAGAAAATTTTTCTTCTGGGGAAGAAGAAATTTCAGTTTCTTGCTTCTACAATGGTGCTCCTGAATACAGAATCGAACTCAAAGCGCCTGATTTTAAGACTGCTGAAGATTTATGGTTAAATGTCTCAAAGACCGTCGTTGATCACATAGAAGAAAGTGGTGGAGAAGCTTCAGCATATCGTGAGTAATCACCAACTCAATGATAAATAAAGACTGTTAGGGCACTACATGGCACGCCAAATGTTACAGCAATGTTTGGAATGTTCTGCTTGGTCATTATCTAGAATTTGTACAGTTTGTGGAGGTAAAGCACAGGCTGCAGCCCCTATAAAATGGTCTCCAGAAGACCATAGAGCATCTGTAAGAAGGAAAATGTATGATGTCACATCACAAAAATGGACCGATGATTTACCTAAACTTGATTCGCTAGAAGATATGAAGAAAAATTCTAAACATTCTAATGAAGAAGAATAATGGTCCCGAGTTAGATGTCTCTAAATCAAGGTTTAACTTTGGATTTCATGTCAAACATTATACTTCGTAAAGTCTCGTTAGGCACTTAATGAGTTTGATGATAGAGTGGAGAGGTAATAATACCAGCCTTGGCGATCATAAGTTGGTATTAATTGCTCTCCCGGGGGTAGGAAATATTGGAAAGGCATCCCTTGAGGCTCTTAATGACATTAACAACAGTGAGGAAATTGCTAGACTACATCATACTGCATTACCACCTTTGGCTACTCTAGACGAAGATGGTTTGTTGTCTCCCCCCCATTTATCGATAAAATCTATAGAATCTAAGACTGGAGTAAATATTTTGACCATAGTAGGTAATTCGCAACCTCTCGAATCTCAATTCCAAGGAATGATGGCTAGAGAAGTAATGGAGTTTTTGAAAAGTCAGGATGTTCAAACATTGATTGTTTTGGCTGGAATGGTTGATGTAGCAACCAGAAAGGAAATCTTCATTGTGCCAAGTAGTTCCAATTTCAGAATAGAATTAGAATCATTGGGTGCTGACGTAAGAAGAGACGAGCCGAGTTCAGGTGCAATTGGAATGGCCGCTCTACTATCATCTTATGGTCCACTTTTTGGAATTCATTCAGCGTGCGCAATCGCAACCAGCGTAGGCTCCAGTGGAGATATACATGCATCTCAGAGGATATTGGAATCATTGGATAAATGGTTCGACTTGGGAGTGGCTCTTCCAAAAGATGCAAGTGAAAAGTTAACTGCTAAACTTGCTTCTATGACTCCTAAAAATGTCAGCGATCATTATTCTGAACTTACTGAGTCGCCTGATGCTTTCTACATGTAATGGCGCCGAGAGAGAGATTTGAACTCCCGTGTCCAAGGGACAGTGGATTTCGAATCCACCGCAATACCGGGCTATGCGATCTCGGCAACAACCAACCGCTCTTGCGCCACCATCATAAGCATGGTGCTTAACGCCTAAACATGCACATTCGATTTTTTGGCAGGGATCACGATGAAACCGTAAAATTTGAAGGCGAGATTTCGGTAAGGGAGGCGTTGGTCAAAGCTAGTATCCTACCCTCTACAGTTATTGTTAGTATGGATCAGAATATTTTACCTCATTCAGCAATAATCAAGTCTACTTTAGAACTTGAAGTAACCATAGTTTCATCTGGAGGATGAAATTATTTGTATCTTTGAATTTCGATTTATATCACCGCGAACTTGAGAAGCCCAAGCGTCTAAACCAATGTTTGCTATCAAGACTAAGTCGCCTACTTCAGCCATGTCAAACTGATTACCCCAATCATTAGTCCAACCTGATATTTTCATAGAACCAGAAGAATCCATAATCATTAATCCTCTTCTGTGCCATGGCTTACCGTTTCTACCTACACCTCTTTTATCAAACTTATACACCAATTTCCCAATAACATTCCATCTGGCTCTAAATTCTAGTAAATCTGACTGTTCAAAAATTTCGCTATCCGTTTTACCAATAAATCCAAGTGGGTCAATCTTTAGAATAATTTCACCCTTCCAATTCACAGTTACTACTGCATTTTCCACGATAATCCTATCTCCTTTGGCTATTTTTTCAGGCCAAGGAGTTACTCCATCCTGATTTTTATCAACCAAAATATCTATTTTAGCCATTTTTTGACCCTGATAAACTGTCAATGCTGGCCTCTTGTTTTTAGATTCAAAAACTGAAAAGACTTCACAGATAATGGTTAATCTTGGATTTAGATTTTCTATTTCAGTAGTCTCAATTGCAGTGAGGTTTCCAGGAATATTGAATGATTTATTTTCAGGAAAATTATCGTTACCTAAGCCACCCGGACAGACCTTTCTCCATTCGCAATTATCACACCTTGCAGCATCAGGGGGATTGGTAGGAACTCCTCCTTCAAGAAATCCCCTTAATGGACTCGGATTTGGCGGGAAATCCTCTATAGAAACCTTTGCTGACTTCAATTTACTCCACATTAAATTCAGTTCATTTTCAATTTCCTGTAATCTAGTTATAGATGGAGATTCTAACTTCTTAATTTTGTTTGCTCCTAAGTACCATATTTCTAATTCATCAACAGTTTGTTTTTTCCCATGAGTGACCCACCACAACATAGCATACATTTTCAATTGTTCAACATAATCACCTGAACGATCTCCTTTTCCGAGGCTAGCCTTTAAATCAACTATCTTAACTGTGTCACCCCATCTATAGACTAAATCATACTCTCCTTGAAACCAATAATCTGGGTGTACTGAATTTAGACTAAATTTTTCAGAATCCGGTTCTACAAACCATGGCCTTGATATCTCCCACGCTTCTGTGATAGACACATCACCTTCGTCTGCTAAAGGATGATTTCCAATAATCTCAAAACCAAACCCGTCTGGAGAAGGCCAATAATCTCGATCACCTTTTCTCCAATTTTGTAAATTTGGGCCCCCATTTGCGCTTACACACTTCTTCAACTCTTCCAGATGCATTTCTAATCCATTGATACACATTTGTCGGCAGTAAATTGGATCGACTTCATCCCAGTTTCCAGATTTCCTTTCATCTTTTTCCCATTCCCTTTTCATCTCATTTAGAGAAATTGGAAGGTGGACATCCAATCTTGAAATTGCCCAATTTCTTACTTCGTCAATTGATTTTGGCCAAGATTTTCTTGGTAGTGGAAGCAGTCTCTGTGACGGCCAAATCAGTCCTGTTTCTCTATCCGGCTGTCCATTATCATCTAGGGGTATCTTAGACAAAGTATCGTTAGACGCATTGCTAGATATCAAAGCAGGAGATTCTTTTAGCATTCTGCAAAATGCATCTTCAACCGCTCTTCCTACAAATAAAACTGGCACTTGTCCGATTTTAAAATTTAATTCTTTTTCGTAAAACCAAAGTCTTGGACATGATTTGAAACTATTGACCTGACTGGCTGATAACCGGTTATATGGCCCCACAGTATCTTTGTCCCTGTCAACTATAGTAGCTGGCATACTAATGGTGCTAATACTCGACCCTATTCAAACCTATTATCAATTCAAGGGTTAATTGTTATTCTAGTATTTCTTGAATCTATTCTAAGTTGGGGCAGGCCCGCTCTCCAGCCAATTTCAGCACCTATCAATCCTATTTTTTGACCTTTCTTGATTGATTCTAATTGAGAATTAATACTAGATCCGAAGGCAACTACTTCAACAACATTATCTCCATCCCAGATATACAAATTTAACATAGTCCATGGCTTACCATCCAATCTTACACCCTTCCTTTTTCTAACACTGATAACAAAACCTTCAGCATTAGCCCTTGTTCTAAGAAGCCCGAGACGGGTAATTGACTCAGACAGTTCAATATTTTTTGATTTTAGATAATTTTCTGCTTCTGTATATTCAAGAATTTTTGTTTTAGAATCTACATATAACCGCGAATTGCCTCTCCAAACACCAGGTAAAGCATCAATAATTACAACTTCTCCATTATGACAATTATGTAGATTAGGAAAAACACCAGGTTCACTTTCCTCGATAGTAATTTGCATACCACCAGAAGATAGCATTGCCCCTAATACTGGTTCAGAAAAGTGATTTGGTAAAGGCCCCCATGATCCAGTGAATTTACCTTTAACCGTAACTCTAGAAGGTATCATATTTAGTTTCTCAAATGGTAGAGATACTTCCATATTTAGATAACCGGTTACTGATTCGACTATTTCTTCATTCTCCCAAACACCATTATTGTCTCTGGAAACACTGCACCAATAACATCCAGGGGTTTCTTTACTACAATCACTTGGAACTGGACTTGGAAAAGAAACCGGACCTTCACCCGAATTCTGCATCTCTGAGTGGATTTCTTTGAACTCTATAGCCATAGAATCATACTCATCATCTGACGGCACCTCATAGCATACTCTTTCTCCACCGTCCAAATACCAGCCTTCTAATCCATCTACCTTCTTTCCATCATGAGTTTCTTTCCAGAGCCATGAATAAAATCTCAATTGATGAATTAGAGAAGGAGCAAATTTAGAACCACTATTTCCAGATTTAATATCAATAATTCTTGTTCGACCATCCCATCTGAGCACTAAATCAAGTTCTCCAGCAGCCCAACCATCTGGATGAAATAACCTCTGTGGTTGATGGACCCTAGGATCCTTTACCCAAGGCCTTGCAATCTCCCATGCTTCACACCATGAAACATTCTCTTCATTTTTTCTCCACGCTATTTGTTCATCTAATGCCCATTTCCTTAAAACAAAATTATTCACTTTGTCGGGTACTGGAAATATAGGTTCTTCGCCCCATGCAGGAGAAGGAATTTGAAACACCTGTTCTTGATTTCTAAATTTCTGAAGATAAGGGCCACCGTCAGATTCAAAACATGATTTTACTTCCTGCAGAAATATATCCAAACCACACTTAAGCCTGTATTCAATAGATTCTTTTTCAACCATTTCCCATGTATTTCCTTCTTCGTGCCATATACCTTGATCCCATAAATTCTTACCATTCGACATAGCTTTAGAGGCGTATTCATCAACAAAGCCATAACACCAATCCTTAAGTTCTATTAGCGATTCTATAGATTTTGGCCTCTTCATCAAAATCTCACAGAATGCTTCTTCAATGACAATCCCTAATACTTGCGATGTATTTAGTGGACTTGATAAACCAAGTTTTGAATTAAGAAACCACTGTCGCTTGCACCTCAAAAAAGTAGTTAATCCACTTGCCGACAACCTTGACCTAGATTTTCCTAATGGTCCGCCCAGAGGTGGTTTTCCAAATGGCATATTTTCACCTATCTTGATTCAAAGGAATAGTAATCTCCGGAACTTTGCTGTTCTCTATCTTTCCTGCTATCATTCTTGTTTATCCTAGGCCTCTTTGAATCGTGATCTCTTCTAAAAGTAATATTAACATCTTTCAAAAATCTATTCATCCCTTCTCTAAGCCTAAACGGGCCCTCTGCCTTACCAAATGTTCCACCTTCGCCCTCAAAAACTAACAATGTGTCACTTAGAATATCAATGAAATAAACATCGTGGTCTATTACGAATGCTGATTTTTCATTCGATTCCATAGTCCTTCTAATTGCCTTCGCAGCTTCCATTCTAGCATTTGCATCCAGATGAGCAGATGGTTCGTCTAACAAGTATAAATCTGCATCTCGGCCTAAACAAATAGCAATCGATACTGCTTGTCTCTCTCCGCCTGATAGTTTCTTTACTCTCTTTGCTAGCAATTGATCTACACCCAATGCTTTGATTACATTAACGTTGAATTCTCCACTTCTCCACTTACCACCAATTTCACTATCTAACCATAATTGTACACTACAATCCATATCGACATCAATATGTTGTGGTTTATATGAAACTGAAGATTCATTAGTTACCCAACCATCATCATATTCATGAATTCCGGCTAAAATTTTGATCATTGTTGACTTACCGGTCCCATTTGGACCGACAACTCCAACAACTTCACTGCGATGAACTGATCCATCGCCAGTTGATAATTCGAAATCACCTAATTTTTTCTTTAGCCCAGACCATGAAACTACCTCAGTTCCAATATCAGAAACCCTATCTTTGTGATTCAAGAACTGAATTGGTTTACTTCTAATTCGAACATTTTGTTCTGGTAAAAAGCCATCAAGATAAGTATTAATCGCTTGCCTAGTTGACCTGGCTGGAGTGAAAATCCCAAATGCTCCCTTTTTGCCGTAAACAATGTGTATCAAGTCAGCCAATACATCTAATACGGCTAAATCGTGTTCAATTACAATTACTCTCTTTGTTTCTGAAAGTTTTTGTATAATTTTTACTATACGCATTCTTTCATGAATATCTAAATAAGAGGAAGGTTCATCAAAAAAGTAAACATCAACGTCCCTTAGAATAGTAGCACAGATTGCCATTCTCTGTAATTCTCCACCAGATAACTGTTGTATAGTCCTATCAAGTAAATGGTCGATTCCGAGATCTTTGGTTGCAGTGTCAAATATTTTTCTTTCGTCTACTTTAGTTAATAATTCTCTAACAGTTCCTTTAACTCTCTTGGGTAATTTATCGACATTTTGAGGTTTTACCGCGATTTTGACTTCACCTTTTTTTACTGATATCAAAAAATCTCGAAGTTCCCCCCTTGGTAGTGATTCAATAATTTCATCCCAATTTGGCTCTTTATTCAACCAGTCTCCAAGGTTAGGTGTTATTCTACCAGATAATGCATTAATTGCAGTAGATTTACCCATTCCATTTGGGCCTAAAATTCCAACTACGCTATCCTTAGATGGTGTTGGTAGCCTGAATAATCTAAATCCATTCATTGAATATTTATGTATCAAATCTGTTTCGAGTTCACTTGGTAATTGCTCGATGATTAAAGCATCATGAGGACATTTATTGATGCATATTCCACAACCTATGCATAGGCTCTCTGAAATATGTGGCTTCCCGGTTTTCTCATCCATAATTATACATTCTTGGCCATTTCTTACTGGTGGACAGAATACTTGACATTCATCATTACATTTTTTGGGTTGACAATTGTCTTCCTTCAAAACTGCAACTCTCAAGAAATCACCTCTAAACAATCTAAACTATTCTTGCTTTTCAAAGCGCGCCCAAAAAAAGAACAAAATATGTTCTTTAAACAGTGGGCGATGCCCACCATTATTCAAATTAAACCCTTTAAGTGCTCATGACCCTTGACTAATCTAATAGTACATGGGGTAGGGAATTTCATGCTAGCCTTGCGAAGGGCATCTCTAGCGGTAAGATAGTGTTCAGGCTGAATTTGAATGGAAATTACTCTTTGACCTTTCTTTACTCTAGCTGCGGTTCCAACGTTCTTTCCAAAGGCACACCTCATTCCTTGAGAAACACGATCTGCACCTGCACCAGTAGCTTGTTTGTTTTCTCTAAGAACATGGTGCGGGAAGGTATGAACTCTTAGTGCATAACCTTGAGCTCCTGCTTGATTACGTATCGTAGAATTAGAAATAACACGCGCAGCTTCAAGAGCAGTATGACGAATTTGACAGTTAGTATCAGACCTTAGTTCGACAACTACAGGGAAACCTCCTGTTTCTGCTGCTCTTCTGTTTCCAACATGGAATTGCATAATACGGTTATTTGGGACACCGCCGATATACTTGCGTCGAGTATAAGCAGGTCCTTTCAAACGTCGGTACATTGATGCGGGTTTACGTGCCATATTAGACCTCCAAGCAACCCTGCGAATAATGCTCCCTTTATCACTTCTCCGCATGATTTGCTTTTTTCAATTTTTATAAAATTAAACAAATTTAGCGGTTTTTAGACAAAAGCCTTCATGGAGTATACTCTACAGCGATACATCATGGCGAAGGGTTGGAAGAGTTTTCTTCAGGAAGAATCCGAGCACCAATGGTTAGCAATATCAGTTTTCTTTATATTCATAATAATCGGGGCAGTTGCCATTCATGGAACAAGTAAATTAACTGGAATTGATATTAGTGATAATTCTGAAATGCCAAATTCAAGAATCATGCACATTGAACATCAATCAAATGACGATTACACCGCAGTAGCCCATACTTCTGATGGTATAATTTTGTATCAATTCATCGATGACAAAGAGAAAATAATTATCGATCCAAATACTGAAACCGAATTCACTAATATCAAATTTTTAGCTTCGATGACCAACGGTACCGTAGCAACCTCGGTTCATGAAAACTCAATTATGTTTATTGATGCGGGTGTGATTTCTCATCTGAATATAAGTGACCAAAGCGGTTCATTTAGTATTAATGAGATTTCACCTAACTACGATCAGCAGGTTGATTCAATGTTACTAATCACCGATGAAGGAAGTTTTACAAGTTTTAGAGGAGTTGAAATTGATGGAACACCGAGTTCAAATACCCCTGAAAGTGAAAATATTGAATGGAAAGAGATTTCACCTATTTCTAACAACGAATGGATAGCAACTGGTGTTCTAATTTCATCATCAGGTGGAGATGATAATCCAGCCTCTCCCCAGATAAAACCAGTGATTGGTCATGTAATTTGGACTGGTGGATTTACTGCTCCAATGCTACATGAATTATACTTAGGAAATAATGGAGAGTTCCATTCTTTGATAAAAATCAATGAAAAAATGATCATAGCAGGTACATCACAAACTGTAATATTCGATTCAAATGATCTGACTTTCGAATCCATCGATATAACTAGTAAAGCAGCAGTTAAAAGTGATTGTGAAACAATATGGTTCTTCGGATCAATGAATTCTGAAACAGTGATTAAATGGAGTGAAGAAGAATCTAAAGTTATTGAACTGCAACATAAAATGCCGATAGAAATAGAGACATTTAGTTCTTCTAATGAAATGATTTTTATGTACGGGACTGATACTAATGGAGAAAATAAAATTCTAAATTTTGACCCTTCTTCATATGGTTCTATAGAAAGTGGAAGAGGTTTCTTGAACTTCTCTTTCATTCTGGTTTTTACCATTGCTTTCATCGTCATGGGATGGAATGTATATGATAGAATGAATACTTGATTATTTATTAGAGTAATCAACGTATTTTTTATTTTACTTCAATAACCTTCATGAGCCGTATTCAACGACGTGTAACTCCAGCGTAAGCCATGGATGTGATGTGATGTCAAAGAGGGGTATGATGGACCAATTCATGGAAATCAAATCCGAACACCCCGATACAATTCTATTTTTCAGAATGGGGGATTTCTATGAACTGTTTTACGAAGATGCCGAAGAAGCCTCGGAAGTATTAGGTCTAGCATTAACATCGAGAGACAAGAATGCGGATGTGCCAATTCCAATGGCAGGCTTTCCGTGGCATGCATTGGAAGATAACTTGCGTAAGATGATTAAATCTGGATTCAAAGTCACAGTAGCTGAACAAGAAGATAAACTAAGAGATGGAGCCAAGCTTCTCGAAAGAGTTGTTACTAGAGTATATACTCCGGGAAGTTTGTATGAGGAGTCATTACTTTCAAGCGATGAAAGGTCCTTACTCTCAGCAATTATACTAGATAAAGAACAACTTGGAATGGGAGTAATTGATGCATCAACCGGAGAATCATGGGCTAGCACATGGTCTGGAAATGATAGATTTAGTCGAGCAATGGATGAAATTCTAAGATGGAACCCTGCTGAAATTGTTATTTCTACAAAAGATTCTGAAAACCCCAATCTTTGTAATATGTTTACACATCTTAATGACATAGTTATATCCCAGCATAACGCTTCTGAAAATAAAAAAAGGAATAGACTGAAAGAACTATTGAAGGTTGGCGATTTAGGGCACATCGATTTGGACAATGCACCGCTTTCACTTTCAGCTGCCGGATTAGCAGCGGACTATTTAGCGACAGTACATATTGCAGATTCAATTCCGCTTCGAGATATATCAATTATCGAGGAAGAGGGGAATATGCTTCTTGATCAAACTACTCTAAAAAATCTAGAGTTAACTTCAACACTTGCCGGTGAATATGACGGTAGTTTATTGTCAAGCATTAACTATTGTCGAACTGCAATGGGTAGAAGATTGCTCAAGACATGGATACTAAGGCCGCTATCAAATATTGGAGCAATTACATCAAGACAAAATTCAGTCAATGCTTTATTCCGTTCCTCTAAAAGAATTGATTCACTTAGAGAATCATTGAAGGGACTCAGAGACTTAGAACGTCTTGCGACTCAATTAGCATATAATCGCTCAAATGCTAGAGATTTACTAGCGACTTCAATAGCTCTTGAAAGAATGCCAGCAATAATTGGAATTTGTCAACAAACCGACGATTTACTACTCAGTCATTTGATTTCAAATTTAGATAGCCTTACTGGAATGGGAGAAGAAATCCGGAGAACATTGGTTGATAATCCTCCTCTAAGTTTGAGAGATGGAGGAATAATTAGGCAAGGTTTTGATGAAGAAATAGACAAACTTAGAATCACTACGCAAGAAGGACACTCATGGTTCAATGAATTAGAAAAAAAACTTAGAAATGATTTAGATATACCTTCACTTAAAGTTCGTATGAANAGACAAATTGGNTGGTTCATCGAAGTAACAAAAACTCATGAAAACAAAGTTCCTGAGGATTGGAAAAGAAAGCAACAGATGACAAACGGTTCTAGATATATCACTGAGGAACTTCTAGAAAGAGATGATTTATTGCTTACTGCAGACACTAAGGTCAAAGAATTGGAATATCGAATTTTCCGACAACTAAGAGAAAAATGCAGAGATAGTGTTCAATTACTTGCAGAAATTGCTGGAAAGGTTGCCTCAATAGANGTACTACAATGCTTTGCTATGGTTGCCAAAAAAAGGTCTTGGGTAAGGCCGGAAATTATCGATTCTCCTATTTTGAAAATTGAACAGGCTAGACACCCGGTTCTTGAACAACAAGGAGGATTTGTACCAAACAATATTACCCTAGATAATAAGAAGAATTTTTTACTAATTACTGGACCTAATATGGGAGGTAAATCAACGTACCTGAGAACTACTGCTCTAATATCTATACTCGCACAAGCAGGTTCGTTTGTTCCTGCTGAAAAGGCNAGGGTTGGACTTGTTGATCGGGTATTTACTAGGGTTGGCGCTAGCGATGATTTACGTAGAGGAAGATCTACTTTCATGATGGAAATGATTGAAGTTGCTCATATTTTGAAAAGAGCTACAAAAAATTCACTTATNCTTCTAGATGAAGTTGGAAGAGGAACATCTACATTTGATGGATTGTCTATTGCTTGGTCGGTAACTGAAGATATTTGTAATCGAATTGACGCTAGAAGTTTATTTGCAACTCATTATCACCAGTTGATAGGTTTAGAAGAAGAAATAAAGAAAATAAAAAATGTACACGTTCAAGTTGCTCAAAGTAATGGAGAATTGAAGTTTCTACACACAGTAGGCGATGGACCTAGTGATGATTCTTATGGAGTCCAAGTCGCAGCATTAGCAGGGCTTCCAAGAAGAGTTGTTGAAAGAGCCTCAGAGTTATTACTATTCCTGGAGAAGCAAGCAAGAGGTGCAAGAGCAGGTGAAAGCGGGGCTCCCATAGCTCGTGATCTAGGACAGNCAAGTTTACTCGGCTACCTAGCTGCAACTAATTCAACAAATATTACTAATAATGATAATCAGCATATTATTGAAAAATTAGATGATATTTTTTCAAGACTAGATGAATTATCCCCAAAAGAGGCTCACGATTCTCTATATCAACTAAAAAATATAAGAAATCAAAATGGAGGTAAAACAAATGTCTGAGCCCAGATCAATAGTTCAATTAGATGATAATACAATTGGTCATATCGCAGCGGGGGAAGTAGTAGAAAGGCCTGCCCAAGTTGTCAAGGAATTGATTGAAAATAGCCTTGATGCTGAAGCATCACAAATAACAATTACAATTGAAAGGGGTGGTTTTGATTTGATAAAAATAGAAGATAACGGTAGTGGAATCAGCGAATCGGATTTGCCTTTGTCTTTGGATAGACACGCTACTTCTAAATTAAGGACAGCAGAAGATCTTCAGAGGATAAACACACTTGGGTTTAGAGGGGAAGCATTGGCAAGTATCGGTATTGTTTCAGAACTGCTGGTTGCAAGTAGACCTAAAGGTAAAGACGGTCGATGTATAAACATGAAATTTGGTGAGAAACTTGGAATTGAGCCATATGGAATGGCTGAAGGGACTATAATCGAAGTTCATTCCCTATTCCAAAACACACCTGCTAGGTTATCATTCCAGAGAAGACCAGCAACAGAAAATGCAAAAATTATCGATGTTGTAGTTTCTCACGCAATGGCTAACAAACAAACNAGTTTNAAGNTGATAAANGATGAAAGAACNGTACTNGATGTNCCNAANAGTGATTCNNTNAGNGATAGATTNTATGANATTCTNGGNAAGCANGCNAATCAACTNATNGAATTAAAAATNCCNGAAATNGATAATTCAGCNCCTGGTGATGAACTGTGGAAAGGATGGATTAGTACTCCTGATATCACTAGAGGAAAGGGTGATGACATCTATATTTTAATCAATGAGAGACCAGTTTCTTCAGGGCCTTTTCATCAAGCAATTAGAAGGGGTTACAGAACTAGACTAATGCAAGGTAGACACCCAATTGCAGTTCTTTCACTTGAAATCCCCAGTGAAGAAGTGGATGTAAATGTACACCCTACTAAGCGTGAAGTTAGACTAAAGCACTCTTGGAGAGTTTTAGAAAGATTAGAAAGAGCAATTGCTAATACATTAGAAGAAGTACCTACAAATCCAGATTCTACTGGGGGGATAAAAGAATTACAAAGTTTAATTTCCTCGGAAACTGAGCCAATTACAAAAATATTTAGAGAGGATTCAAAAGCCGACAGTTTAGTACAAGCTGCTGGCTTAAATATTGCTTCAAATCACCCTTCTATAGAGGAAAAGAATCACTCAAATATCCCATCATGGGCTATTGCTGCCGGTTCTCAATTAAATCTTCATGGAATTGAAGCAGAAGTTCCTAAGGAAGAAGCAAAGGCCAGACCTATCTCTTCATCGCAAATTCCTCAACAAACATTACCAGGCATGGAAGATAAACCAATTGCACCTGCATTATCACATGCTGAAAGAGATTTACATCGACATTCAAAATGTGGTGTTGCGATTTCCCCCACCGATGAAAAACCACTTGAAAATATAATTAATGATTTACCTGAAATGGAACCATTGTCTCAATTTGCTGATTCATATATTCTAGCTCAGGCGGACGGAGAGTTGCTGCTGATTGATCAGCATGCTCTACATGAAAGGATAAGATTTGAGAGATTAAGATATAATGAAAAATTATGGGAAAGTCAAACTAGGCTCCAGCCACTAAAATTAGATTTTGATGCAAAACAAACTGCTTTACTAGAATCCTCGCTTGAAAGATTGCGACAGGTTGGATTCGAATTTACATACCTTGAGGATGAATGGTGTTTAGCAAGTGCTCCAAACCTTCTGTCGGGAGAGGATGTAATCCCTTTCCTAATCGATTTACTGCAAGATTGTTCAGAAGATGGAGCGCCTCTAGAGACAGTTGAAAATCGTAAAGATCACCTTGCTTTCCTCAATGCTTGTAGAGGCTCTGTAAAAGCAAATGAAAAATTAACACTACCAGAAATGCGAAGACTTCTGGATGATATGAGGAAGATTCCAAACCCTTGGGCTTGCGTTCATGGAAGACCAACTGCACTCAGATTGCCTATTGATTCACTAGACCATCATTTTGGCAGGCATGGTTAGTATAACTTAGATATTCTTTCAATGAATCTTTCATCAGCAATTTTGTGTAAGCCATTACCATCAATTATAGCCCCTGCAAAACAACCCAAAATATATGCTGACATGAATACTCTATGATCACCGAAAGTCTTGACTAAGTTATCTGGATTTTTTGGTATTTGATTTCCATTAACAAACAAGCCGTCTTCCAATAAATCACATTCCATCCCGAAGCAATCTAACAATAATTTTGTAGATTTTAATCTATTACTCTCCTTGAAAGAAGTGTGCAATGCACCAGAAATTTTACCTCCTGAAGCCAGTGCAAGCATTAAGCTTAGAGGGGTGATTATGTCATTGCAATTTGTAATATCAACATTTACCGGATTGCCATCTGAAAATTTAGTTAAAGTTGAATTATTCCACCTAATACCGAGACTTTCTGAAATATCAAATAAAACTTCATGACCTACACAATCCTCTCTTTTTGGCCACCCGATGAGGTCTATTGGAATATCTAAGCATGATGCTGCAAGCATAGCAAAACTTGCCATAGAAGCATCTTTAGGAATCTCTATTTTTGGTTTTAAATCTAAAACCCAAGGTTTTATGATCAAGCTATTTTCATTAAGAACAATTTCTGCGCCGTTAGAGTTACACATTTCAAGGGATAATTCCCAATGTCTATTGGAAACTGGAGTTCCATCAAATTCAATTTCTATTTCATCTTCTAATGCAGATGAAGAAAGAATCCAGGCTGAAAGTGGTTGGCTAGATTTAGAAATATCAAGCAACAGTGTTTTGTTTTGCCCTTGGCTAAACCATGGACCTTGAATTTTTACTGGAAGATGAAATTCGTCTTGAAGATACGAAACACTGACTCCAGAATCTACCATAGAATCCCACAAAGACTTGGTATATCGGCTCCTAATTGACATATCACCATCAATTATTACCTCGAAGTCAAACCTTGAACATAGTATTGAGATTAACCTTAGAGTTGTTCCTGAGTTGCCGATATCAAGCCTCTTTTCCGGTTTCTTGAATCCATTTTTCCCAACACCATGCACAATAATTGAAGATATGTCGCCTCCAATTAACTCAATTCCAAGAGGTGATACGTTTCCATGATTATCTAATTTCTCCATTTTTACCCCCAACTGTATTAAGCAATTCTTCATAGAATTTACATCATGACCGGAATTATTTATTCCAAAAATCTCCGTCGAACCTGAACTCTGAGATGCTAAGAATAATGTTCTAATCGCATGACTTTTCGATGGAGGTAACTCCCATGAGATACTTTTTTTATTTGGAAATGGTTTCACCTCGAGGGAGTTAGAGGTGCTTTTAGATTTGTGAGATGAATTTGTCTGACCCAACTCACCACCACTAGCCATAATTAATCCAGATAATCATACAACATCAAACCTTGTAAAACAATTCAATAACCTAATTGAAGTAGAATTGTTGATGAGATTAGAGGATTCTATGGGAAGGCCTCTCAGAGATCTTAGAATTTCAGTCACTGATAGATGTAATTTTAGGTGTACTTATTGTATGCCAAAAGAACACTTTGATTCAAACTACGAATTTCTTCCGAAAGGTCAAATTATTTCTTATGAGGAAATTGTTCTAATTGTAAAATCAATGCTTCCACTTGGACTTAGTAAAGTAAGAATCACCGGAGGGGAGCCTTTGCTGAGAAAAGATATTTCCAAACTTGTATCGATGATAAGAAATTTAGATGAAAGTCTTGATATTGCAATGACTACCAATGGTGTACTGCTAAAAAATAAAATTAATTCTCTCAAAGAAAGTGGATTGGATAGGGTCACTATAAGTCTTGATTCATTAGATGATGAGTTATTCAAAGAAATGACTGATTCTAAATTTGGAGTTAATCAAGTTCTTGAAGGCATAAAAACTGCGATTGACGCTGGGTTAAAAGTAAAAATTAATTCAGTTATTGAAAAGAATAAAAATGAAAATCAGATAAATAAATTGATTGAAACCTCTATAGAGTACAACATTCCTGTCCGATTTATAGAATTCATGGATGTTGGGACAACAAATTCTTGGAAACTGGATTCAGTTGTGACAGGCAAAGAAATTAGAGAAATTATTCAAAAAGAATTTGGCCCATTAACTAAGACAAAACCAAATTATTATGGAGAAGTTGCCAAACAATGGAAACTGGCTAGATATGATTTGGATATAGGATTTATCGAATCTATCAGTTCTCCATTCTGTGGATCATGCACACGTGCAAGGATTTCATCTAATGGAAAATTATTCACCTGCCTGTTCTCTGAACAAGGTCATGACTTACTAAGTATGATAAGAATGGAAGCAACTGAGGAAGACCTATCTACAATAATTAGTGATATTTGGAATAAAAGAAAAGACCGATATTCAGAGGAAAGAAATAGCGAAAAGCAGATTCACAGACCTGTAGAAATGTCTTACATCGGAGGCTAGTATTGAATCTCTATCAATTGTGTGTCGAATAGAAGTGTACTTGAACTTAAATCTATCAACTTCAATTTCCACTCACCATTGTCAGATCCAATACTATTTGAGTCAATTACAAAGTAGTCACCCTTGGTTACTGAATAACCTGCATCACGATCATGGAATGAAACATTAGAACCAATGACTCCATACACATCTGAGTCACTTAGGAGTCCTGAAATTTTAGTACCATCACCTGATGAGGTTAATTGATACTCTAACTGTGATGGGTCTAATGCTTGGTCTAAGCTTGTTAATCTAACAACATGAAAACCATTGGATAATCCTCTTACACTAACCGAAGCTTCTGGAGACGACTTTTCAACTGAGGTTAAGGCTCCTTGCATCATTACAAAGACCATGCTAGAAAGCATTACTGTAATTGCAAGAAGAAGTACTGTAGCAATAACTGGACTGACTGCACGCTGATCTTCAATCAAAGAGTCTCGGCCCATGTATACCTGTTTACTGGATAACACTTGAACCAACCGCATGTATTATGCGAAATTTGTGTTTTTTCGAAAATAATTCTCTAGCCGGTTATAATTTTCTTTTTGTAATATACTCTGAAAGCGCCAATAGGTGTTGTTTAATCTCAGAATCACCAAAAATATCCAGATATTTCATTGCTCTATCGAAATGATTTTGTATCAAGATTTCTGTATAAGAAAAACTGTCTGATTTTTCAAGTAGTTGAATTAATTCATCGAATAAATCATAATTGAAGTTACTGATTATTTCTGCCAGTCGCTCCCTATTTTTCCCATGGTGAATCGTAAGTGAGTGAATAAGGGGGAGAGTCATTTTACCTTCATAAACATCGGAACCTCTGGGTTTTCCAATTGATTCATCACCTTTCAGATCGAGTAAATCGTCAACTAACTGATATGCAATTCCGATTTCCATTCCAAAATTTGCAAGTGCGAGTTTCTGTTCATCGGAGGCTCCAGCAATTATAGCAGCAGAGTGACAACCTCCCGAAAATGGCCCTGCAGTTTTACCTCTAACTATACTTAGATAATCTTCTGGAGTTGTTTTCAAGTTATTTATATGCTCTATTTGAGAAATTTCAGAAACCGCAATATCTGAGCAGTAATTGCCAATTATCGTAACTATTTCTTGGTTGTATCTACCGCCCAAAGCATAGCCTTGAACAAATAACCAATCTCCAACAATTATTGCTTTGGCTAAACCATGCTCAGTGTGAATTGTTGGCACTCCTCTTCTGTGAGTTGCTTCATCATAAATATCATCATGAACCAATGTAGCAGTATGCAAGAATTCGAATGCCTTAGCTAATGGCATCAAGTCATCGGGATTTTTTCCGCCTGCTAATTCATATGCTAGAAACATCATAATTGGCCTAAGTCGCTTTCCACCGGCTAAAAGCATTCTACCCGCAAGTTCTACAACTTCACCTGAATTTATCCTTGAAGCAATCATTTCTTCTAGAGACTGCTCAATATCATTTCTCAACTCTTCGAAACGGTTTTGACTACCTTCCGAAATGTGCGCCATGATACACCGTGGTAGGGTGTCCTTCTTAACCAATGGTCTGCAGCCATAGAACGCTAGGAGCAATCCCAGCCGAGGTGAATGTATGTCAGATATGGAGCGGTTGACCATTTTGACAACTCCTTCTAATGGTGACGGAGTAAGAATTCATGTAGAAAAGATGGTTGAACAAAAATCCAAAGAATTCAACCTCCTACTTAAGCAATTACCGCATATAGAATCAGCAATATCCCAATTGAAATCAGGAAATGCGGATTTAGTTGCTATGAGTGCTATAGATTGGAAAGAAATAGTTCAAGATGACTTGGTTATTTCTGCAATTCTTCCAAGAAGGGAACCTACTTGGGTTTTAGTCTGTGATGATAAGCCAGAATATCTTTTTTCAAATGCAAAAATTATTTGTGATAATCAACTGATAAAGAGGCAATTATCAAGATTAAGAAGCGATCTAAATGTTATATCATCTAATGAATTAATCAATATTTTAGAGATTACTGAAGATATGGACAAGATGGAATTAAATTCTTGGTTAGAAGAGTGTCGCCAAAATCAACTAATTGATGGATTTGTTACTACTAGAAGCCTACATAGTTCTTTGAAATTTAAATCTAGAAGGCATACTCTTGGATTACAAAGAGAAAATCCTGAGAGAACTCATTTCATCCCACCACCACTTCACGGATTTACACTGCTTGTTTCAAGGAAAGGATTTCCATCATCAACAATTGAATCAATGAATGATGATGCAGCATTTATTTGCCACAAAATTGAATCAAATTTACTCGATTCATTAGATCAAAGAATCAACAATATTACCGGCATACATGTTGAACAAAGAAAAATTGGTACTATTCTGAAAGAAGCGAAGAGAAGTAACGATGATTCTACAATTGAATCCGTTATAGGCAAGGATGGAAAACCCACTAATTCGAATATAAGACTACAATTGATAATTGAAACTTTGAGTTTTGATGGTAAGGTAACCGCCATCTGTGAAAGGATTATTTCACTAGAAAAAAGTCATATGGGCATGGTAAATTTACTAAAGGATTTCAATACTTTGATTTCACTTATGCAAGAAGAACGCCCAGAACCAACAAGAAGAATCCATGGGATGCCAGAAAATTATTATGAATCTAAAGAGCCTTTATTAGATTTAAATGATTATTCAGATTCGACTTCTTTGGATAAATCTTGATTAGAAATTAATTTGTCATAACCCTGTTTAGAGATATAATTTTCTAAATCAACCAATTCTGAAGGATCCTGGTCATCACATAAATCACTAATTCCTTGGTCTATGTCCCGTCCAATTCTTTCCCAAGTGGCAGCAAATCTCTGAATATCAAAAGCAAACCTCTCAACTCCTTCAACAGCAGACATATTCGGATTTAGAACCGTCTTAATTGACTCTGAAATATTTTCATTTGCAATTCTTAATCTTGAGATATCCTTGGCAACATCGAGTAGAGTTAATCTTAGATCTTCGATATTATTGTTTCTTGAAAACTTTCTTTGCGCCTTCTCGATACTTTTTCGCATACCAACAATTCCTGCAACCATAGCTTCTCTAGCTCTGGCTGATTCAATAATCACATTTTCTGCATTTGAAAGTCTAGTTCGTAATGATTCCTCGAATGAAGATAAATTTGATTTAATATCATTTTTGACTGTTTCATTTAGAGAATCCATCAATCCATAGATTTCCTTTATGGAAGACTTTGCTGATTTAACACTCCTACTCATTGACAGCCCTAATTCTGCTAAATAGTTATCATGCTTCAAATAATTGGTTGAATAAACCATTTTTTTGAATTTTGGAATCAGCAACAAGGTATCGAAACCGCACAATTTTATTCATTTAGACACCGAAGACAGATATACCCCTTTGAACTCATAACGGGACAAGGTGATTAATTGACAAGTAAAGGTGAACTGTTAAGCGAACTTTACCAAGCTCGTTTCGATCGCCTAAAAGAGATTGCTACAAGTTATCAAATGCCTAAAAATGGCTCTGTAGAGTCATTAAGAGCGAGGTTAATTGCCAACCTAATTCTAGATGAATGGGACTTAGGGAAAGGTGACATAAAATCGCTAAAAAACAAAGACATTGGTCAAATTCTTGGTATTTTCGGAATTAAAAAATCAGGATCGATTAGAGAGAGAAGACAAAGACTGTATTTGCATCTCCATGAAGATCCAAAACAACTAACCCCTGAAAAACTAGATTCAATGACCAAGAGTCATTTACACGAATTATGCAAAATTTTACAATTACCTTTGACTGGAGACAAGCAATCTCTTTTGGTTCGTGTTGCCGGCGTATTAGCATCACAACAGGGCTCTTGGGGCAAGGTCAAGAAAACACTAAGAAGGCCAAAAGATAAACTTAATGTCCCAAAAATTCCTAAACCATCTGAACAAGATGATGATCAGATAAACGAAGATACAGATGAGCAACTCGTTGTGAAGACTGTCGATGATTTCGTCGCAAATCATCCAGAAGGATGGACTTTCGAACAAGAAACCGAATTGAGAAATGAATTATCCGAAGAAGGGTTCGATACAACGAAAAATATTGTTGCTCAAACTATTGATACTGTACTTAGGTCAAATCAAGAAACTGAAGAGGCTGAAACTCCTTCAATGATTCAGACCCCTATTGGATTTGATTCTCAAGTAAATAGTCTTGAAGTAGAAGCATCATTGATAGAATTGAATTCTAGGATTGCTGAAATAGAGGCTGCTGGAAGAGATTTCTTAATGGTGAGTAAATCTAGCGATGAAGAAGATTTGGAAGCATTTATTTCTAAATTTTCGGATTATGGTTTTATGGTTGAAGAACCGGTGGTTAGAAATGTTATCCGTAACAAAATAATGGAATTAGAATTCCAAACCCAAAATGAAAAAGATTCTATTAATTCTATGCCAAATTCATGGCGCGAAAGAGAAGCAATAAGAGAATTTGAAAATATTAGGAGCTCACTAAGAGATCAACTTGGTAATACTTTATCACTGCACCAAGGTGATTTAGTAAAAGCAAGAGTCGCGTTTGAAGAGATTGGTAGAAATATGGGGCTTGATATGAGAATCCCAAGTATATCTGGAAGAGTTCATGCCTTATTCGACCTTCATGTAGAAATTAATGAAGCAGAAGCTCTTCAAGACCCAAGCGTTGCAAGAAGAAATAGAATTCTGAGAATTCTTCACCATGGCTCAATACATCTTTCAACTGGAGAAAGAAGAACCATAGAACGTCTTGAAAGGAACATTAAATCATTTGAAGAGGTGGTAGAAACCATCCTTGAATCAAGTGAGGGTAGATTTGATGAAGCTCAACAAGCACTAATTATCAGATTTTTAGAATCTAGGGGTTACGATGTTAATACAGCGGATTTGAGACCAAGAATTCTTGCTTGTTCAGGTATCATCGGGGCTGAACTGGGACACCTATCACCATCTGAAATTCCTAGAGTAGCACCTGGAATAATATTATCAGATAATCAGGTAGATGCAATTGTAACTGAATTGAAGTTACTTGCAGATGCTTTCAAACCTAAAAGTGATGAAGAAATTATCATTACTGATGATGATGAAGAAATCGCTGACGCTGCGGACAGGGTTAAATCAGCCAGAGAAAAAATCGATCATATTGATGATGTTTTAGCAAGATTACGCGGATGATTATCTGCTGGCATAGAAATTCTGAATTACTTGGGTTACCGTTTGAATATCCCTAATATCTCTCCTTAGAAGA
The DNA here is from genome assembly GCA_002729095.1 of Methanobacteriota archaeon. GTDB lineage: Archaea > Thermoplasmatota > Poseidoniia > Poseidoniales > Poseidoniaceae > MGIIa-L1. The sequence goes on from PBWC01000045.1 coordinate 111,885, forward strand.
TCTTCAATAATTTTCTGCCTCTGTTCAACATGTTTCTCAAAAACATCTGGAGTTACTCCTGCTGCTTGACAAATAATTTCTCTTAATTTTGATGGAATTCCTGTTTCCTCAATTCTATCTTTAGCAGCATTATATTTCCAAATAACATTGAGTCTAGGCTTTGTTCCTTCCATTCCTGCAATTTCAGCGACTTCTGTAATCTTTCTCACTGTACTTCCATTTACGTGTAGCCTTGCCTGAATTATAATTAAATCAAGACCAGTAAGCATAATTGGTGGAACATTCATTGGAGGATTTATCATTCTTGTAACAGTCTCTTGGGCAGTATTTGCGTGTAGAGAACCAAAAGAACCATCATGACCCGTGTTCATAGCAGTTAGTAGTGTAGCAGCCTCCGGGCCTCTTACCTCACCAACAATTATTCTATCTGGTCGCATACGAAGGCTAGATTTTAGGCAGTCATTCATATCAACTTCAGGGGTTCCATCAGGTCTCTCTCTTCTGGTTTCCATTCTCAACCAGTGGTCATGGTATACTTGCAATTCAGCAGTATCTTCTACGGTTAATAGTCTCCTATGCCAAGGGATATACATACCTAAACAATTCAAAGTCGTAGTTTTACCTGAACCTGTACCTCCTGCAATAACAAAGTTTGCAGGCCTACTATCTAGTCCTTCAATCCAAACCCACATCATAGCAGCTAGGCGTGGGTTCACAGTTCCAAATTTAACTAAATCCAACATTGTAAGAGGATCTTCTCTAAATTTTCGGATAGTCAGTGTTGGTCCGTCTGGAGTTATAGGTGGAATTGTACCATTTACACGTGAACCATCAGGTAACCTTCCATCAAAAATTGGTACCATTCCAGGACCGTCTCCAAGAGGTACATTTGTGAAAGATGCTATATTCTTAGCGATTTGAATTCCAGCATTATCATCAATCCAAACATTGGTTCGACACATTCCATGATCTCTGTGGGCAACTTTGACACATTGAGTACCGCCATTGTACATCACTTCTTCTAAATTATCATCTTCCAACAATACTGCTATATCTCCATATGGATTTGGGTCTATAGAACCATCGACGTGATATATTGGTGAAGGGTGATTTGGTTCTAGATAAATTGTAACTCTACCATATTGTGCTAATACTTTTTCTGACATATTATTTAACCTCCAATCAATTTGACTGCTCCTAAATACAATCCCATGGATACTGACATCCAGAACGGTAGCCACCAAAGGAAATCTTTCATTCTTCCAAGCATTCTGCCTGAAACCGACGCCGCTATTGCTGATGCTGCAGCAAAGAATAGTGAAAATGTTTGATTAAATCCGCCTATTTGATATCCTTTACTGGCTGGTGCGAATAAACCAACAATAAATGCAATTAGAACTGGTAAACCAATACATACAAAGATAATGATTAAAATTCCACGGGCCTGTAATTCACTTTCACGTTTATTCATCAAGTCATTTAATCTTTCATAATCCATCGACAGGTCTGAAAGTATTCCTTGCAAGGGAGCATCTTGCGAGACTGCGGTTTCAATCAAAACGGTTACTCTTTGTACTTGAGCGGAACGTGTCTTAGAAGCAAAAGCAGATAGAGCTGCATCAAAAGAAGATGAATGACTAGATTCTAGGGTTTCAGTAAGTAGCTTGCCCAAAACACCAGGAGTATTCCTTCCTTGCTCCAACATGGCTTCTTGAATACCTCGTCCAGCACCAACTGCATCTGATAACGATTCTAGTAATGCTGGTAATTGGTTCTCGATACTTCTTCTTCTCTTCCTTTCAATCATTGGAGGAATTCCACCAGCAGCAAATGCAATTCCTAATACAGATAGAATTAGTAAAAGCATTTGGTCATTAAAGGCTTCGAGAATATCAAAAATCATAATATCACTACACCCCTGGGTCCTTGGTATGTGCCTTCAAGCCGATAAAAATCATTCCAACAAGAGTCATCATTAATCCTACATTAACTACAGAATTAATTGTTGAGGAAGGAGGTAGTTGCATAAATGCCCCCAAATCTCCACTCATCAATTGTGGAATTAATCCTACGATAGCAAGAATAATTGGACCAATCATTCCAATTGAAAGAAGTGTTTCAGGAACCCCACCCAAATCTTCTATGTACTTTTTAACATCCTCATTTCTGTCATCTTCCATTCTCTTTCCTTGTTTTCTAAGAGTCTCGATCAAATCTGTATTCTGTGTCAGATTGGTATACATAGTGTTCAAAAGTCTACGGTATCCGTCAGATTCGGCTTTGTTCATTAAACTCTTAATTTCTCTTTCCAACCCTCCAGACTTACCTGAACGCAACCTTTCCATGACATTGGAGAAGTCCGAAGAAATAATTCCGTAACCACCCGTTCCTATCGTGTGTATGGCTGCTTCGAGCCCGACACCAGATGACATCAGAACATCCATTGTACGAATTACATACAGAATTTCTTTTTTCTCATCTAGTGAACGCAATAAAATCCCTCAAACAATATCTTCAATTAATTCAAAAGTGAATGATTCATTCGAACCATCATATTCCATAGACGCAAATACAACCTTGACATCTCTCTCTTCGAATGGGTCATGAATACAAGGTTGACCGGAACGGAACATGGCTAAAATTTTCTTGTACTCGTCGATTTCCATTTCTCCGCTAATCGTGTAAATAGCAGACTCAGAGCCTTCATCGTGCAAATTATCACCTTCTTCGCCACGAACAATTGTACGAGTCATTCTACGCGTTAGTCTTACTTTTATGTCTGCATTGGGTATTCTAACCCAATCAGCGCTGGTTGTTCCCGTTGCCGGGCGGATAAAGAAATCCATTCCTGCCATGTGGTTACCTCTATGCCACCCACACAAGCGAAAGAACTTGAATGTGTTGGGGATAAATGGTCAAGAAACTAATCTAAACCAACCAAATGCAGGTTCGTGGATTGAGCCTTCATCAGATAATGATTCTATCTTTTCCTCGGTCACAGAACGTGCAAAACCTCTAGCGGCAGCATTAGTAATTAGAGTTTCAAAATCCACTCCGTCACCTTGGTCTAATTTTTTGATAATATCTAGCAGAACATCTGATAATTCTTCTGATTCACCTGAATCATCTTCATTTTTATTATCTTCAACCAATAGTTGCTGGGCAGGAGTTGTAGCAGACTCGATTTTTCCTTCAGCAATATCTAATGCTTGTAGTATATTGAGATTGTAATGTTCAAGATCTACATCACCATAATGATTTCTTGAAGCTACTATACCTTCGACCATGTGACTTGGAATTTCTGCCTTTGTCAATGCTTCAATAGTTGGCTCATAATCTAAAGAATCTGTAAAAATTTTCATTCTTTCCAATGTTCCTTGACATGCTTGAGTAAGCCAAACTGCATAGGCGTTTGAGTCAATTTCACATGCTTCTTCAGGGCGAAGTGAGGTATAGATTGCTCCTTCTTCTGTTTGGAAAAGTCGGGTTTTTGCTACCATCATGAGGAGAACTGGTTCACCGCTTTCTACTCTAGGAGAAAGTTGCAGAGTTAATTCTCTCATCGATTCTGATGCATAATCTCCGACTGAGAAATAATGAACTCCGGATGGGTCCCTAATCTGTCCTTGGTATAGAACTGAACCATTAGCAGTATCTCTTGGTTCAAGCCTTTCCAATAAACCAGCTACAATTACTCGATTAATTTTTGAACCAAGTTTCGTAATTACAAATGTTGGATCAAACTCTCCTGAACCCCTTTCACTCAAAGTAGATTCGCCGAATTCTGAAGCCAACATATGCCATGCAGACTGCCTTTTTATTGAACGTGAAGGTTGCATTAGACCACCCCCCATTTTGCCCTAATTTCGGTTGCAAGCATTGCAGGGTCTAAATTTACTAATTCTGCCTTTTCTGCTAATATCATTGCTCCTTGTCCATCAACAATCACCCGACCGCTTGCTACAACCTGTCTACCAAGTAACTTATTTCTTAGAGATTGAACAAATTCCATTTGTCCATTAGAACCTATTTCAGAGACGATGTCATCCTCACTTACTCCTAGAAGTTCTAGTGTTGCATCTTTGTTAATTAGAAGTGAGGAGGTGGCTTTCCCATCATCTATAACTAGTCTAAGTCTAATATCTTGATTTCCTGAATAATTATCGCACTGAGTTTCAGAGCATACACCGTCTTTTAGCACTCTTCTACATTGTGTACAGCGCATAATTACTCCACAATCCTCTCTAACACTTGCAACAACTCCTTTTGTTGAAACTCCCACTCTACTAGGGCCAGTTACTAAATCTCTTAATTCAACATCTACCACGTGATTTGAAAGGTCTATAGAAGAGTCCCATGGAGGAGAATCTAAAATCTCAACCTGATCTGCTTTGTCTACAGTAATGTCAGGAATTCCTTGCCAAGAGCGAACTCTAACTCCCTTGAGTTTTACAGTAATTGGAAGATCTGAACTTTTCACTGGAAGTTCTTCCCATGCACTCATTCGGCATTTTCCTGAAGGGTCAGCTATTTGTCCAGACCAAAGGAATTTTTCTTGGCCGTCTCGAACAAAAGAACGCTTGTTCCATTCTGTCAATTGAACAATTGTTTCTACATCTCTAGAACCGTCCCTCAATTGAGAAATTGTTAGCACATTTTGCTGCATCAGAGATTCAGCATTTGCAAAATTAGAATCGTGGAAAATCTCTACTTTTGTCGTCCTACCGAAATTTAGCTCTGGTGTATCTCTGAAAGTCCTAACTTGTGCTCCATCAATCTTGACTAAAGTACCTACTTCATGCTCAAATGGCTCCCAAGATAAGAATCCAATTGTCCCAGTTTCATCAGCAATTCGTCCTCTAACTACGTCTATAGAACCTGAGCCGTCCTTCCTATGAATTTGATCAGGACGAGATGAAAGAATTCTTCCGACTACACAAATATAACCATCTTTAGGAATACTATTGATTTCAATTGGTTCTCCTGGTGCAACGACTGGTCTTGTTCCTTCTCTTAGAATTGCAATTCTGGTACTCTGATTGATATTAAGTGACATTCTGCCTTGATATTCATTCACTGAAGCACCTTCGATTCTAACAACCGAACCTGGAGTAATGTTAGAATTAGGACCCCAGTCTTTATACTCCCACCTATTTCTTTTGGCTCCATCATCCCAAGGAGAGTCCTCAAGTAAACCAAATGCAATTTGCTTCTGTTCACCTCTAATTGTTTGTTCTCTCAAGTTATGTGAAATTATTTCAACCTCGATTTCAATATCCCTATCATTAGATGATAATTCACTTAGGCTAGCCACTTTCTTAGTAACCTTAGTTGGGTTTTCTGAATTGGAGCTGTTGGAAGTTGATGGAGCCATTTCCCCCTTGAATCTACGTATGATAGAACGTAAAGCATCTTGAGGAGGAATATAGAATTCGCTTTCGTATTTTTCAAATGCTTCTCTAACTTCATCCTTGTCAGCATTTGGACATTCGGACAAAACCGCACTAATGTGCGATTCATACTTTTCATCAGACATGTTTTTTCACCCCGACAGACATTTTTCTCATCGATTGCCTGTGCGGAGTACAGGCTTCGGGTATTCGTGCGGATTGGTTAAGACTAGACACTCCCTTTACCTCCATGGTGACACTTACCACAGACGACAGGAAATAAAGAATGCCCTTAGAAATCAAGCAGGATTAACACGTAAGCCTTGCATAAATAGAACATCTGGTATGTACATGCTTCCACCTGACACTCTTACATCATCACCAAGGAAAACGCCGCTCTGAAGTGCTTTTGACATGTTTCCGGAGAGACCAGCCTGCTTAACTGAGCCAATAATTTCACCCTCTTCGACTCTAAGAATCGAACTTGTAGTTACTGAGAAATCTCCGCTAGTTGGATTTGCTGTATGAGCACCCATTACACTATTTACAATATATCCGGTTTCCATTCTATCTAATAGTTGATGAATATTATTAGGTTTGAGAGAAGATGTTAATTCAAGATTTGAACAACTTGTAACCGGAGGGCTCTGATGGCCTCCACGGGATGCTGAGCCAGTAGTTTCAGCATGGTCTATTTTTCCTTCTGAAACTAACTTTGCTGAATCTCTGGTAGACCATAGAGATCCTACCAATTTGCCTGAGTCAATAATTACCTGACTTCTAGTTGGAACTCCTTCTCCATCTCTCGATGATGAAGAAATACCTCCGTTCATTCTTGCATTATCGGTTAAGGAAAGATCCGAAGCAATCACAGATTGTCCCGCTTTTCCAGACCAAAATGATTCCATTCTGGCCAGTCTTTGGCCTTTAATGGCTGATGAAACTACTATTGAAAATAGAGAACCGAGTCCTTCAGAAGTCATTACAACTGGTAAATCTTGAGCACCTCCCTCGATTTTTATTGGATCCCTAGTCTTTTTAGCCCAATCTACCGAGTTTGCAACACATTTCGGTATCCCATCAATCAATTTCTTACTAGATTCACCTTGCCAAGAGCTTGTCAACTGTGAGTTTTCATCTATAGAAACTTGCACTCCAATACCATGAGTAGTAGTTATACCTTGGTGTTCAATACCTTCACTAGAGGTTAAAACCCCAGCAGTAGCACTAACTCCCAAACCGCCTCCAGTTACCACTGCTCTGCTATCTAAAGACGAAACTTCACTAATTATCGCGTCTGCTTGTTGTATTAGATCATCTGGACCGACAGAAAGTATTCTTTTGTCGAACAGTCCTTCAACCTGTTTTGCTTCTTGACTACTGGGTAGTACGAATCCATCTACTGAGGGTGATACCCTAGCTATTGAAATCGCTTGATTAATGGCATTTTCTGCTGAACCAATATCTGCAAGGTAAGCATAGCCGAATTTACCATCTTCGAGAACTCTAATACCATAACCACCGCCACCTCCTCCAGCAGCTAAAGAAATCTTACCAGCCTCAATATCTAGTTCATGCCCATATGATTGTAAAGCTATAATTTCCCATTGTTGGATATTCTTAACCTTACATATATCAGATATTTTTTTGCTACCTGAAATTAATCTATCCAAAGCATCATCTGGAAGCATTATCATCCCACCAATGCTTCTTTTATCCTCATAATTGGTCCACCATCACCTACAGGCACAGTTTGGCCTTTACCACAAAATCCCGGTGCAGCAAGCCTAGAATCAGTTGTCAATCCATCAACATCTTTCAAAATCTGCAAAGTTAGTCCGCTTACACTGACATCCTTCAGAGGTGTGGTGATTGAACCATTTTCAATAAGCCATGCCTCCTGTGCAGCGAATTGAAATGATCCGCGTCCTGTGTCTACTTGACCACCTCTTGATCCACAGGCATAAACTCCGTACTCAATATCTTCAATCAATTCATCAATATCATTATGAGTTCCGCCTCTAATCAAAGTATTTGACATTCTAACAAGTGGGTGGTGAAGGCCATCTTGTGCTCTTGCTCCTGCATTAGGCTCTATACCGAAATGTTGTGCAGATTCTCGATGATTAAGGTAATCTGTCAATATACCATTTTTAATCAGGCATTTTTCTTTCGTATCAAGGCCTTCATCATCAATTGGATGTGCCCCATAGCCTCCCCTAATTGTCGGGTCATCGACGACAGTAACAATTTCATTGCCTATTTTTTGTCCCAATTTACCATCTAAGCATGAATCTCCAGCTGCAACCAAGTCAGCCTCGCATGGATGGCCAAGTGCTTCGTGAATGTACACGCCAGTCAAGTCCCTATCTGCTACTAAAGGCAACTTTCCAGATGGTGACCTCTCCGCCTTCAACAATCGGATTGCTGAAATTTTTGCACTGTTGCCGAGTTCAGATAAATCACACGCTTCAATAAGTTCAAGTCCACCTTCTCCACCATGTCTTGTTCTGTAAGAAACAACATCAGAGCCATCCCTTGCAGTTACAGTAGCATTAACAAGAGACCTTTGAAATGACCAAACTCTATTCATTCCTTCACTGGACATGAATTCTGTATGAATGTGCTCGTCATGCCAACCACAAATTACAGATGCAATTTTACTATCATCACTAGAGTTATCGTGTAATACCTTTAGGTGTTCTAACTTTTCACTAAGTTCGGTATTTCTTACATCTTTCTTTGGATTCCAGTGAATGGAATCCTCAATAATGGGAACCTCAGCTAATGATACCGGTTTATCTTTTATTCCTCTTCTTGAAGCAACGGCCCTTGCTAACTTCACTGTCCCCTCTACTTGAAGTGGAATTGAACTGATATCTGTGGTGGAATGAACACCCCACGCTCCGTCTGCAAGAATTCGCATCGTTGCTCCCACTTCTTGTCCGGGAATTGCCCTCTCTAGTTGTCCATCGCGAGTAGATACACTTGAATCTGTAATTGAAACTAGCCTAACTTCAGCGTACTCAGCACCGAATTCTGTAGCTTTATCTAATGCTGATTGGATTTTTTCTTGATCTAAATATCTCCTTCCGTTGTCAAATGAAACATCACCTGGAGCCTTAGCAATTACCATGTAGCCATCTAAAAAGCGATAGTGCTTGAACTCTTCTAATCTATGAGTTGAATTCGGAAGAAATTATGAATGCAACCAATGAGTCTTCTAAATTTTCAAGATTTAAATTATTCTCATCCAAGCCCAACTTGATTGCATTACTAAGATTCAATTTAGGACTCACATCTATTTTTTCAAGATTCAACATGTCGAGAATTTCATTATACTGGGAATCAAATAACTCTCGGAAATCTGATTGAGGATTAACAGAATGATCTGTCAATTTATCGCCCTCTGGAAGATAGACCAGCCAACCTTTTGAATCTTCATTCCCTAATCCGGCTTTGGAAAATGCCTCTGAGACGTGATGAGTTCCTGCAAGATATCTCATAAATTCTGCATCCACACTTCTAGCAAGTTTATTTCCTCTCAGGTGCCTCCTTTCACAACAATGCCATGCAGTCCAAAGTTGGTTATCAGATAAAGCGACGTGAAACCCCAACATAACCCACCTATTTGAAGGTCTAATTTTCAAAAATTTTTCAACTATTTTTTCATTGGATAATTCTCTAGAAACCCAACCTATACACGGAAATAATCCCAGTTCCATAATTGAGCCCAACTAGTTATTTTTATTCAATTATCCTATACTTTTTCATCATCCAAAGGTATATCGTCATCACGGACTTTTTGGGTAAATTGATTCTCAGTTTTACTATTATGCCTTGACACTACTTTGTTAACTTCTTCGAAAATCTTATTCAACAATACAGGACCCCAGCCCCTTAAATTCAATAATTTATTCTTAATTTTAGAATCCATAGAAAGTACATGATTTGGTGTTCTAATACCAAGATTTGCCATTTCTCGAGCTCTGGAACGTCCTATATTTCTAATATTGACCAAAGTTAGAAGATCCTCTTTACACCCATGCCTAGTTCTCTGGCGAAGAATATCTATTTTCTTGACTATATCGGAAATTTCTGCCATATGCTCATCGGAAAATACATCATCTGCAAGAAGTATTTCTCTAGAACCAAGTAGTAACCATGTCGCCAGGTCGACTCTGTGGTGTAAATCACCTGGGCTAACATCTAAACTTTTCTCTATAGAACGCATGCTTTCTTCATCATTCCATTTTTCAATTAACCAAGCAGATTTTACGTTTCCTAGTAACATTTCGTCATAATTGGAATCTGCAAGAAGTTGTTCTTCAACAGAATTTGTTTTGAGCCAAAGTTCAGAATTTATCTCCATATCCTTATTTTTCGCCCACAGGGAAGAAAAATCAGGAGTTGTGGTAATTAGGTGTAGTATTCCAAAATTTGTAACCACTGAATCTTTACGGACTTCTCTCCTAACAGCCCTTCTCAATCCGACTCTTAAGATTGAAGCTGAAAGAGGATCCAAATACAATTGTGTCACTCTATCTCCGATGATGGTTGATTCATATTTCATAGCAGAAAATTCATTCTTTTGAGCAGAATGCCAAGCGCCAACATTTGTTAACTCTGTAGCTTTTTTGAACCCGAAACTTGGCTCATTATGCGCTGAATATTTGCTTGTTAAACTAACATTTTCAGCCTCATTAGATAACTTCACACCGGTAGTTGTATGTGCAATAGATGCCCATGCAGGCATATCATCATCCCATTCATCTGACAAATCTAATCCTTTGTCGGCTCTTTTTCCTGCATAAGATTCATCGACACCTAATTTTCTGATAAATCTCTCTTCTACCAACCAGTGTAACATTTCGTCGATTCTATCATTTAGAATATTTTTAGATATACTATGTCCTAGAAATGTAGATTCAAAGAAATCTCCAATATCCCCTCTATGTTGTAATCCACCTGTTGAAATTATGGAAAGTAAATGTGTCCTAAGAGCTGGCTCACTAGCTAATTTTGATGATATTGATTCAATCTCACCAAAGAAATACCTATCACTGACATCATCTGCTATTTCCCAACCATCCGTACCTTTGCATAATATCCAAGCTTCACCATAAGCATCATACTTAGGACGTCCTGCTCTTCCAAGCATTTGTCTTACTTCCATTACTGGAAGCGGACGATTCATTCCATCATCCCATCTTTTTACATCTCTAACTAAAACTCGTCTAGCTGGAAGATTAACTCCTGCAGCGAGAGTTGGTGTTGCCGATAATGCAATTAACAAGCCGCTCTTGAATGCTTCTTCGATTGATTTGCGCTGAGTATGGGTTAATCCAGCATGATGAAATGCGACTCCACCGATTATACATTGTGATAATTTCTCACCCATTGCAGTTTGAGATCTTCCGTCTAAGGATTGCGAAAGTTGTTTCAATTGTTTTAACCTGTCTGGATTTTCTTTTTCTAAAACCTTGTAAACTCTTTTTGATAATTTTAATGCCTCCGATTCAGCACTTCTTCGAGTGCCAACAAAAATCAATAATTGACCATCTTGTTGAATTGTATCTTTCAGCACAACCCATGTTGGATGTGTTTTTGGACCTTCTAAATCTCTTGGCGGATTTAATAGCTCAGGAGAGTCAGAAACTTGCGATGATTGGACCATTCTTGGCTCCAAATGCAGGTCATGAAATGTACTGTATTCAAGGGCTACAGGACGCCAGTCCGATTGAATCAAGTCGGCATCTAACCAGTCCGCAAGTTCTTTACAATTACCAACGGTTGCCGATAGTGCAACTAATTGTGCGTCGGGCCTTAGAAATCTGAGTTTAGTCAAATTTATTTCTAGGGTAGGTCCCCTGGATGAATCGTTCATTAAATGAAATTCATCAGCCACAACGATAGAAACTCTAGACATTGTTTGTGAATTATTTCTGATTATTGAGTCCAATTTTTCTGAAGTACAAACTAGAATATCGCATTCTTCTATTTTTTTTGCTTCCGATGATGAATCACCTATTCCCAAACCAACTGTTAGATTTACTGCACTAGCCATAGACTTTAGATCTTCGAATTTTTCGCTTGCAAGTGCCTTCAAAGGAACAATGTAAACCGCTTTCGTGCCAATTTCATCAACCAGTAATTTTTTCATTATTGCAAGATAGGCAACCAACGATTTTCCAGAAGCCGTAGGTATAGCGAGAAGAATATTTTTTCCATCAAAAATTGAAGGCATAGCTTGAACCTGAGGGGGGTGTAATTTCTCTATACCCCAACTTTTAGAAAGAAAATTAGTTAACTTAGAAGGCAGGTCCAAGCTCGAGATATGCTCTTTCTCGGCCGCCATGAAACCACTGTCGCGCCAACAGTCCAAAAGGACAACGCTTCAACGGGTAATTCCGACACGCATAAGACCCCTCTGCTACTGTCCTATCAACATGAGCGATGAGATGGACTCTATTATCGAAGACAGACTTTCAGTTTTTGACGATGAACCAGACCTAAATGACTGGGTCGAAGTGATGTGCGGTGCAGCTATGGCTGTAATCGGTATTTTTCATTTAGTTCAACCTGGTGAATTAGTTGATCCAGATATTATGAGATGGTTTGCTGCCGCAGTAGTAGCTGCAGGTGCTGTTTGGGCTGGCCATGGTTTGAAAGACATGGCAGTAAAAGAAGTTCGACGCTCAATAGCAATTCTTGAGTTGTCTGAGATTTCCTCATCGGAAGGGCCAAATCATGGACTTATTAGGGATGTCTTACTTAATCCTGAAGAATACAAAAGTTTCCTATTAGAGGCATATAACTCTGCATGGGAAGACGGAATCATTACTGAACAGGAATTAGAGGAATTAAAATCATTCCAGACAGCACTTGGTATTTCAGACGAAGATGCTGCCAAGATGAATATAGATGCAGCAATTTCTTCGGCAGCAAAAGATGGCGATATTTCTGAAGATGAAGAATCCATGATTAAGAAAATCGCAGAAGATTCAGATATGGACGCTGAAAGTAAGGTTGAAGAAGCAAAATCAAAGGCTAAAAGTAAGTCTAAAAAGAAATGATCATACTTTTCTATCCTTTAATGTAACATCGCATTGGCGGCATTTGTACCTTCCCATTGAGGCTTTCTTTCTAGGAAAATCTTTGCCGCATTTAGGACAACTCCATATCCATGTCGCATTTTTAAATCGTAAAAATTCAGTAAACTCGCTTCCATGCTTAGAGGCTCTATTGCCTGGCCACTGATTTTCCATAAAACGAAATTTGGAATTATGCTCTCTAAAGCCTAATGCATGTATATATTCGTGGTGTAGAACAAAAGCAGCATAGGCTTTCCATCTTTCCTGCAATAACTCAGGATGAATATTAATTACTTCAACATCTTTAGGCTTTAGATTATTTGCATCAGATCCTAATTTCCATCTTGTTACACCATGCCTCTGTGTGGCATTTTTTCTTAGGACTCCAAGTTTTATATCGTTTAATTCTTGAGTATTGGTTTCATTCCAAACTTCCATATCTAACATCAAGTCTAGAACAAAATTTTTCAAATCATCCAATTTTACACTTTGTTGAGCATTTGGATTAACCATTAATTTACTCAACTCCACCTATGATATGCAGGATGACCTTCTTTGACGGCAACAAACAATCCACTACCTGTTGCACACACTTTGCCCCCTGCCTCCAATAATAGTTCAACTTCTACTTTATCTCCTTCAATAGATTTAATTTGACTAGTTATGCAAAGCAACGTATCATTTGGGGTAGGGCGTCGAAGTTTAACCGAGTAAGATGCCGTAACTGTACATGGCGGATTATCATCTCCACTCTTGTCCATGAGAGCAATTGCTGCAGTCCAATTTCCATGGCAGTCGAGTAATGTTCCAATTATTCCACCATTTATCATCCCCGGAAATGCTTGGTGATGTTCTTCTGGCATGTATTCTAAGTACAATCCATTTTCTATTCTTGTACTATTGATTCGAAGACCTTCTTTATTTGCTGGACCGCATCCAAAACAAATCGAGTTTGCAGCATACTTTCGCTGAACTCCTATTTCTTCCATGCCTATCCTAACATTTGTCCGTCTTTCTTTGTTTGTATAGATTGTTTCAATCGCATTGTTCTTGATGAATGAAATATTCGCTTGTACATGGGTGCCAAGAAACGTGCTGATAAAGCAAAAGTTCGCGTGGCCCATGAATTGCCAAAGAGAAGACGTATTGCAATTAAAGAAGCATTGGACGCTCATCAGACTGAAGATAGACCAGAGTGGGATCGAAGCGCTGAGTGGGGTAATATCCGTCTTTACAGGAAAATTATCAAAACCGGAACGATTAGAACAATCTCCTTACCACTGTTAGAAGTAGATTTAGGCGACCCCTGGCCGATACCTGTAACAGTTATTCACGGTGAAAGACCTGGACCAACAATAACTATACTCGGTGGTATTCATGGCGACGAATTGACTGGTCCTTCAGCATGTACTCATTTACTTTCAAATGCTTTTACCGATATTGGGAAACCTTTGGACCCAAAACAAATGGCTGGAACTGTTAGGATTGTCCCCGTAGTTAACCTACCTGGTTACAGAGCGAAATCAAGATATTTTCCCGATGGTAGAGATCTGAATAGAAATTTTCCTGGGAATTTCAAAACCACTACTACAAGAAGAGTTGCTGCACAAGTATGGAAATACTTAGTTAAGGATAGTGATGCAATTATTGACTTGCATAGCGCAGCTAAAGGTCGTTCCAATATGCCTCAATTGAGAGCTGATTTAGCTCATGCAGGTTCGAATATTCTTGCTAAGGCATTTGGAATTGAAATTATTTTAGATTCAAAACCACCATCTGGTTCACTTAGAAAGGCTGCTGTAGAGAATGATATACCTTCTATTACTTATGAAGGAGGAGGTGCAAATTTACTAGACAATGAAGCTGTTAAAGTGGCAATTCACGGAGTAACTAATATTCTAAGATCTTTAAGAATGATACCAGGAAAGCCTAATCGGCCAAGGTTCCGTATGTTAGCTAGCGGTTCTCGTTGGTTAAGAGCTAGCGAAGGTGGTCTGCTAGATATGTTTGTTACTTCAGGTTCTGTAATGCGAGAAGGTGAAGTAATAGCTACAATTTCTGACCCTGCTACTCCCGGACTTACTGTTGATATTGTAGCACCAGAAGATGGTTTGTTAGTTGGCGCGGCAACTAACCCGTTTACTGCTAGTGGAATGCCTGTTGGACATTTTCTTCCTGTCTCGAAGCATATATCTCTGCTAGAAGAACAAATTGATGAAAATGGCAAATTTATTGTTTGTGGTTCTGAAGAAGATGCTGTATGGAGAGAAGAACAAGACATCGATGAAGTTAATGTTGATGGGGAATGGAGCGGTGGCGGAGTTGATAGTGAATGGATGATTGGAAAATCAAACCAACAAAAGCCTAATTCATTCTCAGATTACGAAGAAGCCGATGCTTAATTCAAAAACTGCTTAACTGCTGCTTCGACTTCTGAATCTTCCATGTTTCTACTTTGGCTTTTTGCTACTTCAAATAAGTGTGCAACCAAATCATCTGAAGCCTCATAACCATTCTGCTCTAACCACCAGATGATATTCGACCGACCTGCCATGTGGCCGATTCTAATTACTTGTTTAAGGCCAAAATCACCGGCTGGAACTCCCGAATAAACTCTATCCGCAAGCCAATTATCTCCTTTACGCATAGCTTTTATGACCGCTGATGCATGAACTCCTGTTCCTGTCTCAAATGCATCTTCTCCAAATACGGGATAATTTCTTGGAAGAGGAACTTCGATATACTTGTTCGCTAATCTAGTATATTCATCTAGATAAGTTAAATCATTATCGATAACACCCATCAATTTTAAATTGACTAAGGTTTGATCAAGAGGAGCATTTCCTGCCCTTTCTCCAACTCCAAGAGCCGTTCCATGAACTACGTCTGCACCTGCTTCAACTGCAGCAATATTATTCGCAACCCCTAATCCTCTATCCTGATGGCCATGCCAATTTACTTCTATATCACTTCGATGATATCCACCATCTTTAATCACTTCTTCATCAATGAAATTAAGTAATTTCTTTACTCCATTAGGAGTGACATGTCCACATGTATCACAAACACAAAGTCTTCTAACGCCCAATTCCATGGCTCTTTGGTAAATCTTCCTTACATCATCTGGATTTGAACGGGTTGTATCTTCAGTAACAAACATTACTGGCACATCATTTTCTACTGCATAACTTACCGCCTTCTCCATTGTAGAGATTAATTTATCCATAGTCCACCCTTCTGTATATTGTCTAATTGGACTAGTGCCCAAAAATGCTGATGCTTGTATAGGAATTCCGTGCTTATTCTGCATTTCAACCAATGGTTCAATATCATTCATCAAAGTTCTAACTGCAGCACCTGGTCTAATTTGATAGTCGTTTGATGTAATATGGCTGATTAAAGCATCAATATGTTCTCGATGGAATGGGCCTGCTCCAGGGAGTCCTAAATCTACTTTCTGAATTCCTAGTTTTTCCATATAGGATAATAATTCAACTTTCTCTTCAATTGAGGGATTTCTAGCGCTAGGGCTTTGTAATCCATCTCTTAGGGTCTCATCATCAAACCACACGCCATGAGGGTGATTAGATGGATTTCTATTGAATTCATAGTCAATCGTATTCCAATCATAAATCAATGAACGTTCATCCATAAAATCAACTCAATGGCCAGATTACGCCTCGGCCTAGACAGTGACAAACTGTAATCATGTTTCAAGTCGTCGATTTTAGTTCATTCTTCTTCTAAGAGGTTATTCATCTGCTGAGCTGCTTCAAATTCCTCTCGAGTAACTACACCGTCACCGTCTGTATCCATAGCATCAAACTCATCTTCTTCATCAATCAATTCTGCAGGTAGTCTGGCAACGAAGATGATTTCATCGGTGAATCCTGACTTATCCTTGTTCCTCAACTCCATTATTCTCGTACCTTTGGATTTCTTAGACTTTGTTTCCTTAGTCTGACTTGAACGCAATCTTATCATCATACCTTTCTTGGTTAAAACAAATAGATTATCATCTAAGTTTGGAATATGTCTTGCGGCTATTATCTCATCATTTTCTTCTTGGTCTATGTTCATTGTAAAAGCGCCTTTAGCACCCGGGTTGGTTTTTCTATAACCATCTGTTCTTTGTTTTAATTCCCCAGTTTCCTTGTCAACTTTCTGAATTCCATCGGCATCTAAATCTGGAATCTTCTCTGCAGTGCCAAGTCTACTTCTCTTTGCCATACCATTCTTAGTAATAGTAAGAATTTGTGTTTCTGTATTGTCAGTTGCGATCATACCAACAACATGACCGCCATCCGCACCTTTACGAGTACCTGTCTTGATTCCATAAACGCCTGCCGAAACACGACCGGATGATCTAATTTTACGACATGCGAACCTACTAGCAAATCCTGTACTTGAAATCATTACAATATCTGAATCATCTGTTCCACATCTAACATTGACCAAACTATCTCCTTCAAGTTTGAATCTGAGAGCGTACTTTCCGTTACGATTAATTTTAACATATTCTTCTAAGCGTGTCTTTTTAATTAGCCCGAGTTTGGTTGCGAATAGCAAATAGTTACCGGCTGGATTTTCAAGTAAATCTCTACTCAAAGGCAATATTGAAACTATATTTTCATCGTCACGTAAACTTTCCAGGAGATTTCTAATATGGCCGCCCCTAGAATGACGACTTCCAAGGGGGGTTTCCCAAGCCTTCAAGCCGTAAACTCTACCTTGGTCTGTAAAAATTAGTAGTCTATCCTTACTAAAACACGTTATGATTAGTTGAGGGGTATCTTCAGCCTTGGTAGTAACTCCTTTGAGGCCTTTTCCTCCCCTATTTTGAACTCTAAAGGATTCTACAGGTAGGTGACGAATATAATTATCTTCACTAAGTGTAATGGCAATAGCCCTCTCTTCAATTAGATCTTCTCTGTCCATTGAAAGCGGCATTGGATCAATGTATGAACGCCTTTCATCACCATGCTTTTCTACCATTTCCTCTAATTCTGATAGTAAAATATCTAGTCTTCTTCCTCTAGATGAAATTATATCGTTCAAATCTGCAATCTTTAGTTGTAATTCAGAATATTCATTTTGAACTTTTTCAACATCAAGCCTACTCAATTGGTACAATCTTCTTTCTGCAATTGCTTTTGCTTGAGGTTCAGTAAAATCAAACGCTGCAATTCCGCTCATAGTTTCATCGCCCTTTAGTACAGATTCAAATTGTTCACGGCTAGCACTTGCTTTACCCACCGCAATAACATCATCAATTCTGTCTTGAGCCTTTACCAAACCTTCCAAAATATGTGCTCTTGCTTCTGCCTTGCCCAGTTCAAACTTAGCTCTTCGTTCGATAACGGATTCCCTATGTTCGACGTATGTGTGCAGAATGACTGGTAAAGTAAGTAGAACGGGTCTTCCATCTAGAATGCCCATCATGTTAGCAGAATATGATTCCTGTAATCTGCTTGACTTGTACAATTGGTTCAAAACTGCATGAGGGTCTGCATTGTTCTTTACTTCAATTACAACCCTAATTCCTTCCTTGGAAGATTCATCTCTAATATCTCTAATTCCGATAACAGTCCCTTTACTGACCAGTTCTGCAATATGAACTAGCATATCCGCTTTCTTAACTTGATAGGGTATTTCGTGAATAATGATCTTCTTCCCATTATGGTCATCTAATACATCGCATTTTGAGCGTACATGGAATCTACCCTTGCCCTTAGAATACATATCATAAATTCCATCCACGCCATGAATCCCAGCTCCAGTTGGAAAATCAGGACCTTGTATGTGCTCCATGTATTGCTCTATAGAAATATCAGGAACGTTATTATCATTTACCCCTTCCTCAATAATTGTCTTTACATGTAGATTAATTGCCCCTGCAACTTCAGTTAGATTATGAGGTGGAATACGAGTTGCCATACCCACTGCAATTCCATCGCTGCCGTTTAGAATTAGATTTGGAAGCCGAGAAGGAAGAACTGTAGGTTCTTGCTCAGAATCATCAAAATTCGGTTGGAAGTCAACCGTATTTTTATCAATATCCTCCAACATGTGCTTTGAAATACGATCCAGGCGACTCTCGGTATATCTCATTGCAGCTGGTGGATCTCCGTCGATTGAACCAAAATTACCTTGCCCGTCGACCAAAGGATATCTCAAAGAAAAGTCTTGAGCCATCCTAACCATTGTATCGTATATCGATTGGTCACCGTGTGGGTGATACTTACCCATTACTTCTCCAACAGAACGTGCCGATTTACTGAATTTTTTATCTGCAGTGTGACCACCTTCGTGCATTCCATAAAGCACTCTTCTGTGAACGGGTTTCAGGCCATCTCTTGCATCAGGAAGTGCCCTTCCAATAATTACGGACATAGCGTAATTTATGTAAGATGTTTTCATTTCCTCTTCTAATGATTGGTTCAAAAGATTGCCTTGAGGAACTATTTCTTCATCTCCAACATTATCGATATTTTCTTCTTCAGATGTCAAGGTTAGTCACCTCCTTTGCATGTTTTTCGATGAAAGCCCTTCTATCAGGAACATCTTCTCCCATTAGAATTTCAAATAATCTATCTGATTCTTCAGCATCTCTAACTGTCACCTTTAGCATGGTTCGAGACTCAGGATTCATTGTAGTCTCCCATAATTGTTCAGGATTCATCTCACCGAGACCCTTGTATCTTTGAACACCTATTTTGGTATTTGGATTTCCAGCTCTTAAATCTTCAATCATTTGATCTCTTTCTTCATCGCTAAATGCATATTTACTGACTCTGCCTTTTGATAATTGATAAAGTGGAGGCTGGGCAATATACACGTGCCCTTCGGAAATTGCTCTTCTCATAAACCTCCAAATGAATGTTAACATCAAAGTCCGAATGTGTGCGCCGTCTACATCGGCATCGGTCATGATTATAATCTTTGAATATCTCAATTTTTCAGGGTTAAAAGCCCCTTCATCTTCGGGATTATTACCAACCCCAGCGCCCAATGCTCTAATCATTGTTTGTATCTCTTGGTTTTGAAATACTTTAGCAACGTTTCTTTTCTGCCTCTCGACATTGAGTATTTTACCTCTAAGGGGTAAAATTGCCTGAATCCTGCGATCTCTACCGGTCTTGGCAGAACCTCCTGCAGAATCTCCTTCCACCAAGTATACTTCACATTCGGCAGGGTCTCTTGATTGGCAATCAGCAAGTTTACCTGGAAGTCCTCCTCCTTCAAGGACGCCTTTTCTACGTGTAAGTTCTCTAGCTTTTTGAGCCGCTTTCCTAGCCTTTGATGCCAGCAATGCCTTCTCTATGATCAACTTGGCGACTGAAGGGTTCTCTTCGAAAAATTCGCCTAATTTCTCATAAACAATAGTCTGGACTATTCCAGTCACTTCGCTACTAACCAGTTTATCTTTAGTCTGAGAAGAAAATGATGGGTCAGGATGTTTTACGCTGACAATAGCCGTAAGGCCCTCTCTGACATCATCGCCTGATAGACTATCTCCTTTGAGTAGATTCTTTTTCTTCGCATATGAGTTAACGCAACTTGTAAGAGCTGTTCTAAGTCCGGACATATGAGTTCCGCCGTCTTTATTTCGGATGATATTTGTATAGCACCTAATAGATTCACTAAAGGCATTTGACCACTGTAAGGCTAGGTCGATGGTTACTGTTCCAATCTCTAATTCTTTATCACCTGAAATTACAATTACGTCTTGATGCATTGCCTCTCTGGTTTTATTAATCTGAGATACAAACTCACTTATCCCGCCTTCATATAGGTGATTTGAAACGTGTGGTTCTTCGCCCCTCTCGTCAGTAATTTCAATTTCCAGTCCAGCATTCAGGAATGCGGTTTCTTTCAATCTTGTATCTATCTGCTCGAATTCAAACTCTATGACATCAGTGAAAATTGTCAAGTCGGGTTTGAATGCTATTGTTGTGCCAGTATCATCGCAATCACCTATTATTTCTAAAGGCGAAGCAGGTACTCCAGCATGATATCTTTGTTGATGTATTTTCCCATCTCTGTGGATAGTAACTTCCATCCATTCAGAAACTGCGTTCACGGCGGATACACCTACTCCGTGCAATCCCCCTGATACCTTGTATGAACTATTATCGAATTTACCGCCAGCATGAAGTTTAGTCATGATTACCTCTGCTGCGGATACTCCATATTCGTCGTGCAAGCCTACCGGAATACCTCGACCAAAGTCTCTAACTGATAACACGCCATCGGATTTTATATTGACTTCTATCTTGCTGTTAAATCCTGCTAGATGCTCATCGACAGAGTTATCCACTACTTCCCAAATACAATGGTGTAAGGCGGAACCATCGTGAGGATCTCCAATATACATGCCCGGCCTTTTTCTAACAGCTTCCAAACCTTCCAGTACCTGGATACTAGAAGCACTATAATCATCACTCATTTTTTCATCTCCGGATTTTAAATTCAATACTACTGAATTTGACTTTATTTTTAAGGGGATTTAATGCTGTAATTAGTATGAAATTTACCGCCAGATTTGGCGCAATGCATCGATTCCTCGTCCCCCTCACCCCTACCATTGTTAACCATCATTGAAGGTGTTTAAAGGTAGTGGAAAAGAAGGCGAAAATATGCATATTTATACAGTCAAATTGACCTTTCAAATTTGATAAAAATGATTATTTTTAATTTAGAGAATTTTTTTATCAAGCGTGAGCGTTAATAACACCCCCTTTTTGGAGCAAATATGGCAGAGCCAAAAGTGTGCGTATCTCTCGAGGGTATTACTGTAGATGAAATGATTGACGAAGCAAACAGAGCAAATATTGCTGGCGCTGATTATATCGAAGTCCGATTTGATAAATTATATTTGATTAAGCCTGAACCAACCTTTACAGAAAATGAAGATGGTGAAAAAATTAGTAAAATGCCTCCTGAAACTGAATGGACCGTTAAAGACTTCAAAGATGTAGACATTGAGAAGTCTATTTCTGCTCTAAAAGAAGCAATACCTGTTCCTGTAATTTTTACAGTTAGACCTGTCAGAGAAGGAGGTTTCTTCGCTGGAAATGAACAGGAAAGACTTGAAGTTCTTAGTAAGGCAATTGAATCAGAGGTTAGTTTCGTAGATTTAGAGCTTTCAATTGATGAAAAGGATAGAAAGAAACTCCATTCCGATGCATCTAACGCTGGATGTAAAGTAATCGCATCATACCATGATTCTAATTCTACCCCAAGTGCAGATGAAATAATAGAAATTGTAAGATCAAATTATGATAAGGGAGACATAATGAAATTCTGCTCATCAGTATCAAATCACCAAGATTCTTTACAAATTATCGAAGCTGCTCACTCCTTATCTAGCGATGATGAACCACATAGTCTGATGGGATTAGGAAATGGAGGTGATTGGGTAAGGCTACATGCGCCTATCTTGGGTCAAAGTTTAGTTTATGCTACTATGCTTAACCATTTCAGATTGTCCGATAGAGGATTGATTAACGTTAGAGATTTAAGAGATGCCTGGGCACTATTAGAATATTAAACATAGGATGACTTTTGAATCAAAATCCATTTTCTAATTACTACACAACTATCCATTTTCATTGCTTTTGAAATTTTCAAAAGCCTCTGAGGCACTCTGTTCGACTGGAGGTGGCAATTCTGCTGCGGTGTTTAAAGATGGAACAATACCCATTGATTTTTCCTCGGTTTGTAGACCTGCCTTCATATATCTCGCGTTAAGGATAAACGGGAATATTGCAAATCCTATGATTAGTACCAAGAACACTAAAGAAACCGTAAAATTGGGTAAAATCAGTGTCCTTTCAGTTGTTATAATTGTAACATCTGCAGCAGTAATTGTTTCAGGAGGTTGTGCGTCGTTATCATGGACATTGTCCCATGTGTCGATTACAATATAGAAATCTTGCCAGTCTTGATTACCAAACAAGCCTGAATAAACTTCAGGCCCGTCAAGACTCAATGCGAAATTTACTTTGTCGACATTCTCATATTGATGAGCGTCTCTAAAAGACTTCCAGCCCAAGAAATTGAAACTTCTCCATTCAGGTGGAATGTCACTCAATGATTCTTCAGTATCTGAATACCAGCGGTTATTAGAATGTGAAGAATAATAACTTTCTTCATATTTAGTATATTCACTAGATGTTAGTAAGTAAACATCTGCATTAACGTTTGAACCATTTATCTGGTCAAAATCTTGTAGAGTAATACAAATAGTAGTTCGATGATTTGCGGAAAGATTCAATTTTAATGCTCCAACGCTATCGTTGCCAATCAATAGTGTCGCATGATTATTTGAAATGAATGGATCTAGAACTAATTCCTCTTGCTCCCAAGGATAATAATACATCCATTCCGGTTCAGGACTCAATGCCATATCAATGACAATTTCTTCGCTGTTAGATTTACCATCTCTATTTTTTCCATCACCTGGGCCCTCATCAAAATAATTCCACCAACTGTCATATGGGTTGAAATGTGGCACCATGGCAATTCTCTGCAATGATTGATTCCAACTTACTGGCTCAATATCTCCTTCGCAGGCATCGGCTGCAGAGGCATTATTGAGAAACAAAGGGCTATCATTTACTGTGGGAACTGTGAGAGGTAGAATGAACATCGCAAGAATCAAAAAAACTAATTTTGACCTCATTAAATCTCCTCATCAATACTCATCAATAGACAGTTCAAGATACTAGCGATTAAATTCGTCTCCTCAAAGGCCTAATATAACCACTTTCATCATTTCTACGTTCTTCCTTAGACAATATAGCCGGTGCAGGTGGAGGAGTATGCTGATCCATTCCTAAAAGTCCACCTTGGACTTCGACATGTTCTACATCAGTATACGTCTCAGCAGCTTGCTTTGCTTCATCTTCGACCTCACTAGACTCCCTCATAACTAGCCATCCAAGAATCAATGCAACCGCTATCAAAGCTATGAAGGTAGCAAGGTCTGAACCTGCTTCTTTAATCCAATTCATCCAGTCTTCAACCTCGAAATCGGATAGAGAAGGTGGTGCGTCTGGTTTAGGAGCAACATTTACTTCTTCTGTCAAATAATCACACATACCTAAACCATCACAAGCAAGTAATCCAATTTGATATTTTCCAGAATTATTCCACGTGGTTTCAATTCTATAGATGACGTCGCTGGCAGGTATAATGTAATCATCTGTTGGATCTCCATTGCCGTCTTCATCAAATTGTAAATTTATATCCCATTTTACTATCAAACTAGGATCAATAAATTCATCTTTATCAAAAAGTGAGCCATCATCAATATTTAAGTCGCGAAAAATTAACACCTGTTTCTCTAATTCTAAGTCAGTAATATTTGCAGAAAGATAAACTGATTCTTCAATTACTATTTCCTCTGGAATAGAAATATCGATAATGCCTGGAGGATTATCAACCATTATCGTAAAGGATTGCCTAGAAACATCACCGGTACCAAAAGCATCTCTCACTGTTAAAGTTACGGTGTATTCACCAGGATTAGAATAAGAATGCCAAGGTGATGGTTCGTGATTAAGTGGTGAAGCATCTCCAAAATCCCAAGTATACTCAACAATACCATTCCAATTTTCTAAATTTGAATCTAATGGTGAAAATTTGCCTTCAAACTTCCTATCTCCGTCCCTAGTTCCGTCTGAATCGAAATAAAGCATCAAATTAGGCGCAGTGAAGGTATTATCTTCCCCATCAAAGGTATGAGACCAAGCGTCAGGAATGAAACCTTCAGGCATTGGAGTTGAGTCTGTAACCTGCTGACCAGAAACCCAAGCATCTAAAATTTTGACAGATATTATTGGTAGTGGATTAGAAATTCTAATTGTAAGTGATCTCGAGATACTTTGTTCGCCCTGTTCATCTATGACAAATAAACTGACTGAATGTATTCCTGGTTCAGTGAAAGTAAATGTTGTTTGAGGTTTATCTCCATAAGTCCCATCACTGAACGTCCAATTAAATATTAAATCGCTCGAATCACCCATTGTTCCATCAATATCATATGAATTTCTTCCATCAAAGGTGTATGGTACATCTGTTTCTCCATCCTCCATTCTAAAATCAATGATATTAGTTCCATCGTCATCATTAGTCTTGACAATGAATTCAGCAATTGGAATCTGGTTAAGTACATTGATGAATAATTGGGTTGAGGATTTACTGCCATCATCATCAGTTACGGTAATTAATGCAATTTTCAACCCCGGTTTATCCCACGATGGAGTCGGATAAGCGAGTGTTGAGCTAGTTTCAACGAAATCATCATTCTTATCGGTTATTCCTCCACCCAAATTTACTCCATCAGGGAAACTCCATTCATACTGAACAATACTCCCATCATCATCGGCAAAAACATCTGGCATCAATATTGAATTATAGGTATATGTGGTTAGATTATCTGAAAATATTTGATATGGAACTCTGTTGTTTACATACACTAAAATGCTCTTTTGCCCGGAGTTTATACCATCAAAAATTGTCAAAGTAAGATTGAATGTGATATTCTCGCCTGTAATATCGCCCCATTCATGCTGAGCTAAATAAAGACCAACTCCTGAATCAATACTGCCATCGCCCCAGTCCCATTGGAACAATAAATTCTCGACGGGAACATTGTCTGAAGATTTGGACCCTGAAAATTGAATTAATTGATTTGTAAATATACTAATTTCACTGTCGATTACTATATTGTTAACCGATATAATTGGTACTGGTAAAGAGTCATCAGTAACATTTACTCTATGCAGTTCGGGGGCAGACCAGACACCTCCCTGATCCATTATTCTCAAGGTCGCATTGTAATTTCCGATATTTTGATAAGACCTCGTCGGTGATTTTAGTGATGAGGTAGTTCCATCATCAAAATCCCAAAGATAAGCAACCGGAGAGTCCCTGTATGGTAAGGAATTATTATCTAATGATAAACCCCAAGCATCAAATCCTCCTCCTGCAAATTCAATATTTTCCCAGGTTTGCGATTGATTTGTAGAAATACTTCCATTCGCACTAGGTATCATATTTGAAAGTGTTAAAGGTGCTGTAGAGGTTGTGTTAATTAAATTACCAATCATATCATACCACTTAAACTTCAGATAATATTGACCATCCATGTTCGATGTAAACCATACATTACTATTCGTGTCTTGTCCGCCACCAGCAGAAATTCTGTTGGTTATCGAATCAACAATTTCTCCCGATGAATCAATCACGCTAACTTCCACGTCCAAATCTTCAAAAAAAGCATTGGAAAAGACATTGAAGTTAATTTTCGCAGTATCATCATTACCATCTCCATCTCTATCAGATGTTTCCGTGGTGTTTATTGTAAGAGTTGCTGGCGAAGTAATTCTAGCTGCTTCGATATCAACTGTGCCTTGAGGATAGGATGTACCACAAGATGTGTAATCACAATCCGCAACAGTGCTTGCATACCATGTTATTGCCCAAACCTCATCGGTTAAATTTCCGAAACCTGGTACTAGTGAAGTTGCAACATTGCTCTGGAAATTTAAATCTGAAACAGACCAAAGTCCGTCAACAGTTGATTTTGATACAACTACACCGTCGAATTGACTGACATCAGAAGTCAATCTAATCGTTAGAGGTGCGGGTGATGAGCCCCCCGGTGTGAATTTGAATGCCCTAATTCCCCAACCTTCAACAGTATGTCCAGTGGAAGACCAAGGAGAGCTCCAATCACTGTTTGTATCAGCTGGTTGAACTCTACAAAATGAACCTGACGAACATGTAGGAGTCAAATCTAGGTTAGAAAATCCGTAGATACCTTGATCAGAATCTAGAACTGCTGCGATTGAGAAGTTAGCAAAAATTTGACCCATTGTCCTGCCTATAGACCCACTTTGCCCTGCAGGAGGCGACAATGCCAATTTCTCTATTCCAACGCCCCCAGTTGCAGAATCTTGCACCAACTGTCTAACTGCTGCTCCACCACCTAAATGATCAGCTAAATACATTGTAAAAATGAAACCGGCTCCATAATCTGCAAATCTCTGATTCCACCATCTGACAGATAATTCTGAAGATTCTGTCCACTGATTTAAATGACTAACTAAAGTAGAATCTGCTCCAAAACAAAGATAGATTGCAACATCGGCATTACCCTCATCAATCCACAGGTTTTCATAAGGATCTTGTGCATTGTGGAGAAGATGTTCTAATTCATGAGCAATTATTGATTTACCCCATGTCAACGTTATATCAGCGAAATCTATGAACACAGATTCTCTAGAACTTGCAAATGAAGGAGAGAAGTAACCTCCAGTGTTGTATGGTCCGTCAATGTCATAAATTATAATTTGAACTTGACAATTATTGTCAATATCTGGAGGAGCAAGACCTCGACCATCTTGGTAGTCTTTACCATAATATGTAGTCATAGTTGGATAGATTGTGTTATCCCAAGACGATGCTAGATTGTTAAGAACTGTTGAAGAGAGGGTCCTTCCTGTTTGGACAACAAAAGCAACAGTACTTGTGGTCTTGGCGACATATGCATTAATCGAACCACCTGAAGTTGGAACAGATAACTCATCGCCAACTAAATGAGGACTGCAAACCCTGCCGCTGGACCTGCCACTAGTGACGGGTTCATACTTCATTTCATCAACTCCGGGCCTTCCAGCATCAATCCAAGCCTGTTTCATAAATCCATAAGCAGAAACAACCGGCTCAGGTTCGTCTATGAACAGGTACTGTGAACCATTATTGGGATCAAAATCTTTCAAGTCGCCTATTATGACTCCTCCCGCATTATACGGAACTCTGTGATTTTCATCCGATGAGTCCGCAATAGATGTTGGAATTATAGGAGATAAAATTGATACAAAGAAAAGGGCGATTAAAAATACGGCTTTATTGGAGCGATTTTCCGACATAATAAACTACCCAAATAATTGCGATACTGCTATCAAATTAAGCGAGTCGAAAAGAGGTATTTAAGGGTCAGTCTAATAGGAGTCATTAATGCTCATACCTTCGAAGGATATTTCCTCACTGAATAAAACACTACTATTATTTGCGATAATTGCGCTACTGCTCAATAATAGTACGTTGGTTTTAGCTTCGGAAAATGAACAACAAATAAGTTATATTGAAACGGTACCTTGTGATTATTACGGCAATTTTTCATTCAATTCTACTGCAGCCAACGAATCAGTACACTGGCAAGTTGAATTAGGCCCTAGATTGCCTGGCTCTAATGCTTCTTTTGCACTAAGAGAATCTATCAAAGAGAACCTGACAGATTGGACTTTTGAAGAGGAAACTCATTACCGCGAAGATTTTTATTTGACCAATCTTATAGCTACCTACAAGCCTTTTAATTCCTCCTCTCAAGAGATTTATCTTGTAGCCCACTATGACTC
Source organism: Methanobacteriota archaeon (assembly GCA_002729095.1). GTDB lineage: Archaea > Thermoplasmatota > Poseidoniia > Poseidoniales > Poseidoniaceae > MGIIa-L1. Next base: position 139,800 of record PBWC01000045.1, read on the forward strand.
AAGAGACCGTGCTGAAAGAGACGATAACGAAAGTCTTCGAGATATTCCTATTGATGGAGCCAATGATGGCGCTAGCGCCACGGCGGTACTTATCGAGATGGGTAAAATTATTCCCCAAATGAATTTGAATCATACTGTAAAATTATTTTTCACAGACGCTGAAGATCAAGGGGAAAGAGCCGGAATTTATGGTTCAAAAGCATGGGCAGAGAACAAAACAGATGACGAATTAAGCGATATTTCAGCATTTATAGTTATAGATATGATTGGCGATTATGATTTACATTTTACGCATGTTTGGCCGGGTACTTCAGAACTTTGGTTAACCATTCAGTCATTAGCCGAAGCATTAGGCTTGGTTGAAGGCGAGGAGGACTGTTTAGGTAATCCAGGAGTGGATGTATTTGACATCGATACATCGCATGGAGTAATAGATGACCACGTTGCTGCATTTGAAAGAGGAGTTCCTGCTATAGATATCATCGACATACATTCAGGTGAAGGCGCTGAAAAATGGGGTGGTTATTGGCATACACACAACGATACAATAGACAAAGTTAGTGCTGATTCCTTAGGAAAAATTGGGCAACTACTTGAATTAGGATTGCTTAGTAATTCATGGATATTAAATTCAGATAGTAATGTAACCGCAGAGATTAATGAAACTAAACAAAATACAGATGTTGAGAATAGTTTTGCCTTAGGAATTATATCACTTTCAATTACCTTCGGGGTTTTCTTGATTATTTTTGTACTAGACTATAGAATAAAAAAGATATAGTGTTGCGCGGACTTTGAGGGGAAGGGGTATTATCCGCGCACCTTTACCATTAACTAAGCGGGAGGGGTGTGTTTGACAGAAAATGACTTTGAAGAACGTCGAAAGGCACTCAAAGAGCGCGTCAAAAAACAACTTGAGAACTCCTCTAATGATACGATAGAGGAAGAAATTGTTGTACTGGAAAGTCCCGTTGAATCATCTGTTGACTCATCGGAAAAAAGAAATCTTGAAAGAATTTTAGAATTGGAAATGGATGATAAATCTAAACTCAGAAAAATGGCCTCAGTATTAATTTTGGTTGGCAGTATTCTAGGAATATTCAGTGGAGGAATTATTTTACAGGGAAACCCGTCTGAATTACTTAATTCCTCGATTTTTGATCAGACTCAGAGTGTAGATATAACAGGTCAAACACTAGATTTAGAAGGGCATGGAATATACAACGTCAGTATCATTTTATTAGATTATGACAGTTCCGAGACTATTCAATCAACACTTACTAATGATAACGGTTATTTTCAACTCAAAAATGTAAAAGCTGATAGAATGATACTAAGAGTTTCATTGGAAGGATACGATACTATAGAGAGAACTTTCGATGCAGTTGATGGATTCATGCAGCCGTTTACAATGAAAAATGGCAGTGATTTAGTTACTGAAAATTTCATTTCAGAAGATTCAGGTTGGTCATTAGAAGCAGCGGTAGGTTTGTCTACATTTATCGGCGTAGTGACTATTCTAACTGGTATTGTTGGAATTCAAGCTTCGGTTGAAATAAGAAGAGCAAAGCGATACAGAAGAACTCAATACCTAGCCGGTGTAAGTCTTTTCAGCCGTGGATTAATTATTTTTGGACCTATACTAATTTTAGCTGGAATGGGACTATTAGTCTTAACCAAAGAACAATTTGAAGATGTTGAAGAGGTGTGATAATGTACCTCATTTCTATTGAAGGCGGAGATGGTTCCGGTAAAGGTGAGGCTGCCAGAATAATCTTAGAACTAGTCAATGATTATCCATTCCCTCAAGTTTATTCAACCCATGAACCTAGACGACATAGTGAATTGGGTAAATTAGCCTTAGATTCTGTTCAGACAGGTGATAAAACCCCACTTCAAGAGGCCGGTTTGTTTGCTGCGGATAGATTAGATCATTCTCATACTTGGATAAAGCCACTATTAGAAAAAGGAAATATTGTGATATCAGATCGAAACATACACTCATCTTTAATCTACCAAGGAATTGTAGGAGATCTGGGATTAGAGCAAGTTTGTAAAATGAATGCTGCAGCAATGATACCCGATTTAGTTATTTGGATTGATTGTGACCCTGAAAAAGCGATAAAACGAATTCAATCAGGCACTCTCCGAATGACTAGTGAAAAACAAGAATATTTTGAAACAACTGATATTCAAAAGAAAATCCGTAAAGGATTCAATGACCTTCTATCTGGTAAGATTAGAGTTCCTGAACCTTTTGATAAATGCTGTGTGGTAGGACCAATACTCAATGAAGGTGGGCTAGATGAATTAAGAAGAAAATTGAGGGATGAATTACGCTCTTTTTTCAATAGAAAACCCGCACCTCTAAATGTTGACTCCGACCAAGTAGATAGATACTTACTTAACAGCCTAGTTAAAGATGTGAAGAAACAAACTCGCCTACCTGGTGCTCCTGAAATGAAAACTGCAATTCATATTGGGTGGTTATCTGGAAAAAGTCCCAGTGAATGGATGAAACTAGGAGAAGATTTGTGGCCGAAAGATACTGCGAAAGAATTTGATGTTCCTGCTACGTCTTATTCTCAATCATGCTGGTCAATTCTAGGGACCCTATCACTAATAGTTGGCTCCACTGAAGTGCCTAGGTTACACAAATCATTAGGCCCCCACAGGATGGTAACACAAAGACACACGCAGCGCTTAGTAAAATGGCTTGAACACGAACGATGGATTCACAAACAACAATCACATGTTCCATTCTCTGAGGCTAAGGTTTTCAAGTTAAGGGATGAAAAATTGGGATATGGAAGATTGGCTTTAGCTATGTGGCCTCTAAGATCTTCTCTCGCATCGTGGAGAAGAAGCAATCCAAACTCAAAATGGGAAGATTCTCTACCTGAAATTTTGTTACACGGTACCGGAAAAAATCCGCCGATGACGATAAGGAGGTCGGTAAATAATATTCTCAAGCGCTTGGAAATGTTGACTAGTGGACATGAGAATTGTCCAACACCAAAAAATGCTGATGAGTTAATAATATGGTGGAAAACTAAGCCTCCAAAATAATTACTCTTCTTCGTTAACCAACTCAAATCTAAGTCCACTTGGTAAACGGACTTCTCCTGCTGACTTGAAAAATTTCGGCCTTGCTGAATATGTTGCTGCGATTAGAATACCAAAACCAATCCCGAATGCAATTCCGGTAATAGGCCTCATCAAATTATTCGATTCATAAGATGTTAGTAGTTGAGTAAAACCATCAATTATCAGCGGAAGACAGAATAGTGTTCCAATCATAAGCCAAGTATATGTTCTGAAATTCTTTCGATAAATTTCCTCCAGCCAATGATCGGGGAATATGGATAGGCAGGTGTCTTTTATTGTCCACCGGTTGTATCCTCTTCGGGAGAATAGGAGACCCCCAACAGCAATTCCGAAGAACATGCCGATATCTCGAGTACAAACTGGCATCTGATTACCATTAATCTCCCACGAACGCTCAGCTTTATTGTGACAATTAAAATCGCCAAATGCATAGATGAAGCCTGTATAAAGGTCCAGTTCTGACCACGCGAACTTTTCTTCCTTACCATCATTACCAGAGGAATATAATCCATCCTGAGTCATATAATCTAGAGCATTTGCTCTAGCATCTAAATCAGGTACAAAGTCAGTTGGTAAGACCATTGGAGAAAAAAAGAATGATACAGTAAAGAACCCAAAAATTCCAAAAATCCACATTCCTACTTTTATCTCACGTGCCCTCTCATGTAGACCGTTCTTCTGCACATTTTCCACCTTTTGAAAGACAGACTTAATCATTTTGTCAATAAAAGTCTTGATGAGTAATGGGGAATTGGTAAGCCTGTGTCAGAACAGGAAGGCGAGCCAGTAGGCATATGGATGGGTCTGCAAGCTGGCGCTTTAATCGGCCTTTATGTCGGGTTTTCTCTGGCAACAATTTCGGTTTTAACCGATGCAGAAAAGATTAATCGCACCATATCTCTAATGTGTTTCCCACCATTTATTGGTTCTATTATATTAGGACCCTTCCTAGCAAAAAGAAGAAAACCAGTTAAATTAAGCAGAAAACCACTTGAAATGGCCAGAGAGATTCTTGAAGAATTCAATGAGGGACAAGGTAACTGGAGAGTTCTCAGTCACGTATCTAGTGATGGGATGAACATCAGAATAGACATGCATAATCTAAAAAATATTGAGGGGGTTGTCGACGCAGCATTGATAATTGCTGAGCAAAGTACTGTCAAATTCATTGTAGGAAGGGGCACTTCTAAGAGCTCATCACCAGAGTTAAGAGAACGAGTATTAAACAGAGTAGAATCCAAAGTTAGTGTTCTTAGAAGAACTAGAAAAGCAAAATCTATTGAAGTAAAGCCTGAAACGAGTCATGAATACGATACATATCAAAATAAACTGAATAAAGTTCTATTCATTCTACTACCAATTGTTTCATTTTTAGCTTGGATAGAGATGAGAAATTGAGGAACATAATTCAACATATATTATGACCTAAGAACTAAAGCACTAACCATGCGAGAAGTAACCTTGTTTTGGAAGAGGGCTAGGTTGCGAGAGTTAGATATCGCCGAAGTTCTTGATATTTTCAAGCATTTAGAATTTTTATCATACGTAAAACGTGTCCCTAAAGACGTAAGAATTATTGTAAAAGCAGATTTTGTTGAGGGTAAAACAATTGATGATATTGATGACTTATATTTCTTAGAACTTATTGAGGTTATTTTAGAGCCAATAGGCAACAATAACAGTTACATTTTGTTGGTTAAATTAAACCATTCACTATCAAATATTAATGCACGTACTAATGGAACAAGTGCAATTCCTGGATGCAGATTGGATGGTGAAGGATTAACATATATTATTCAAGGTCCGCCGATGAAACTCAGGATAGTTACAACATTAGCACGAATTTTATCAAAACCAGATAGAACAAGTGCTAGAAGTTTAGATTTCAAACTTACATCGAGTAATTCTATTTTGAGCCCTAAACAACTCAAACTGGCCAAGTTCGCTTATGATAGAGGGTACTTTGATGTTCCAAAGAGAATCAGAGTTAGTGATTTAGCAGAACAAGTCGGCTTAGCCAGAGCCACAATTTCTGAACATTTATCACGTATTGAGGCCATAATTATGGATGATATGTTTTCTTCTTATGATGAACCCTATGTTAGTCCAGAAACTATAAAGCTGATGCTAGAGACAATTGAATTAGATTCACAAGATGCTAATATTGACCAAAAGAAAGGCATGAAGAAGATGCTTGAAAATATTAGAGACAATATAAAAAATGAAATTGTTCCAAATATTCTGCATGATGATAAAGAAACAGACTTAACTATGGATGAATTGGTTGAATACGGTATGCAAGAGCATAAAGAGAATATCAGCCAAATAGATCAAATTATGATAGAAAAATTCTCCTCATTAGAATAATCTTGTCGTATCATTTAGAAAGCACCCTGTGTTACCCCTAACATGACCCGAATCTCAGAACTACTGAAGAGACTGGTTGAGGGTGGAATTGAGGTAACTAATGAAATCAAAAAAGTAATGATTAATACAGAAATCGAATCATTTTCCGACTATGATTGTGATCCATTTTATTCTGATAGGCCAATTCCTTTTACTGAAACTGAAATTGGGGAAGTTAAAACCATTTCAGCACCTCACATGATTGTCACACTGTTACATAATATGGAACTTCTAGAAGGTCAAGAAGTGATAATTATCGGATCTAAAGGAGGTTATCTAGCCGCCTTAGTTGCTCAACTAATTGGTGAAAATGGAATTGTTAGAGTTCTAGATACCTGCTCAAATGTTATATCTCATTCTAAGCAGAGGCTTACTCACTGGCCTACAATTGAATTTAGAGAACTAGAATCAATAGAAGTATCACCCGTCGCCTTCCCTGGAGAATTTGATCGTGTTTTGGTCACTGGTCACATTGAAGAGTTACCAAGTTGGATAACTGACAGAATTAGTGATACTGGATTTGTAATCGCACCTATTGGCCCAAATAATAATCAACATTTGATGAAAATAGAAAAGCAAGAGGATGAATTATTTCCAACCGATCTGGGTCCTGTTTGTTTTGGATCTTTGGAGAGTAGAAGGCATGGGAATCAATATGTTAGCCCTGTAGAACTTGCTGAATTATTAGAATTAGTAATTCATACATGTCAAGAATTAGACATTATTGAATTGGAAGAAATCAACCAATTGCAAGACATTATTGCTGAATTATATTTTTTACCTAATGACTTACCACCTGTTGGCGAAGGCGGAATTCCTATTTCCGAGCATCCAATGTTCAAATCATTGATTGAAAAATCTGATTCTTTCATTAGATTTTGGCCAATATTACAAGTTATATTACATCCAATAATTCGACAAATAGGCTTTGAAAATTGGATTTTCGATGATTATGATAGTCTCGAATAAATCTGAGGTGATATAATGGTTAAACCTTCGAACCAGTTCGTTCATCAATTAAATCACAAAGATATAAGTATCAGAAGAAAGGCAGTGCGTACTCTATTTGAAATGGACGACCCGCAAAACCTTGAGGCTTTTCAATCATTACTCAGTGATAAAGAATCATGGTTTAGGTCTAAGGCACTAGAGGCTCATCGAATGTGGGCAAGCAAAAACGGAATTTCTTCTTTAGAATATTTAGCCAGACACAAAAGCATTGATGCCAAGAGATGTGCAGCAAATCTTCTCGAGGAATTTGATGAGGAAACAGTTGAAGTTGCTGAAATATTATTAAAACAAGACGACATGATATGTCAGATTAAAGCCGCTGAAGCATTAATTAAATTCGATAAAGATGGTAAATACACGGAAAAATTCCTTTCATCTGAAAATGAAAAAATAATTTCGATTGCATTATCAAGTGAAAAAATCACCAAACAACAACTAATTGAATCTCTTGAAGGCAAATCGATTTATGTAAAAAATACAGCATTAAAAAAATTACAGAATTATGATTATGACTTAGATGATGAAATGTTGTTAAAATTAATTAAAGAAGGTGTTGAAGGTAAAGAAACGATTCCTTTTGCAATAAATAATTCAGGTAAATGTTTGATCGAAATCGCTAATTCCAAAGACTCAAAAATAATTAAAAAGTTAGTCTCAGAGTTAAAAAATAAATTTAATTCATTTGAAGAACCTGTTATTCAATTATTGATTGAAAATAATTGCCACATCGTTTTAGGCAGGTGGTTACAAGGCAGAAAAGATTCCCAAAGTGATGAACTTAGATGGCAAATAATAGAAAATGAAGAATTAGATGAAATTGAGAGATCTAGACTGCTTGAAAGGCTGATGGGGCGAATCAATGAAGAGGAAATAAAGGTCAAATCGAAACAACTATTCGAAACAACAAATAGTGAATTATTGAAGATTATAGCACATAACCTTTCAACTGCCGGCGATTAAAGCGCATTATGCGAGACGGTTATTCGGGGATAAGTTTCCTTTTCGATGCCACTGAAGGTGAAACTAAACACTTACATGTTGGCTTGGAAATTGAAGGGCCATTTACTAAACCAAATTTGGTCTTAAGTTTTCCTAGGTGGGTACCCGGGTCTTATTTTCTTAGAGAACCAATACAGTATATGTTTGACTTCGAGGCTAAAAATGATAAAAATGAAATTCTAAAATCTGAAAGGAAGAATGTGGACTCAATGAAGATTTCATTAGGTCATAACACTGACTTAGTATCTATAAAATACAAAATTATTGCTAGAGAATTATCGTGTCGCTCAACTCATCTCGATAATTCACACATTCACATGATGCCGCCATTCACTTGGTTTCTTCCAACTTCTGGAATTGATTCCGACAGAATGGAAATGACTCATAAAATAAAATCACATTTGCCTGAGGAATGGACACCAGCAACACAGTATCTTCAAACCTCAAAAAGTAAAAGTAAAGGTTTGCTTACTAACAACGCTGGAGACACTTATACATTTGAAGCACCTAATAGGGATGAACTGCTGGATGGAATAATAGAAGCAAATTCTAACCCTACTCATTCCTGGGTTGTTGAAGGAAGAACTCATCATTTGAAAATTTGGGACAGCGGAGGATTTGTACCCAATTCTGATATGCTTGAAAAACTCAAATTAGATATGAATAAAATTATTTGCGAACACCACGCACTATTCGGAATCCCTGCGTGGGATAATTACGTAACAGTGTTACATTTTACTGAAAAGTCTAGAGGTGGTTTAGAACACCTTAATTCACAAACTTCGATGCTACCAAGACAGTGCTTGATGCCTGGTTTTGTTGATGAATACAGGGATCTTGTAAGCTTGTTCAGCCATGAATATCTACATCAATGGAACGTAAAGAGACTTAGACCGAGGAATTTCATAAGTTATGACCTACAAAAAGAAGTCCATTCAGATTTATTATGGTGGTTCGAAGGCACCACTTCTTGGTTAGGTGACATACTTTGCGTAAGGTCAGGTGCTTGGAGTGAGGAAGATTGGAGGAAAGATTTCCTTCGAAAAATGAAGAGACATACTTTGAGACATGGAATGGAAAAAGAATCCCTAGCAGAATCTAGCCATGATGCCTGGATTCACCTGTATAGGAGTCATTCATTTTCGCGGGAAACTCAAATTTCATACTATTTGGAAGGTGAATTGGCAATATTCTGTCTAGACGCCGAACTTAGAAAACGCTCTAATGGAGAATCTGGTGTGTGTGAGTTAATGTCTTTATTGTGTAAAAAGTACGCTATTGAATATCCTAATGTTGAAAGATTAGGTGTAAATTATAATGATATTAGATCTACACTAACTTCAATGAAAGGTGGTTTAAGACTGGGTAAATTACTAGATTCACTGGTTTTTGACAGAAAGGCTCCGGATGTGAAGAACGCTCTGCGATACTTTTCGCTAGAATTGGTTCCTGAAAAAACAGTCAAAGAGGATGATGAATCTCTAGGATGGTTAGGATTACAACTTCGTCAATCCAATAGACAAATTTTAGTCAGTTCACATCAACAAGATTCGCCTTTAAGAAATATAATAATGCCTGGAGATGAAATATTAGCAATTGATGGATTTAGGATGAATGATATTGGAGTTTTGAATAAATTCTTAAAGGGAATGGCTAATAAAAATTCAGAAATAACATACACGCATGAAGGTATAATCAAAAAATGTAATTTGGTACTGCCGAAATCGCCGCAAAGACTAGTAAAACTTGAAGGGAAAGGAAACAAAAAATGGTCGAAATACATCTCAACGAGACAAACTACTTCAAATCCTCAAGAAGAATAAATATTGGTGGTACATCATAAGAAAATATATGTCTACTAGTTTTTGCAGGATAAAGACTACTAGATAGACACATTTCTAGAACGTCATTTTTAGAAATGGAATGGAGATTAGAATTAGGCCACGTTTCGACAATGATATTTTCATCTATGAGATAATCTACACAAATTGCTGGAACAGAGGTCAAGTTCATTATCTTTGCAACCGAAAAACGGTGATGACCATCTAATAATGAGCCTGTATTCTTATCTACAATCAAAGGCTTGGTAAAACCACCCCACTTTTCAGTCATTTGGAGTAACTTATCTCTTGCCTTTTCTTTAATTTCCTCATGGGGCTTTAACCACTCAAGAGGGACTAAAGTAACACAATCATCGCTCCACATATTCAATTCGAAGATGATTTGAAGAATAATGCTTTGGTGCAATTGATTGTAGCGAGACTGGAGGAGATAGTTTGAGGCATTTGATTAAAGGTCTAGAAGCGGATTTAACAGGCTTTAAATGCTCTTTCAAAACCAGAAAAATTCTTGAAAAATTACCTAATGATTTAATCGATATTTTGAATAAAATTGCTCAAAATAATGGTGGTGTTTGGATTGTTGGTGGAGCCGTGAGAGATTGGCTAATAGGTCATACTCCAGAAGATATTGATCTGGCAGTAAACCTTACTCCCGAACAAATGTTAGAAATCTTTCCTGATGCAATCCTGACCGGTGAAAACTTTGGAACATTATCATTGAGAGGTGAAAACTGCCTATATCAAGCAACTACACTTAGAACTGATGGGAATTACAACGATGGAAGAAGGCCTAATAATGTATTTTGGGGTAATTCTCTAAAGAAAGATTTGGAAAGAAGGGACTTTACTGTCAATGCAATGGCGATAGATGTTGCCAGAGAACTTCTATATGACCCGCACAACGGCAGAAGTGATATCTCTAGAGGTTTAATCAGAGCAGTAGGAAATGCTCATCAAAGGTTATCCGAAGATGGTTTAAGAATTATGAGAGCATTCAGGTTTTCTGATAGGAAAGAGGATGGTGTTTGGGAATTAGAGAATAGTTTGGAAGTTTCTATTTCCCAACTGAAACACATGTTGGATAACATTTCTAGAGAACGAATATTCATTGAGTGGAAGAGAATTCTATCTGGTCAAAGTTCTGGTATCGTTATTAAAAAAATGGCACTTATGGGGATATTAGACAGATTTTTAATCGGTAGGTGGGATAACAAATTTGCAATCTTTGAAGCGCTAGATAATAATCTATCACTTTTTGACGGATTAGAAAAGTTTTCTCTCATTTTATGTGAAAATACCATTCAAGAAGTTGAAACAATTTGTAAGGAATTAAAAATGTCAAAAATTGAAAGAAATAGGATAATTTCAATTCATAACAGATTTGGACATATTCCGAAATTGAATAAACATTCGATTAGAAGATTTCGATTCGTTTTACAAGATTTTGCGATTAAACACCTTATGTTAGAAAAAATAATTATTGATTGTAAAATTTCAATCCGTGGAGAAGGACTAACAAACCATAATTTGATTATTATAGATGAAATAATTGATGCAGTTAAAAATCTAGAAAAACAAAAAACCCAATCCGAGCCATTAGCTGATGGCAAATGGATAATGGTACAAACTGGACTACAAAAAGGAGAAAAACTAGGTAGGTTGAAGTCATGGCTTCATACAATACAAATCGAAAGAGATTTGTATGACATTTCCCAGATAGAAAAGGTTCTTTCCACGCTTTCATGGAACAATAGTGATTTCAAAAACTGGCCTGAATTGAAATTTCCATAGTTGCAGTAATTTGAATAATTAGTGTCTTTACGACAATATGAGGGGCGGAAGTGATTATTGAGCAGTTAGAAAGTAAGATTTTATCTGGTGGAGGTTTGAATTCCTTAACTGATAGTGAATTATCTCAATTAGCATTGCACTTTGTAGGCGATGCACCTCCATCGCATGTCCCAAGAGAAACTGTTATCAGTATTTTATCAGAACAAGATAATGTAAAAAAATGGCAACAAGGTGTAGTTGATAAGGCAAGGCAACTGGCAAGTAGTAAAATTTCAGAAACAGTTGAAAATGTTCAATCTAGGATTGAACAAAATTCAGATAACCCAATGGTTGCAGCAATAAAAGATAAATTTGGAAAATGGCTTATTGATTCAGGATATAGTGTCTCCGAATTGACTGTAAAGTTAGATAAAGATGTAGATGGAACTATTTCGATGGAAGAAATTTCCCAATTCATTTTCGACTTGACTGGCACTCAACCCCCTGGTTGGGTTCTGTCCAACGTCCACAGTGTACTGGATAGAAACTCAGACGGAATTATTGAAGTTTCAGAGTTGTGGTCTTATCTTGAAGAAATTGGATTTGAAATCCCTGAAATTGTAGATCCTGTTATTGAACTACCTGATGCAAATGAAGCAATAGATGAGATGCCTGAAACTACAATTCCAGATGACGAATTTGAGAAGCAACTTGAAGAAATAGATAATTACTCTGAACCTGATGCTGAACAGATAGTCATCGAGGCGGAGCCAATTATTCAACAAGAGACTATAGAACAAGTTATTGAAGATGAAAATATTATCTCAACCACCATCGAGAGAACCATTGAACTTTTAGAAAACTCAAAACTTCATAGCGAAGCATTATCTATTATTTCAAATTCTGAAGAAGGAAGTTGTACTCTACATATTGATAGGATAGAGAATAATCTAATGGTTTCGGATAGTTACCGCGGTGGAAAAACTCTCGTTGGATTGCTAGACGGTGGCCCTTACAATGTAGCAGTATTGTTTGAACCTGAGTTTAATGATTTGATTGAACAGCAAATTTCAAAATCAAAAACTGTAACATTTGACGCTCGATTATTTGAGTGGTCAAGTGGACTTCGCCAAGCCAAATTAAAAGGTAAGTCTCTCAATGTTGGCAATTAAACCAAAGAACGTGAGATAACAATTCTTTGTACTTCTTGTGTTCCCTCGTAAATCTGTGTTATCTTCGCATCTCGGAAAAATCTCTCGACTGGGAATTCCTTGGTATATCCGTATCCGCCTAAAACCTGTATCGCTTTTTCAGAAACCCACATTGCAGTATCTCCAGCGTAGAGTTTAGCCATGCTGGCTTCTTTTGTGTGTCTTTGACCACCGTTCTCATAATGTTCTTGTTTTGCCCATGAGGCTTTGTAAACCAATAAACGGGCTGCATCAATCTTTGTTGCCATGTCAGAAAGGTAAGACATTATCATTTGGTGATGAGCAATTGGTTTTCCGAAGGCCTCTCTTTCATGAGAATACTTTAGAGCTGTTTCAAAGGCACCTTGAGCGATTCCTAGAGCCTGTGCTGCAATTCCAATCCTACTGTTATCTAATGCATTCATGGCGATGGGAAATCCTTTTCCGACACCTTTCAAAACATTTTCAACAGGAACTTTACAGTTCTCTAAAATCAGTGTGCAAGTGTCTGATGATCTAATTCCAAGTTTATCCTCTTTCTTGCCTACTTTGAAACCTTCAAAACTAGAATCCACAATAAATGCGGTAGTTCCACCATGCTTCTTGACTCCATAGTCAGGATGGTCAACATCTTTGGCGAAAAGAACAATTATTTTTGCTTGTGCACCATTAGTAACCCACATTTTCTCACCATTCAAGATGAAGTGTTTGCCATCATCAGATAGTTTCGCTTTGCATATCATGGCAGCGGCATCTGTACCTGCACCCGCTTCAGAGAGCGAGTATGCTCCCACCTCGCCAGCAGCCAACCTTGGTAGATATTTCTGTTTTTGTTCTTCATTCCCATGTAAAGAAATTGTTTTTGCACAAAGACCGACATGAACACAGAACATTACTCCAAAAGATGGATCTATTCTGGATAGTTCTTCAACAATAATTGATTCTGAAATGTCATCAACTGGAGAACCACCATATTCTTCAGGAATTGTAACACCTTGAAGGCCATATTCAATGAATGATTGCCATTCTTCTGAAGGAGGTGTTTGGGTTTGGTCTCTATGCTCTGCTGTGGGCGCTAGTACTGTTTCAGCAAAGTCTCGGACCATTTCTCGAATCATTTGCTGTTCGTCGTTTTCTGCAAAATTCATGTTTCTCCCTATACACCCCAAAAGGCCGTGTTTCTTAACCCGTTTGTATAAAAATGATTTTTCGATTTTCCCAAACTATTCAAATACAATGCCTTTGAGGCGCGTTTAGGAGGAAATGTAATGGAAGATGAAACCCTACAATTTAAGGTTGCTCACAATAGGAAATATTCTACTTCTCATTTGTGGTACCAAGAAAAAGATGACAAACTGATGATTGGAGTTAGCGAATTTTTAAAGTTCGAAATTGGTGAAGTATTAAGAATTATTTTACCGCAAGCAGAAACTGAGGTCGATGAAGGAGATGGAATGTTTTCAATTTGGACCGCTGATGAAAAGTTACCTTTTGCTGCTCCTTTCTCAGGATTAATTACCGAAGTCAACGGAGAAGTTGAATATAGCCCACATTTGGCTAATGAATCGGCATATGACCTCGGTTGGATTATTATTCTAGAACCTCACAATCTAGATCTTGAATTACTCTTAGATCCGGATGAATACGTTGATTATTTGGCAGATCTATGATGTGGTGCCAATTATGATTGCGATGGACCTCTTGAGAGAAAGTCTCGCAAATGCACCAGTAATTTGGAAAGGCGACTATCCTTACTTCATACATCCCATAACTGATGGAGTTCCGCGATTAGATTCTAAAGTTCTTTCAGCAGTATCTGAACTATCAATCGAAGCGATTGAATGGGATGACGTTGACTTAATCCTTGGGATTGAGGCCATGGGACTTCCGTTAACCTCTCCAATCAGTGTTCAGACTGGAATCCCTTTGGTGATTGCTAGGAAAAGAAAATATGAACTCGATGGCGAAGTTGTTATCGACCAAAATACTGGTTATTCAAAAGGATCAATGTACCTAAATGATATAAATCCTGGTGAAAAAATAGTAATTATTGATGACGTTTTATCAACTGGCGGTACACTAAAAGCAGTAATTGAAGGAATACAAAGAGCTGGCGCAGAAGTAAAGCATATTTTGGTAGTTGTTGAAAAGGGCCCTGGACTAGAAAAATTAAAAAATAGTTATCCAGAAATAAAGATTGAATCTTTGGTAAAACTTGAGATGGATGGAGATAAGGTAGTTCTTTTGAACTAGTTGGTGATAATATGGATTTAGATCGTCATGATTTTGAATTGGATGATTTGGTTAAACGAATCAAAGAAAATGATAACCGACTAATTGCCTTACAAGTACCTGAAGGATTGAAAATGCAGGCTTTGGAAATGATGGATGAAATAGAAAGTGAAACGAGTGCTAAAGTTGTTTTAGCTGCTGATCCATGCTATGGTGCTTGTGATTTAGTTCATGACAAGATGAGCATGATGGGAGTAGAATTAGTTGCGCACATGGGACACTCACAAATGAATATCGATTCTGGAATGCCAACACAATTTATTGATGTTACCTATGATGGAGACCCTGAACTTTCTCCAGTTATCCCTTACCTAGAGGCTCACAGAAAAATGGCTTTAAACAGAAAAGGCGAACAAAATATTGAACAAGAATTATCCGATGATAAAGCAAAAGAAAGATTCTTGGATGCTGTTGGGCGAGTTTCTCCATTAACCGATACAAAACTAGGACTTGTAGGTTCTATACAACATCTTCACTTATTACCTGAATTTCATGACCGTCTAGAAAAAGCAGGCTTTGACGTTACAATTCCAATTGGAGGGGCAAGGTTATCTTTCCCTGGTCAAGTCTTGGGTTGTAACTATTCCGGAGATGACCCTTCAATAGGCCATTACTTGTTTTTAGGTTCCGGAGATTTTCACCCAATAGGACTAGTACTTCATACTGGTAAACCTTTAGCGATGTTGGACCCATACACTGGTGATGCTGAAGAGATGTCTCTTGAAAGGATTGAGAGAATCCTAAGACAAAGATTTGGACTAATTATGTCATGTGGAGATGCTGAATCATTCGGTATTTTAATCGGTGAGAAACCTGGACAAATGCGTAGAAGTTTAGCATTAAGAATGAAAAGAACTCTCGAAAAACATGGTAAAAAAGGATATTTATTAGCCTTAGAACATGTTGGACCGGAATTAATCGATTTCTATCCAGTTGATGCTTTTGTAAATACAGCATGCCCAAGAATTGCTATCGATGATGCAGTTAGATATAGAAAACCATTGATTACACCTTTTGAGTTAGAAGTTGCTCTGGGTGAAAAGAAATGGGAAACTGGATATATGTTCGATGAAATTCCTTAGATGGTTTAAATATCTAAGTTTTGAAGTAAATTTAATCCGTATATTCAATAACGGTTGGCGAAAGGCTTCTCATGTTATGAGTGGATACCTCAATAGAATCGGTGCAGGATTTATTATTGAAAACAATGAAATCCTGGATTTTGATTTTGTACCAAATGAAATTGTTGGAAGGGAAGACATTCAGAGAGAATTAGCCAATAAGTTCTCATCAATTGCAGATTCAAATTCAAGTTGTCGTGCAATTATTACTGGACCAGTTGGGAGTGGTAAAACTGTTTTAGCCAAAACCTTCTGTAGAGATTTACAAAAACACTTAGCCAACAAAAGAGACATACTAGTTTCGCACGTAAATTGTCGAAATGCTTCTACGAGTACTAGAGTTGTTCAAAGGATATTACATGAAATTGATCCCGGACATCCAGATAGAGGCCTTTCTATGGGTGAATTATTACTAAGTTTAAGAAAACTGATTCGTAGAAATTCTTCTCACTTGGTAGTTGTTTTAGATGAAGTGGACCATATGCTTCGAAAGTCGGGAGATGATTTGTTATATCAGCTACTAAGAATTGATGAGGATCAACAAGGAAAAGGAACCTTATCTCTAATTCTAGTAAGTCAAGAACAGGTGTTAGACGTTTTAGAAACTGCTGTAATTTCAAGAATGGGAAAAACCAATCTTTTACCCATTCCGCCATATAATTTTGATGGCCTTCTAAAAATCGCTGAACAAAGAGCAGAAATGGCACTACATGAAGGGACTTATTCGAAAGAGATTCTAACCCTAATAGCAGAAAAAGCAGCCCCAAGCGGAGATGCAAGGCTCGTTATTGAATTGATTAAAGCTGCAGCAGAGGCGAGTGAATTCAGACAGGATGTACATACAGATAGAATGATTACGATAAAAGATGTTCACTCTCAAGACAAAATTTTAGCAGTTGAAATGATTAGTGAAATTGAAACTGTTGATGACCTAAAACCACATGCAATGCTCGTTCTCCTAAGTATTTGTAGAAGGTTGAGAAAAAAAGAATCCATGACAACAGGCGATGTAGAGAGTTTGTACGAAGTGGTTTGTGAGGAATATGAACAAGATATGAAGAGTCATACGACCATTTGGAAATATCTTAAAGAATTAGAAAATCGTCAGATTATTGTTTCAAGAATTGATACTGTGGGTGATGGAAGAGGCAGAACTACTCATCTCAGTATGCCGCATTTTTTACCCACCGACATTGCAAGTCGGGTAGAAATGTTGCTAAAAAAACGACTCAAATGATATTTTAAACAATTCCTAACCATGCGGTGAGGCTAAATAAGGGTCGATGTTCGGCAAGGTGTCTAAGAGTGATTACTATGGCTGTCGGTCAACAAGGAGAATTTGTAGCTGTCGTTAACGACACGAACCCAAAGAGTGGTGGCAAAGCCTACTCATTGAAGATTTCTGGTAACAACCATTCTCAATTACTCGGTAAGAAAATCGGTGATGTAATAGACGGAATTTTTGTTGGAGAAGGAGAACAAACTCTTTCTGGATATAAGTTAGAAATTACTGGCGGCTCTGATAAAACTGGAACCCCATTAAGGAGAGATCTCGATGGAGGCTCTAGGCAGGCGGTTCTAGTTACTCGTTCAACTGGATTCAAAGGTCATAACTTAGTATTCAAAACTAAGGGTGGAGAAAAGAAAAGATTCAGATACAAGCCAGATGGTCTAAGAAAGCGAAGAAACTTTAGAGGAAATACAATCAATCAGGATACTAGACAGATTAACCTAAAGGTTGTAGAGGCTGGAAAAAAATCCTTGAGTGACATTCTTGCTTCGCAAAGCGAGGAAGCATCGGAGTGAATCCCGAGAGGGTTATCGTAAGTTAGAGGAGGAAGTAAATGTCACGAAAGCTTCCTTCACAACCGACTGTCAACATTGGACTTGTAGGCCATGTTGATCATGGAAAAACAACACTTACCAAAGCACTTTCTGGAATTTGGACTGACACCCATTCAGAAGAGAGGAAGCGCGGTATATCTATCAAACTGGGATATGCTGATACTGCTTTTTACAAAACTAAAGATGGTAAATTCTATCCTTCCGGAAGACACCCAGAAGGGAAGGAAGATTCTGAAAAGGAACTACAGAGAGTAGTTTCCTTTGTTGATGCGCCTGGACACGAGACTCTAATGGCAATTATGATCACTGGTGCATCAATTATGGACGGAGCACTTCTAATGGTTGCCGCAAATGAGGAATGTCCTCAACCTCAAACTAGAGAACATCTTATGGCACTAAATATATCTGGAATCGAAAATATAATTGTAGTTCAAAATAAGATTGATCTCGTTACAAAGGAAAGGGCTGTTGAGTCATACAAAGAAATTAAAGAATTCCTTAAAGGAACAGTAGCAGAAAATGCCCCAATTATTCCAGTTTCGGCACATCATGATGTTAACCTAGATGTTCTAATTGATGCCATTGAAACAACAATTCCTACCCCTGATAGAAGTGAAGATTCCAGAGCATTGATGCATATTGCGCGTTCATTTGATATCAACAGACCAGGAACTAGACCAACCAAAATGCTCGGAGGTGTAATTGGTGGTAGCATAGTTGAAGGTGAATTCAAAATAGGGGATGAGATTGAAATTGGGCCTGGAAGAAAAATTGAGAAGGGATCAAAGACGCATTGGGAACCTATTTCTGCGACAGTTAGTAGCATGCAGGGTGGTGGAAACAACCTGGAATTAATGCATGCAGGAGGACTATGCGGGATGGCTACCGAACTAGATCCTTCGATTACTACTTCTGATAATCTATCTGGTCAGGTTGTTGCCTTGAAAGGAAATCTCCCCGAAATTCGCTCAAAAATTAATATTTCAGTTGAACTAATGGACCATATGGTTGGTGGAGAAGGAAATAGCGCAGATAAGATACATCCTCTGAGAAATAATGAGATGTTAATGATAAATGTTGCAACCGCCACATCTGTCGGTGTTACTAGAAATGCTGAAAAGAAAAAAACCAATCTCGAATTAAGATTACCAATTTGTGTAGATCCCGGCCAACGTGTATCTCTATCACGTAGAATTGGTTCGAGATGGCGACTAATTGGTTATGGCATCATACAGTAGATGATTTTCTATGTCTCAATGCATTATTATCGATGCTTGTGGATGGGTTGCAGTGATAGATTCAGGAATAAATATTGATATTGAATTAGAGAAAATTTTTGGCTCTTTTCAACTAATTCTATTAGATTCTGTATTAGATGAATTGAAAGAAATTGAAAAAGAAAGAACAAAAAGAAAGACATTACTGATTTCAATGCTCGAAAATAAATCAAACAAAATAGATAATGAAGTATTTACACATACTGACGACCAAATTTTTTCAATTTCTGAACAACTTGGTTATGCCGTATTAACAGTTGACAAGGAATTGAAAAAACGTCTATATCAGTCATCGATTAAGGTTATTGAAGTAAATAAAAATAATCATCTAAAAATCCTGGAAAATCTATAGAAACTAAGGTAGGGTGAATAAAACGTCATCTCCATGACCATCTAAAAGTCCTAACTTAACACCGGCGTCAATCCAAGCATGAGCATAATTGATCGCTCCAAAGGCTCTAACCAAATCTCCAGAATTCAAAAAATGATTAGCGTCAAAAGTATAATCATCTGCCATTCTGAGCAAGATATGTAATTTTCTTTCTTCAGCAGTACCTTTTTCCACCAAAGGAGTGGCCTTTTTTCTAGCTTTGGAGGTTATATCTAGATATTTCTTCACTCTTTCATGAGTAATCCTTTCTAAATCTTCACTCATTCTCCGTCCTCCTTTTGTCTCTTTAACAAACGTCTAACATCTTCACTTCTTCCTAATGACTGGTATAATTCAACTGCTAAGGATAGTCTACCCTCGTCTTCTGCGTTTCTAGCCCTTAGGAATGCTGTCTTTCTATCATCCCAATTCTTAGCCAGAGCTGCGTCTGCTGCTGCCTTGTATCGACTTTCTCTTTGAGATTGAGCCAAATGTGGGGCTGTCCAAAATCGAACAAGTCCTTGTCTAGTTGCAGAAACCATAGAATCTAAGGTTAAATCTTCAAGCATATCTCCCAAATTCATACCTGTACCTAGCTCAGTTAATTCATTTTGTTGACTACTCGAAATATGAATTAAGTAACCTTCAATACCTAATACCCACCAACCATCTCCACACCTTATGCCTTCCATCGGTTCTAGAGAGTCCGATTGTAGGCGTTCAATATTGTCCCATCCAAATGGATTGGGTACTCCTTCCCAAATCTCTCCATTACTTGATTGAAGTAATAATCTTCCTGCTGATATTTTTGTTACCCAACTCCATATCCTTTCCTCTAAAATTCGCTTCTGATATTTCTGAGCAAGTTTTCCACAACTCAACTTACCATCACTAGACTGCCACAATAAATGCTCTCTATCTAACCACCCGATTAATCTTCTAACTTTACCACTATCAAAACGTCGGATTCCTTTTCCTTCATGAGTAAAAAGGTGTAATTGTCCTTCTCTTCCTGATAATATCCAACCGCCCCCTGGTCTTGAGGAAATATCAGTGAATCCGCCAAATGTAGATCTCCCCTCATGAATCATAGTGCCATCTATTGTCGAAATTACATAGAACCCATGTGCAGCAAGTACTGCTAGAATTCCATTACTAGAATCCATTGCATGGACTTTGAATGGCATATCTATCTTCCAACGGACCTCGCCATCAGACTCTATCAAGAATAATTCTAGTCCACTGCTAATTGCAACTCCACCTTCAACTGAAGCAATACATGCAATTCGGGTTGGTGCTTGCCAGGACCAAGAAATTGTCCAAGTCATTACTCAACACCCCCGATTAATCCCCAAGCAGTTAATTGTGCTCTTGCAGACTGAGTCAATTGAAAATAACGGCTACGTCCAATTGTTCTGACATTCAATATTCCATGCTTCAATAGCCTATTGCTGATTTGAGATAGTCTAGGTCGTTTGATGTTCAATTCGCTCAAAATCTCTTTGTCCGAAGGTGAAAACTTTCTCTGTTGAGCAACGGAAACAACATATGATTCACTATTGGAAAGAGAAGACAGAACCAAGGGGTTCAAAGTAAAATCTTGCTTTTCTCCTAGTTTTTCTATCCGCATATTAGATAATGCTTCAGCTAATTTACTGGTATTTGTTGGACCAGATTCAGAAGTAACATTTGTAATTAGTAAATCGTGTAATGCTTTGATAATAGGAGATAGTGGATCATAGTTGTAATTTTGTGAATTATCTATTTCATCAATTTGTTCTGTCTCGATATACTCGTTTTCTACATCCTCCAAATCCGATGTTTGCTCTAAATCCACTTCAGGTAAGCCCACCTCATCGTGAATTAAGGCGGCTGAGTCTTTCTCTGAATAATCCATTACAACTTTAGGTGGTTCAATTAATTCCTTTGAAACCCATAGCTCTGCACCTTTAGAATCATCATCTTTTACCATTTCTTCTGGACCTTCATCAACCGAGTAGTCTCTTGTTCTACCAAGCAGAGCATTGAATGTTCCTGCGTTTATCGAAGGCCTAAATTGGGAATCTGCATCTATTATCTCTTCGCTATTAGGCGTTGCAGAAAATGTAAATTCTTCGAGAGGTTCATCTTCTAATTTAGAGTCAGATAATTCTTCTAGATCAAGATCAAAGCCAAAAATATCTGATACCTCAACTGAAGGAATAATATTGTCTTTGATGGTATCTCTCTGTTGCCAGGGAATTGATGCATCAATAATTTCCGATGGCTGTTCCTCTAATCTTTGTTCAACCATATTTTCAGGCGATTTATCAACAATGGTATTATTGGGTATTTGATGCTTGTTTTCGGAAACTGAATATCTTTCAATTAACCCATATTCCGCTACACCAAAGTTCTGGCCTTGGGGTTCAGAATGTAGAGATTGATCGATAGAGTCTCGCATATATCGGATAACTTCTGATGGTTTTCCACCGCTCATTGAATGCAAATTTTGTGCATCTTCAGTCGATAATTCAAAACCTTGAGAAGTTGCCGATGAGACTCTTTTCTCGACTAGAACTTTAACTTCGTCTACAGATAGAGGCTCTAGTGTCTCAATACTGGCAAAACTGTGTAAAATGCTATCAGGTAGATTACTTCGCTGTTTTGGTTCGATTACAACAACTATCACTGCTTGTAGTCTTTCCAAAGAAGGTAATGCATCACGCAATGCAACTGTCATTACTGATGTTTCCACTGTTGGCATATCAATTACAATCAACGGAATCTTAGATTCATATGTCCTAGAAGCCTCAACTATTTTGTGAACTAATTCATTCCTACTTTTTGGAATATTATAATCGATTAACTCAGAATATAAATTTTCTAGAAGACTATGTGCGGGATTAGATGCTGAAATATGATCGATGTGAACATAAACAGGAGCCTCACTAGCTGAACAGCGGAGTAAGGATGTTCTCCCTGATCCCATCTCACCAACCAGTAACAATCTACGATTAGATCTAAAATTAATATGTCTGGATATTCTCGCTCTAATATCTAATCGGCCCACGTAAAGTGATTTTTGGCCTGTTTCTAGAGGGCTTGTTGAAAACGGATTGCCTTTCAATGGTGGGAAATCAATCTGTAAGCCTTCCACTCGCATGCCCTAGCAATCACGAATAGGTATTTGATGTTTAACCTTAAATTGTGATTCAAAATACCCGTTACTAAGCGTCAATCGATTTGCCAAGTAGTTTTTTTTATGGCCATTAACGCATAATTAACGCATAATTAACGCGTTAATTTAATCGTTAAACCCGTTAATTTTTATTTTCTTAAGAAATTATAGCCAAGTAAAAGAGCATGTATAATTGATTTTAGACGATTACTTAATTGCCCAAGTCACGTCCAGAACAACGAGGAGAACATATGCCAGTAGAAAATAGTCGTTTGAGTGGGTTTTTTCGTCATAGTGTAGCAGAAAGGCGTAATATTGTCAAGAATTTGGCCAATTTAACCGATGAACAAGTACAATCACTAGCCGCAAACGGGGAATTAGATGACCATTCAGCAGATAGGATGATTGAAAACGTAATCGGCACAATGTCACTACCTGTCGGTATCGCAACTAATTTTGTAATCGATGGACAGCATTACCTTATTCCATTTTGCTTAGAAGAGTCTAGTGTAGTAGCTGCTGCCTCAAACATGGCCAAACGGTGTTTGAAAATGGGAGGATTTACTACTCAAAATGATGCTCCAATGATGATCGGTCAATTACAAATTTTAGAATGCCAAGATATTGAAGCTTCACAATTAGCAATTCATCAAGCCAAAGATGAATTAATTGACCTATGTAATAGTTTACCCTCTACTATGATTAAACTTGGAGGAGGTTGTAAAAGAATAGAAACGCGGATAGTAGAATCTCTTTCTGGACCTATGCTTATCTTACACATAATAGTGGACTGCAGAGACGCTATGGGCGCAAATGCAGTGAATACTATGGCTGAACTAATTGCACCAGAGGTAGAAAGGTTGACCTCCGGCAGAGTTCACTTGAAGATATTATCCAACCTAGCCTCCCATAGATTAGCTCGGGTTGAGGCGACATTTACTCCTGAAGAGCTATCCAATGATGGGTCTAAAGAAAATGGAAATGAAATAATAAAGAGGATAATTGAAGCACACCATTTTGCTCTGGCCGACCCATTTAGAGCCGTAACTCACAACAAGGGAGTAATGAATGCAATCAGCAGTGTTGCAGTGGCCTGTGGACAAGATTGGAGAGCTATTGAGGCAGGATGTCATTCTTGGGCGTCCCATTCAAATGGCAGATATTCATCTATGACTGAGTGGAAAATAAATGATGAGGGGAATTTGGTTGGCAGTATTGAAACCCCAATGGCAGTAGGTATTGTTGGAGGCGCTTCAAAAGTTCACCCTGTTGCTAAAACAAATATTGCTATTCTTGGCGTAAAATCAGCCAGTGAACTAGCAGGAATCATTTGTTCAGCAGGATTAGCACAAAATCTCGGCGCTCTACGAGCCCTCGCCACTAATGGAATACAAGCTGGGCACATGAAATTACACTCCAGGAACATGGCAGTTAGCGCTGGAGCAGTTGGCCAAGAAATAGAATTAGTAGCAACTAAACTTCAATCATATGTTGGACCTAAAACCCAAACTACTGTTCAAAAAATTCTAGAAGAGATAAGGAAGAAATAATCACTCTTCTTCGAAATTGAGCTTCGATTGAATCGAACCTTGAGATTGCCCCTCTTCTTTTAGAACTTCTTTTCCAACCAATCCATCCAGCAAACCCGTGTTCTGAACTTGTTCTCTAAACCATTCCCTAACCTTTTTCCTATCTGTATATGGGCATCCAAATGATTCTGAGAACCTTCTAGTCGTTGTAAGTCGCCTAGTATTACCATCTCTTCGACGATCTATCATACCATATTGTGCAAGTTCTCGAACATAATCATATGCTTTTTGGCCCAGTAATTCAATCAACCTTGATTGAGCCATAGGTTGGTGGTAAGCAATCAATGAAGCAGCTTTGAGCAATTTCTTGGGAAGTTCTGTTTTTGCTTCTTTAGGGAGGTGTTCGGCAATATCTGGCTTTACCTCAATCGCCCATCTATCTCCTACCTCGGCGATTTGTAAAGCTCCTCCCCTTCTTCTCTTGAGAGTTGAACGTAACGAGTATAGTGAATCTAACATTTCATCTTCATCATAACCCAATGATTCACTTAACTCAGATACTGTCATTGATTTTCCCGCACCAAATAAAGTCGCTTCTAATAGTGTATCTAGTTGTACCTCTGTCATGTAAACACCTACTCACTCGACTAACCATTCATGTTTTTCTAAATCATCACCGTTATCTGAAATCTCTACTTCAACGACTTCTAACTCTAATTTGGACTCTACTTCAGACTCGTGAGATTGCAAATCATCTCTTGCTTTTCTTTCAGCCTCTTCGATAAGTTTCATTTTTTCAGCTCTCTTTTTTGCAAATTGTACTGAGCCGGAGTCTTCAGAGTCTAATTCATTTCTAGATTTCTCATCTAATTCTTCTATTGCTTCTTGAACTTCTTGGAAGTCATCTAAATTCGGCCATAGATCTTCCAAGTAAATTTCACCATCTGGAACCACGTCTTGACTTATGGATGCAAAACCTCGGTGAGTTAAGAATAAACCTGCTATAAATGATGTAACTTTTGCTTCATCTTGATATCCTTCAGGTACTGCACCATATAATTCTTCAAGTATGTCCCTGAGATGATTCATGACCAATTCTACTGGAACCTTGGTGCTATTTCGTTCAACACATGATCTTCTTAATGCCGTCCAACACCTTCCAATATCACCTTCTAAGTCTTCATTATGCATTCTACTGCCAATATTTTGTAAGTAATCTTGGAGTTCTTCCTGGTGTGCGATTCTATTTTCTTCTCTAAGTCTTAATTCCTCAGCATCGTCTGCGGCGTCTTTGAATGCCGAAAGCAATTCTCCCAAAGTAACTGGTCTTCCTTCATCACGCCTAACCCTTTCTCCAAACAATGATGGAAGTAATTCATCAGCATCTCCTTGAAGAATTGAATTGGTAAACATAAACGCTTCATCGTCATAATCGGCCTCCCAACCAAAATCAAACCCTTCATCCCATTCCTCTTCGTCTTCATCCCTTTGAACTCTATCAAAAAGGTCTACAGCTTGGTGATGAAGTACTTCCCATGATAATCGAATTAGGCGACCACAAGCAGGTAGGTCAAGATTTTTTGAATTATTTTTAACTCTCTGAGTGAAGAACTTAAGAAATTTAGAAAGATCGATATTCCAAGCATCGAGCCCTTCTTCTCTTACCAATGACAAAACCAGTGCTACTGAACGATCGAATGGATCGGTTAATGATTGAAATTCTGCCTCTTCGGTTTCTGCAATTGAAAGAATCCTGTCTCCAAATAATTGTGCTTCTTCGTCCTCCTCTCCGGATTCGAGAAGTTGATTTATGACATCTTGTCTAAGAAACCACTTGTCCAATACAGCTTGTTGTTCAGCCAAGTTATCACCTCAGTTTTCCTCTTCTGATTCAATTAATTCCTCTTCAAGTGTTTCTGTAACCTCTTGTTGAGATATTGATTGCCTTAATTCTTGCATTTCTTCAATATCCTCAGTAACTTCAGCAGTTCGCTCTCCAAGCCCAGCCATGGATGTATCGTCCTGTGAATCGTTGATATGATTAAGCAGGCCTCCTAAACTACTTGGAGGGGGTAATGGTTCGGGGACTTCAGGCATTTCAAATTCTACTTTTTCAACCTCATCTCTTCTCAATGCATTCATGCTAGCGATTTTCTCAGCTTCTTTTTCTGCTTCAGCGCCTAGTTTTATAGCGCGTTCTCGGTCGAAATCAACTATTCTACGGCTACAACCATCGCCTCCGTGAGTTATACCAATATGATGATCAGCAAGCCTCAATGAAACTTTTCTAAGCGTAACCATGATAAATTGTGCTTTCTTACTTCTTTGCCTGCACATTTCAGCGATTCTCTCTGCATTGGTTCCATCTAAATTCTGATCAACTTCATCGAAGTAATAGAATGGACTTGGATCATAATCTTGAATAGCAAAAATAAGGGCTAAAGCGGCCATAGATTGTTCGCCGCCAGAGAGTTGAAGTCGACTAACCTTTGATGATTTACCCTTGGGCTTGGCCCATAATTCTAGACCGCCCTTAAACGGATCTTCTGGGTTCTCTAAATACAACTCTCCTTTACCACCATCACTTAGAACATTATATGAAATCTTGAAATTTTCATTAACTTGGTCTAGTACCTTTACCAGTCTGTCCTTCCTCTGAGATTCTAATTTTTCAGTTACATCGATTAATGAAGTTCTTCTCTTTTGTAAAATCTTGAAATCTTCTTTCATATCATTAAGACGCGCTTCGCAACTCTCGAATTGCTCTATTGCAAGCATGTTTACTGGCCCGTAGGCCTCCATTCTTCGTTCTAATGAACGCACTTTCTTCTCTGATTCTCCCACTGAGGGTAAATTAGTACCGGAATCTGCAGGCTGTATCCCTGCAAGTTTCATTTCTTGCAGTAATTCAGCAAGCGCAGTTTCTTTAGATATTAATGAGCGACCTACCTCGTCACTCATTCTTCTTCTAGATTGAGCATCTGTGGCCTTTTGTGTCAGAGAGGTCCTTAAGCTACCCCTTTCATCAACCAACTCTAGTCTTTCGTCTTCTAAGCCCTTATTCTCTTCTAAGAATTCATTGAGTTCTTCTTGTTTCTCTTTCAATTCTATAGAATCGGTTTCTACGGCTGATTTTAATTCTCCAATCAAGGTTTTATCGGTTGAAATAGACGTATTAATTGAATCTATTCTAGTTTGGGTATCAGAAACCCTTTGGGAAAGTAATTCTCTATGGCTACTTCCACTTTCAAGAGCAGTTTCGGCTTTTGACTTTAACCCTTCAGCATCTAATCGCTTCATCTGAGCCGAATGCATCCGGTCCTTGAGATGACTTGGACTTGCCAATTCTACGGCCTCTCTCGCTGATTCGCAATTCGCTTCCATAATCTCGACTTGATTTTGCGAATTATCTAAATCCTCAATATTTGAACGCGCAAGGGATTCTAATTCACTAAGCTTCTTTTCGATTTCCGCAACTGCGCCCAAAGATTTGTTATGATTGGTTTTGGCTTGCTTCATTTCAGCGCGCCATTCCTGTAATTTGACTGCATCTTCTCCATCAGAAAGTTGGTTTATATCTGCCCTGATTAGTTGCTGTTGCCTTCTTGCTTCAATAAGTGCGGCAGAAACCGTATCCGACATTAAGCGTAATTTCTCTACCTCTCCAGTCAGTTTCTCTACTTCTGAGGCACCTTTAATTCGGCCACCAAAGGATACTGAAATCTTTCTCTTAGAACCACCAATCATTGCCCCACCGGCTTCTGTGACATCTCCTCGTAGGGTAACTAGTCTAATCCCACCCATATGAGCTCTAGCGGTTGACATGGAATCCACAATCAAGGTGTTTCTAAGAACAAATCTGATCGCAATGTCGATCTTAGGATCATAGTCTAGAAGTTCATGGGCTAATCCAATCACACCAGGCTTTTTCGAAACCATAAGTGCCTTACCTGCCGCCCTCGTATTAGTCAATTTGTTCAGTGGAAGGAAAGTGGCTCTTCCTGCTCTGTTTTCAGCCAACCACCTTATCGCTTGAGCCGCATCTTCATCGCTTTCAACAACTAATGATGTCATGCCTCCTCCTATTGCAGTAGCAAGTGCTGATTCGTGTGAATCATCGATTGGAGCGCATAATTCAGCTATTGAACCAATGATTCCTTTCAATTCGCCTCTATCTCTTGCAGAAATCACTGCTGCTGCGCCACCTGCCATGCCCTTTGAACCACTAGAATTCTCCATCTCAGCTCTGGTTCTCTCTAACTTTCTTTCAGTCTCGCGCAGTTTGGTTTCTACGATTTGAGATTCTTCGACCAATTTTTGTTCAGCATTTTGCGCATCGATTAATTGCTTTGATAATTTATTTCTATCCATTTCGGGAGAATTGCCTGATAATTCTTGGCCTTTCAGTTCTAATTCACCCAATGACAATCTAGATTCTTCTAATTCATTTTGAGCCTGAGAAAGTTGTTCAGAAATTATTTCAGCCTGTGCTGCTGTTCTATCAACTTCGCTTTGAGCCTCAGCAAGTTTATTCTTAGCGTCATCTAACTGCTTCAATGCCTTAGACAAATTTCTAGATAATTCAGCACTCTCATCATTTGAAGATTCCATTATTTTTGTAATCTCTTGTTCTTCTAATTGAGCTTCCTTCAATGCTTCATTAGCATCTAGTAAGTCTTGTTTTGCAGAATCAAGAGAATTTGAAAACTCTTGTTCTGCAGAAGATGCTTCATCGAGTTGAGTAATTAAAATTTCTAATTCTGCTTGATTATCTGAAATTTTTGAGGTGATATCTCCGATTTTATCCTTGTTACCATCAATTTTTAGGTGAAGGTCGAAAATTTGCTTGTTAAGTCCATTGGAATCTCCACCCATCAATTCTTCAATTTGCTTTTGTAATACACCGATTCTATCTTCTAATGCGATTAGAGATTTAGCGCCCTCCTTGACCTCAGCATCTAGTTCATTAGCTTCTTCTAAATATCGACTTTGTTCGCTTAGTTGGTATTCTTTTTCAGCAAGTTGACTTGCATAATTAGACTGGTATGCTGTTGTTCTAGCCTGATTTAATTCATCGGCTAAATCTTTGGCTTTTACTGCGATGTCTTTCTCTTTCCTTAGTTCTTTGAGACGAGCTTTTTGTTCTTCTTCAAGAAGTCCGATTCTCTCGATATAGGCTTCAACATTCTCTTTTTGTTTGTCAGCTTTCCTGATTTCTTCATCATATGAAGTAACACCAGCAACGCTATCAAGGACTTTTCTTCTTTCCTTAGAAGTCATCTTAGCCAAACTCGTTACATCACCTTGTAAAACGATATTATATCCATCTGGCCTTGCATTTGCAGCACCTAAAATTCTGTGGAAGGACTTTTGACTACTCTCTTCGCCGTCTAGCAGATATTGTGTAACAACGTTATTCGATTTTGTTAGACGTATCTTCCTTGTCATTCTAACTTCATCTGAATCAATAGGTAGCCTTCTCCTATTGCTGGATAAAACTGGATTTGCGAAGATTAAGGTGACCTCACAAGATCTTGCAGGCTTAGAGTTTTTACCTCCATTGAATATTAGATCCTTCGAATTTTGAGCCCTAATCGTCTTATTTGAACGTGGACCTAGTACGAATTGAATTGCGTCTCCGCAATTGGATTTGCCTGATCCATTAGGCCCAGTTATTGCTGTAAATCCTCTATCCAAGGGAATTGTTACCTCGCCTTTAAATGATTTAAAATTTGAAATTTCAATTGCTTTCAGATACATTCCCATCACTCATCCGGATAAAATCTCCGACCTTAACGGGCGCATCGGGAATCAAGGGGTATTAAACTATGCGAGAGATATAGCCTCAATGACCCGTTTTTTAGGGGTCAATTATTTTGCCGATGACCGCTTAGATTACACCTGTCCAGTCACATTTCTTACAACCGCCGCCTTTACAGTACGGACATGTAGCCTTTACCTTGATGTTACTCTTGCTTCTAGACATTGAAAGTTTGGAATCTCTGTGCATCAATGGAGATCTCGCCACTCTTTTTTGCTTGCCTTCTAACTCAGAAAGAGGGTTTGCTGTAGTTCCAAATGTTGATCTGAACTTTTCAGCAACTTCCCTTCTTCCTTCGAGCCTTTTGTTAGTTTGATCAATTGCTTCAGCCTCCCAATATTTGGGTCCGCGCATCAAAAAGGCTCCAATTACTGCCAAACCAATTTGAACAAATAGCGGTGATACGTCAAAAGGAATCAAAGTAGCAATGCCTTCCGAACCTACGGCAGTAGGTAATACACCGATCCTATCTAAAATTGCCAACCCGAAAAACGAACAACCCGTCACGAACATAATTTTTCTTATTCTAACTGCCCATCTACCTTTTTGAGGCAACTTAAATCTCCCTACTAATAGAATAAACAATCCTTCACCAAGTAGAAGAAAATCTGCTCCATTCCACTCCCCAACAGGACCTAAACAAAAACTATCACTGCCCTGGGAAAGTTCAAGCTCAATTTCTGAAATTGCGCAATGAGGTTCTAACATCTTCATGACATCTAATTTAGCAGGACCTGCGCCATCGATAATTTCCGGAGCAATCAAACCAAATTGAACATTTACTACAACAAATGTAGTCATCAATATTCCAATTGCAGGAGCAATATAGCGTCTAATCACGCCCATATACATGCGACTCTGTATTTACATGATAGTGATATCGCTTCAAAATACTCAAAAGAAGGCGTCTTCACCATTGTATTGAGGGGCATTATGGCTCATGTAATTATTGTTGGTAGTGGCATTGCAGGTTTGTTTGCTGCACTGAAAATTGCCGATGCTGATAACTATGTCACCTTAATCACAAAACAGCGATTGAAGGATTCCTCCACTAACTGGGCACAAGGTGGAATCGCAGGGATTCTTGATAAAACCGACTTAGATGGTATCGAATCACACATCCAAGACACATTAAATTCCGGAGATGGAATGTGCGATGAAGATGTGGTAAATGATGTAATTAGAAGTGCAAGTGAATGTATTCATGAACTATTAAAAATTGGAGTTAGATTTGAAAAAAATGAATCTGGTGACTTTAGTTTAGCAAAAGAAGGGGGGCATTCATCTAGGAGAATTTTTCATTCTAAAGATGCAACTGGTAAAGAAATTGAAAGAGCTCTAAGTGAAGCAGCTAAAAATCATGTCAATATAACTTTGAGGCCAAACATGCTTGCAGTAGACTTAATTCAGTGTGAGCATGGAAAACCAAGCGCCGGAATTGCGGGGATTTGGTGCCTAAACCAAGAAACCGATAAAGTTGAGACGTTTGCTGCAGATTCAGTAATTCTGGCTACTGGAGGAGTAGGTCAGTTATGGAGTCAAACAACCAATCCAAGTGTTGCTACTGGCGACGGACTAGCTATGGCATGGAGAGCAGGTGCAATGGTTAGAGATTTGGCATTCATTCAATTTCACCCAACTGCTCTAAGTCTTTCTTCCGATAGGCCTTTTCTAATTACTGAGGCGTTGAGAGGCGAAGGTGGAGTCATCCTAGATTATGAGGGATTACAGAAATGGAAAAATGATTGTAGAGATAAATTGGCAAAAAATTTGGAAATCCCTTCACCAGATAATTACTCATTCATATTAGAATTTTCCCCACTTGGCTCAATGGCAACTAGAGACATAGTTGCCAGATCTATAGATATTAATCTCAAAAAATCAGGCCGTAATAATGTCTATCTAGTCACCTCTCATTTAGATAGTCAGTTTCTTCAAAAGCAATTCCCCAATATCCAATCTAGACTAGATAGGCATAACTTAAAACTCGGGATTGATGATTTGCCAGTATCCCCTGCTGCACACTATGTCGTGGGTGGAATAGATGTCGATAACTATGGTAGACCAAAACTAAGAGACAATGGTGAGGTGTTCCCTCGATTATACGCAATTGGGGAAGTTGCATGTACTGGAATGCATGGCGCAAATAGATTAGCTTCAAACAGTTTATTAGAAGCAGTTGTGTATGCTGATAAAGCATCTAACCACATTATCAAAAATATTTGCAAAATAGATGACATAGATATCCCTCACTGGAGAGAAGAAGGTCTAGACTCACTTGTAGAGCATGCTCCAATTGTCAATGACTTGATGTTGCTTCGTTCTACTATGTCTAAAGAAGTAGGAGTTGTCAGAAGATTTCAAAGACTTGAAAGAGCGGCTAGAAGACTGGAATTATTGGGCCAAGAGATTGACTTAATTTGGAGAAATTCATTCGCGACCAGAGAGATTGTAGAGCTAAGGAATCTAATTTTAATTGGCCAGTTGGTAACCAATGATGCAATAAATAGAACCGAAAACAAAGGATTACACTATAACTCAGACATTTGATAAATTAATCGATTTAATTAACTCACTAAGAAGATGATTTTTAGGAGTCGATAGACCATATCTCTCACCACGCTGAACAATTGCAAGATTAAGAAATTTGATTTCTGTATCTCTTCCTTTTTTGATATCTTGTAACATACTGCAATAATTATTCGATGTAGCCTCTATCACTTGAAATAACTTTGAGATTAGTTCTTCATTTGTCGGTAATTTTACCCCCTCTTGCCTAGCAACATTTGCACCCTCGACCATGACTGAAGAACACAATTCGAATAATTCTGTCTGCAATAAATTACCATTTTTACAACCAATCAAAGCGGCAATAGGGTTTATTGCGATGTTTATTAGAACTTTAGACCAAATCAAACTTTTTCCGTCTTCGACCCATTGAGGGTTAAGATTGCAATTAGAAAGTAACTGTATCAACTCTTCAGCCTCATTTAAACCAGGACCGTCGGAAAATTTTCCTATTGAAATAACTCCTTTACCGGCCCATTCAATAATTCCAGGCTCAGGCCTCCAAGCCCCATGAGAAATAGACGCTGAAAACACTCGTTGAGGGCCAAAAAATTCGATACATTTCTCTACATGCCCTAAACCATTACTAAGGCATAAAACTTTAGAATCTGCATGCAAAAGGTCTTTCGATTTATTGATCATACGTTCAACATCGTTTGCTTTAGAAGTAATTAGTAAATAATCAATTTTACCGTCTAATCCTTGATAGAGACCTACTTCATCAAGCGAGACTATCATTCTATCATTAGAAACTGATAATTCTTCTTCACCTTGTATTTTTATTCCGTTTAACGCAATAACTGAGCCATGTTCACCCCGTGCATGTACCAACAAATTTCCATCCCCGTGATTAGAAATCTTTGCAGCAATAAGAGAACCGATTGAACCGGCTCCTAAAATGGCTACATTCATCTAAAACCCTCACATATAACTTCCAAGATAAATGTAAACTTGACCATCTTTGTGATCTAATCGCATGGTGGAAAAAGTACTATTTGATGGGCTAAATTGGAAATTACTTATTCCTGAATTAAGACTTGAAGTAGAATCTATTACAGTCCACTCTTGAGTATCATTTCCTAACGTAGTTTGTACGATATTTACTGGAATCGAATTATTCGATGGATTGAAAATTTCAAAATTTGCCATTTCAGGGTGTAATAGTGTCCCATTGGTAGCAGCTGCCCACACATTAGTCCAAATTCTGTGAGAAACTCCTTCTCTGGAAATAATTAATTCAGGCCCCCTTTCAATAGAAATATTGTACTCAGGAGCCGGATGAAGTGATTCAGAACAAATTGTCAAAGTACCCGCTTCAGGCATTTTTAGTATCATTGAGGAATTTTCTCTAAGCGTAGGAATTTGTGCAATTCCTCGGTATTCCATATCCCAAATCCATGTTTCATTAATCGCACTAGGTTTAGCAGGAGTGCTAACTTTTGGATTGAGTTCACAATAATCAGAATCAAGGGATAATATATCTCCGGTATTGATAAGTAATCCCCAATCTGTTAAATTGCTACTTGTAATATTCCATCCATCTGAAGGAATTATTGCTCTATTTGGTAACAATGGCTGCATTGGTAGGAATGTGTGGTTATCAATCTCTACAATGTTTAGAACATTTGACCTCATCAAAATTATCAAATCTTGTCCTTTGATACATAATTGTTCACTTTCTGGAGAAATTGACGCATTTAATCCTTGAAAGCCTTCTATCCAGTACATTCTAGTTTGGAAATCGATGGATTGTAATGATTGCGGGAAAGAGACATTTACATTATTTTGTGAATCAACATTTATGTCTATACAACGTTTAATTTCTCCATTCGATTCAATTAACATCCAATTAGAGGTTGGATATGCATCTAAATCAGGACTGACTCTAATCTTATCCCATGAAGGTTCAGAATCGATGTACGTTAACAAATATAATTCCTCGGAAATCGGCGAAAAGTTATCATTACTCCATGTCAGATTAAGAATTACAGACGTCTTCATTCTAGGTAATATTTCATCGCCGCAGCCTAACCCATCAATTGAGTCAGACGCATCATCACTGCAATTCCAAGTAACATTCCAATTATCTGACACAATATCATTGATTCTAGCCAAATCTAATGCCCAGTATTGTTTAATTGAAGAAGGATTAATTATTTCAATTTCTAACTCTCCAGTCCATGTCCCGTCATAATCAAAAACCAATAATTCGCTTTCAAAATCATATTCTATAGAATCTTTCCAATCATCATCCATAGCAAACGGAGTTTGACTAGGAAGAGATACCATGAATACTAGAAACAATACTAAACCCATTTTTGAAACTGAATTGGGTTCAATCCCTTTAGGCTCATCAAGTACAATTGGTATTCTTTTATCAGATCCCATGAAAAGAAGTAATGGGATTATTACACCAAGAATTGGTAACCAAATAGTAAATCCTTCAAATGCATCAAACATCCATGCGAAAACCAAAATTATCATGAATAAGAAGAATTGATTTGAAGAATTCCTTGCATCTTTAAGCCCAACTCTTGCAACCAGTACTCTACCTCCGGGGAAGGTTGGAATTGGTAATAAAGAAATCCACCCGTAGAAGCTTAGAAGTGTTCCTGCCTTAGTGAATGGATGAGCCCATAGTAACTTTGCAGATAGATCATCAAAAGTCAAAACACTGATTAAATTCACTAACAATGGAGCGTCTGAAACATATTGTTTTGAGGTTATATTAACAAAATCTGGGGTTAAAAATAAACCTACCAACCAAAGTAAAGTCCCAAAAGATACGAATATAATTGGAACAGATAAAGCAACCCAACCTAATGAATCTCGATTTTTCCATGGCCTTGCATCCATTCTAGGTAGTGAAGGAATAAGTAACAGGCCGAATGGCCAAATCAAATAGGATTTGGATAAAAAACCTAAACTGAAAAGTGCGATTGTAGGCTCTGGGAGAGGGAGTAAATGTCCAACTCTAACTCCTCTCTTTTCTGCCCACTTCTTCTGAACAAATGTTGCAATTAGCATAACTGAAACTACAGGGAAAACATACCCAATAAGTGCATCTAATAATATAGAATCATGAAACCACCCTCCCTCAGGAATAGAACCTTTCATCCAGTACATTCCTGCTAGAGTAAGTGATATTGTGGTCAATGACCATACAGCGATTAGACTCTTTTTTGATGGGAATTGTCTCTCTGGGAGAGGCAAAACCTGAATAATCCACGGCTCACCAAAATCTAACTTTATCATCCATCCGAGCTTCTTGAGGTAGTCATTTGCAGATTCAACCGAATCATGAATATCTTTTTCATTTTTAGAATCCGCTTTCCAAATAGGCCACCTACTTCCTCCAATCTCTCCGTATAAGTGGAAATATCTTTTCAAAACTGATTCTAATAATTGCTTTTGATTCCAAGTCTTTTTTTGAGCAATCAAAGGTTCAATTTGCTCTGAGTCGATAGGTTTTGACTCACTTACCTCAGACATGTGACTTCCTCGATGTTAACCTGTCGGCATTTTCCTACTTTAACCATCGGAGAATAAGGATTGAAAAAATCAATCACTTATTCTTGAAACGCTTGAGACGGAATGTTTCCTCTCTCTCCATCTCTTCAAGTCTAAGTTGAATGAATACTTTGGCTTCCTCAAGTTCTGGAATTACCTTAAACTCCAGTGCATTTACACGTCGCTTTGTCGCTTCAATTTCTTCTAATAAACGCTTTAACGTAGCCTCCATTTCTGAAGCTATAACGATCTTTTCAATTAAATCGCTAAATGAATCTCCGGCCTCATCGATATAGGGCGAAGAGCCAATATATCCAACTCCCCTCTCCTTGAACGTTGATTTTAGGTTAGATCCGCTCACACTAGGAACAACNACTCCCATAATATTCCTTCTTTCAACTTCAACTTCAGGATGGGCACTGTTAGCNATGGCTGCTGCTCTAACAGCAAGTCCACCGTCAATTGCATTTGCCAAATCTATTCTTTGCTTAGCCAATCTGTATGAATCAGTTAAATCGCGCTTTGCTTCAATCATTTTAGACAGTAATTGACGNAACTCATGAAATAGACCGTCTCTTTTCATCTTCAATAATTTATATCCATTNTTNGTTTGCTTAATTCTAGCCTTGAGCTTGATTAGTTCACTTCTTGTTGGTTTGATATCCAAAGCCATGAAAAATCACCTCAATTATTTATTCACTCTTTATTCTCTGGATGGTACTTTTCAATCCACTTTTGATCAAGACGAACTAGATATTTAGTGTCGATAGAAGACATCAAGTTCCAGCACAGATCTAAGGTTTCGTCAATTGAACGGTCCTCATCGCGTGTTTGTCTCAAGAATTTGTCTTCGAATACACCGGAGAAATCTAGTAGTTGTTTATCACGTTCATTTAGAGCATCTTCACCTACAATTGCAACCAACCCTCTAAGTTCTCTACCCTGAGCGTAAGCAGCATACATTTGATCAGATACAGATTTGTGATCTTCTCTAGTTGTCTTCTCGCCAATACATGAACCCATCAAACGGGACAGNGATGGTAGAACATTGATTGGTGGATATATCCCTTGCTGATGTAATTCACGAGAAATAACAATTTGCCCTTCAGTAATATATCCCGACAGATCAGGAATTGGGTGAGTAATATCATCACCAGGCATTGTCAAAATTGGGAATTGGGTAATCGAGCCTTTCTTGCCTTTGACAATTCCAGCACGCTCGTAAAGCATAGCCAAATCCGTATACATATAACCTGGGTAACCTCTACGNCCAGGAACTTCTTCACGTGCAGCACCAATTTGTCTTAGAGCGTCACAATAGTTAGTCATATCAGTGTAGATAACTAGAACGTGNTAATCCTTTTCAAAAGCCAAATATTCAGCCGCAGTAAGAGCTAAACGTGGCGTAATAATTCTTTCAACTGCCGGATCATCAGCAAGATTTACGAAAAGTACCGCATTTTCCAGAGCACCTGTCCTTTCCAAGTCAGAACGGAAGAAATTATACTCTTCAGCAGTTATTCCCATAGCACAGAACACAACAATAAATTCTTCATCTGAATCCTTCAACTTTGCTTGCCTAGCAATTTGTAGAGCAATGTCGTTATGGGGAAGTCCGGATGCAGAGAAAATTGGTAACTTCTGCCCACGAACTAGAGTTGTACAACAATCAATGGCAGAAATTCCAGTTTGAATAAAGTCGTGTGGACTTTGTCGGCTGTATGGGTTAATTGCAGCACCAATAATGTCTGCTTTCTCTTCTGCAACAATCTGTGGGCCTCCGTCTCTCGGCCTACCTGCACCGTCTAGAATTCTACCTACAAGTTCAGTACTAACTGGAAGTTTGAAAACGTCTCCCATGAATGTAACTCCTGATTCACGGTCAATTTTAGCAGTCCCTTCAAAAACTTGTACAATAACTAAATCATCAGAGGTATCCAATACTTGGCCATTTTTGATAGTNCCATTGGATAGTCTAAGAGTTACGATTTCGCCAAACGCGACAGGTTCGGTTTTATTCAAAAAGACCAGAGGTCCTTTAACGTCAGTAATTGTTCTGTATTCTTTTCCACTCATATCTATCACTCCTAGTTATCCTCCACAGTATTCGCAATCTCTTCATTCATTGACTTGATCATTTCATCGATNGTATCTACATAACCTTTCTCAAATCTACCTCTCATCAAATTAGTTCTGGCTGGGACNTTAACTACATCGTTTAATTGTCCACCATTTGCCATTGCAGCCTTTGCTGATTCTTGGAATGAAAGAATTGCTTTTGCCATCTTGTATTGAAGATGTATATCACAATAGGCATCAACTTCATGAAAACCATTCTGTTGAAGGAAAAATTCACGAATCATTCTTGCAACTTCAAGGGTTAATTGCTGGTCAACTGGAAGAGCATCTGAACCGACTAGTTGCACAATCTCTTGCAATTCTGCTTCAACTTGTAACAATCCACTAATCTGTGTTCTTACTTCTGGGAAATCTTGAGCGATATTGTCTCTAAACCACTGGTCTAAACTTTGTGGATACAAAGAATAGGAGTTTAGCCAGTTTATCGCAGGGAAGTGTCTTTGTCTAGCTAAACCAGCATCTAGACCCCAGAATACTTTTACAATTCTGAGAGTTCCTTGAGAAACAGGTTCTGAAATATCTCCACCTGGAGGGGAAACAGCACCTATTACAGTTACTGAACCATCATCACCGTTTAGAGTTTCAACACGTCCTGCTCTTTCATAGAATTCTGCAATTCTAGATGACAAATAAGCCGGATACCCTTCTTCTCCGGGCATTTCTTCAAGACGTGATGAAATTTCACGCATTGCTTCTGCCCATCTAGAAGTAGAATCGGCCATTAAAGCAACATCATANCCCATGTCTCTAAAGTACTCTGCAATAGTAATACCAGTATATACAGATGCTTCACGAGCAGCCACNGGCATGTTTGATGTGTTAGCAATCATCACTGTTCTGTTCATCAATGGCTTGCCGGTATTTGGATCAATCAAGTGTGGGAATTCNTCNANNACNTCTGTCATCTCATTNCCNCNCTCNCCACANCCAATGTANACAACNANTTGAGCNTCNGANTACTTTGCNANNGATTGTTGAGTNACNGTNTTNCCTGAACCGAATGGNCCTGGAATACCNGCNGCNCCNCCNTTNGCNAGNGGGAATAAGAAATCNANAATNCTCATNCCTGTAACCANCGGNGTATCNGGNGCATACTTNTGACGGNANGGNCNTGGTGANCGNACNGGCCACTTTTGCATCATCTGNANTTCNGTNCCATNNTCNATAGANACANACNGTTTNNGTNACGTTAAAATCGCCNGANTNNATANNNTTNACNTTNCCACTNNNNCCNGGAGGNACCATNATTTTGTGNACNATNGTTTCAGTTTCTTGGACATTGCCGATTACTTGTCCACTTTCTACTTCATCGCCTTTGGAGACAACTGGCTCAAATGTCCATATCTTCTCTAAATCGAATGCATCTGCGTCAACTCCCCTAGTGATGAAAACACCCATGACTTCTTCTAAAGTAGCCAATGGTCTTTGAATTCCATCATAAATTTGAGTTAGCAGACCTGGTCCTAAAGAAACTGAAAGTGTTTCTTCGGTATTTAGAACTGGTTCACCTGGCCTTATTCCAGAGGTATCTTCATACACTTGGATAACTGCTTTATCGCCATGCAATTCTATTACTTCTCCCATTAGTCCTTCTTCGCCAACTCGAACAACGTCATACATTGCTGCATTCATTCCGGTTGCTGTTACAACAGGACCAGATATTCGGTATATTACTCCTTCATTACTCATTTTTTTTCCTCCTTTTTTGGAATATCATTTCCATAAATCGACTCCTATTGCCTTACGAATTGTTTCACGTAAGGTAGTATCCTCTTCCGTACCAATCCCCAGCACGGTAGGAGTTACTGATGCCGAAAGTCTATTCCTTAGACGTTCGGGTAGCGATGCTAGAATAGCGGAGTCGATAACGACAATTCCAACATCTTTAGAATTTAATAGAGACTTCAGTGAAGATGCCATATCAGCATCGTCTTCTGGATTAGTAATATTTGAAATTCCAGCTAACTGGAAGCCCAATGTGAATTCTGGAGAACCTACTACTGCTAAATCCATATTTTCACCTCATCATAGTATGTGCGCCTCTAACACATCTTCAGGCAACCCTGCAAGCCTACCTCTAACGATAATTCTCAAATCAGCCACTTCTTGTACCTTCATAGAAATATAGTGTACTATAGGTAATGCTGAAACAGGGTGTAAATAACTCATCTTCTGCATAAATGCATGCTCTTGCTTCTTGAACCAAGTAATCACTGGATCTAGACTTCTAACGCTTGCAGATTCTTGTAATAGTTGCTCAAACTCTGAAATTTCGAACCTACTCGATGCCCTTAAGATATCCATCATTGAATCTTTTCCTCCGGCAGCAATGGAAGAAAAACTACTGGTTGGTAATAACCTGCCTCCAGGCAATAATAAGGTCGATATTTCTTCAAACCCAATACCCATTGAGTCTGATTCTAAAATATTCAAAATGTTTCTGTGGTCTATTTCAAGGGAAAGGTAATTTCTCAAATAGCGAGAAGAGGGTTTAGAGGATGATAATTGCTTTATCGCATTACTGAAGTAATGTCTGTCCAAAGCATCTTCATAATCGGATAACCTAGAATCTTCAGGTAAGGATATCAATGATTGGCCGAATGACTTTCTTCTCATTTGAGTGACGGCAGAACGTAAATCATCAGAATTTTCGATGATTTTGAGCCATGGCGTGTTAATATCATTCAACTCTGGCAATATCGAATGTGCGACTTTTTCGAGTTTGACATCATTCATTACTGCTCTAAGAACAACTTTAGCATTTTGATATTCAAACCTAGAGGTATAAACTTCCACTATAGGTTTTATTTTTCCGTTGCACATAGATACAATATCGTCCAGTTCAGCTTCCAAATTGTGTGTTAAAGCAGCTTCAACGAGATCGCCTCCGCTAAACTTACTGGCATATAGATTGATTTCTTCTGCATATCCAATGTTACTTACCGCAACAGTGAGTTGATCTGGTGATTGGTGAATTAACTGACGCATACGCGCTAAATCTGCAAGATTCTTGCGACGAGACTTTGCCCTCGAAGCAACATATGCAGTATTACCAAACATTTTCTCACCTAATCAAATAATATCGAATTCACTGAAGCCAGTGAGTCATTCCAAGCACTTTCTAAGAGAGTGTCAAATCTCATATCATAAGAAACTGAACCATCGGGCGCTTCGAGGATAAATCCTCCTATTCCTTCAACTGATTCGCCTAGTTTCCTCTTGCCACTTAAGCCATCCAGTGCTTTGCGGTCAACCTCAACAGGTCTCACGATGTAATCTGCACCAGCCATTTTTCCGGCTTTGGACATCATTGACTTAAGCATGCTTGCTCTTCCTTTAAAACCAGGATCAGCGAGTTGCTCTTTAACAGCATCATGTGTTATGTCGAGAGCTTTTCTCCTAGCAATCAAAACCTCTTTTTGATTGGTTTGGCGAGCACTGGCAACGACTTCTCTAGCGATTTTCTCTACTTCTCTTTCTGCTCTGCTGTTTGCTTCACTGTGAATTCCTTCAGCTCTGGACTCCGCTTCAGAGATTATCTCTTTCGCTTCATCTTTAGCCTTCTTAATGATTGCTTTAGCCTCAGCATCTGCAGATGCAGCAATATCTTTTGCTAATGTTTCTAGCGTCATTTATATTTCCTCCATGCATTCCGAAACCAAAAATGGTTTCGAATGTACTTCATTACTGAAGGAACAGTGGCAATGCACCAAGAATCACGATAGATTCAGGCAACGCTGTAAAAATAAGCGCGACACCGAATTTGCTTCCATCTTCTGCAAGCATTCCGACAGCAGCACTACCAATTGCTGCTTGGGAGAATCCTGCACCAATGGCTGCTAGACCAAGTGCTAGACCGACACCAATCATGCCGATATCTCCGTTTATGTCGTTTGAATCGTCATCAGTAGTTGCTGCATCTTGAGCAGCTACACCTTGGGCAACCAAGGATACTACCAATAGTACGATCAATGTTCTTAGGCTTATTTTCAGGGTATTTTTGTTCATTTTTGCTACCTCCATTTTTTGTCCAGTGGACTATGATTTGCCCTCCACATACAGGGGGCGACCGCCCAGTGGCTTGAAAGCGCGACCTGAGCCATCGTAAAACTTACCCATCCATTCTACAAAGTGTAGACGGACGGCGTGAATAGTTGGAGAAAGAATGCCTAATGCTATAGCAAATAATTGAATTAGAACAAACATAACAATACCTAGGATTAAGGTAACATAGTCCCCCGAATCCAACGCTGGGGCGATTTTCTCCCAGCCCATGGTGATAGATACTTCAGCAATCTTGACACCTGCAACACCTACACCCATTATCCTGAGATATGATAGTGTATTTGCCAATAAACCAAATGTTTCGATAGGTCCCATGATAATTCCACCTACCCATCCAAACTTCTCATAAATTGCTAGTCCGATAATTAAACTGAATAATCCTATGAAAATCATGATTGTCCATATTTGTACCTCGAACAAGGGATTGAAGCCCATAACCATGTTTCTAGCCTGCATTGAACCGCCAGTCAAAATTAGTAACCATGAACCTTTTTCGAAGTAAGCGGCAGCCGCTCCGTGTGCTTTGTATACTGTTGCAAGTCCGATTACAAGGCCTAAGAAAATGTGTGCTATTCCGATGTAAACTGAAATTACAACATATTCTTGTAGGCCTCCGCCAGGGGTTGCTCTGTGGAACGGCATGTGGAGTCCACCTAGGTTCAATAGTTCTGCAATTGTATGAGGTAAGTGGACATTGGCATAAGTCCAATCATAGAAACCTGCAAACGGAGATGAACTACCTAACTGGCCTGTATCATCCCACACAAATCCGAATCCTTCAGCGAAAATTATCCCCCAAATTATACACCATATACCCATCCATCTGAGGATAGTAAGGCCATTCTTAGCCATTGGATCTTTTGCGAATGATTTTGTCCCCAGGTATCCTGCTAGTAGACAAAGAACCAAGCCGTAACCCCAATCTCCTAAGATTAGACCATAAAATAACGGGAATGTCATCATTAGAAGCATTGAAGGATCATAGGTTCCATACTTAGGCCTTCCAACCAGGTCGACTAATAATTCGAAAGGTTCAGTCACCTTTCCGTTAACAAATTCAATTGGTGGAGAAGTATCTTCATGATGCTCATCGGATGGATGAGAACCGGATGAACTGATGGATGCGAGTGCGATGTCTAGTTCAGGTAAGTTGATTTTTCCATCCTTGTTAAGGTCTATTGCTGCAAGGAATTTTGCCATATTCCATGGTGGCAAATTTTTGATATCAGCAGAATTTAAAGCTTGTTCTATTTCCTTAAATTCTAATTCACCGGATTCATCCAAATCCATTGATTTAAAAAATTGGAAAACTGATTGGTTTGAAGAGGTCAAGTAATCTGATAACATTGCTAATTCTTTGGGAATATTACTATCCTCATGGTGATCCTCATGGTGATGATGATGAGGGTCAACATATTCTTCTATAGAAACATGCGAGGCTACATCACTTAGATTTCTCTTAACCTCTCCAGCCTTGTCAGAAGGAATCCAACCGTCTAAGACAAATGCTTGGTTGCTAACGGCAACTAAAGTAGGGGCGGTGAAAATTTGGTCTTCTCTTTCAAGATGTTCAAGAACCGCTACTAGCATAGAACCATTGTTGCTA
Organism: Methanobacteriota archaeon; assembly: GCA_002729095.1. Lineage (GTDB taxonomy): Archaea > Thermoplasmatota > Poseidoniia > Poseidoniales > Poseidoniaceae > MGIIa-L1. Next base: position 183,428 of record PBWC01000045.1, read on the forward strand.
GACCAATCTTCAAGAGACTGTTTTGAACTGGAAATGGTTGACTCGTGTTCTTCAATCGATTTTTGGGTACTTGAAATTCGAGATTCTGGAGTTCCTTCGCCGCTCGGAATTTGAACTGCTTTCGAGCCGAGTTCGGCCAGTGCAATCTGTACCGATGCACCATCTTTAGGCCTGCAAGCAACGGCAATAATGCCTTTGGCTACTTTTAATTCAATGTCACGGATTATATCACTAAACGCATCCTTGGCTTTCGAGGACTTGGCTGTCTCCGCTAAGTAAATCTCAACTCCATCATACCCAGACATCAAATCTAGCGGTATTCCCAAAGGAGCAATTCTCATTAATGCTTTCAGTTGTTCGTTTAATGTACCGATTTCTGATTCAGAATCCCTTATTAAATCGATATATTCTAGTGCTTGATCTACCTTAACTTCAAACTCTTCGAGGGAGGAATTGATCTTCTGTCGTGAAATTTTCTCACTCAGTTTACTGTGAGCGTTGACTTCTGATTGTAGCGAACGTGTTTTGGTCAATAGTCTACTAACTATTTCGGCATTCTCGCTCTTGATTGAAGCACCAACACCAATGCCATCCTCAAATCTGCTGTACTCCTCGATGTGAATACACTCGAGATTGCTGCATGCGCGGATTACTTCCTCTAATTTACCAACTGGAGCCGCTACCGTTAGGCGAGACATTTCAGCGGTTTCTAGCATATTAAACACCTTAAAGTGAGGTCATCTTATCTAAAATTGATTTTACGGCTTTGTCCAAATTCTTTGAGGCGCTTGATTCAATGGATTCGATCGCTTTTGAACCGTCTTTTTGTACTTTCTTAGCCTCTTTGCTGGCTTCTTCTCTAGCAGATTCAAGAGTTGATTGGGTGTTTGCGACGGATTCGTCAGCAGCATTGCTGATAATCTCTCCAGATTTCTTTCTGGCGTCAGAAATAATTTTTGTGGCCTCTTCTTGAGCATCTGCCAGTTGTTTGGCCGCTTTACGCTCGGTTTGCTTAATTTTGCGAAGAACATCGGACATACCCAAGTAAATCACCTATATTTCTCCCAAATCTAGGGGGTTTATGAGTGTAATGATTTAAACAAAAAACAATTTGCAGGTAACTTTGTAAAAATCAGCCTTGAGTAAGTCATTCAGGCTTGTGACCTCTAAATCTACTTGACATTCCGAAAGGAAGTAGTAATCTACCCTGAACATTTTCAAAACCGACTTCTTTCATCATATTTCTATAATATCCATTAGTGCCATAATGTGAGTATGTTTTTGCCAAACCTTTCCACGGATGATCTTTCTTTTTTGTAACTATTCTTGCGATTACTTGGACAACTGAACCCATCCAAATCCGTCCTGCTAAGCCATGTAACCAATTGGCTTTGCCTGCGTCACAGATTACCAACTGGCCACCGGGTTTTAGAACCCTAAATATCTCCTCTAAGCCCTTTTTCTTATCTTGAAAATCACGGAAAGAGAATAGACAAAATACTCTATCAAAGGTATCATCAGGAAGAGGTATTGACTCTGCAATTGCCTCAACATATTTTGCCGGCTTCTCTCCTCTTTTTTTCCTAGCACCATCAACCCTTTTTTTAGCTACTCTCAACATTTCCGCTGAAGGGTCCAAGCAAGTTACATCCAAACCTACCAAATCTTCTGCAAATGAACCTGGGCCGCAGCCTACCTCAAGTATTTTCATTCCTTCATTGGCATGATTCCTAACATTCTTGCGCCAAACTTTGTCTTGCCCAAATGTCATCAATCGATTGACTTTATCGTAATGAGGAATTGATTCTTCAAGTTGTTCTTCCAACTTTGTCCATGCATCTAAGTCGATACCTGAGGGGTCATAACCACCAGTTGAACTCCTATCCGGCATATTAACTCCTCACGGCTAACCTCTTTTGATATATCGTTTTGAAAACTATACTTCCTCAAGCAATGCGCTCTACAGTTTCTGGAGTGATCCCCTCTTCTGGCGTAACTCTGAAAACGAGCATCTTCAAGTTTTCAGGGGCGTTTCGGAATTTGGAAACTATCATAGATGTCTCGAAATCTGAACCGATGGTACGAACCCCGAAAGTAAGAACCATATCTGAAATACTGGAAAGTTCCTGCTTGATTGATGGAGAGAGTCCGTCATTAGAAACTGAAATCAACAATAAACCTCGGTACATTTGAGCATGTGCTTGCAGCATTCTAACCATCGCAACAACTCTAGAGGGGTCATCTCTCTGAAGAAAGAAATCAAGACTGTCTATTACCGCTCTAAAATATGGCCCCAAGGCCATTATTTCATTGGTCACTTCTGTGAGATAATCTTGAGTTGAATCATCAACGAACCGTGTTTGAGCAAGACGTTGGATGTCCTCTAGTCTAAATCCTTCAAGACGGTATCTACTAGCCAAAAGCTCCTTTTCCAAAACATTCGAGTTGTATTCCTCACCAATAGTCCTAACATTGATATCTAACGGCCAATCATATTTTTGAAAAATTCTGACTATTTCTGCTTGCCCTTCGTTCGTAGAAATATACAATGTGTTTTCGGCTTCTTCTGCAGGGGATACAAATTGTTTGGCAAATAATTCGCTACCTGAACCGGTATCGGTAAAGGCCACCATTGTGAAGCCGCGAGGGACGCCGCCATTCATTTCATTATCGAACTTAGGTACACCAAATGAGCCTACACTGCCGAAGAATTTTTCATCTTCTTTATCGAAAGTAAATTCAGTAGCCATTCCAATCCCCTCAATGTATTACTACTTGGCCTCTATCAATTAAATCTGTACAGTATAAATCCAAGTTAGACAGTACAAGTGGAGGAGTCTGGTCCGGAACATTCAGGATAACAGACAATACTTCTTGTTGCCTAAAAGTGTTTATTAAAGTATGAAGGTACTCGGCTAGCATTCTGTCTTCATTATAAATTGCAAGCGCATTTACACTGTCCAAAAATACAAAATTCCTTTCATGATTAGTAGTTTTTAGTATGTACAGAGTCCTTAGTAGAACTGATTCAAGCATAATTGGACTATCGACAAAATGAACATTCGGGTAAGGAACGCTAGTTCCGCCTAAAATTCCCGATGAAACTAAATCAATAAATTGAATATGTGATACGTCAACTCCTATTGACTCAAAGGCTTGAATCACCTCAACTGCACCTCGACTGGCGCTAATGTAAACGCCACTCATCTCGAACATCTGTAACAACGGAATCATTGTACTTGCAGTTACCATGAAAGCATTAGAATTACCGCATCTTACTTGAAGGGCGCTGTTAAGTGAAACTTCAGCCAGTTGATCGGTTATACCTTGATCGATTTCAAACATTTTTACGCACCCCATCTACTATTTGAGTCACTTACCGCTCCCCACTTGAGCATGGGTGTAAGCATTACGCCAATAGGAGTCAATTCAATTGCATGTTTCGCTCTACTATGCGGAGTACCTCTCATCTTTACAACCTGTAAAAATCTGAGTAAATGACCCATCCTTTCTACATCTCCAAGAACAATAATACCGTCACAAATCGCTTCTTCTACACCAAAAGAAGACCAATGTGCATTCTCTGTGGCTGATGTTATTTCTGCAATCAGAATAGTTGTACATCCTAGGGTAGCCAATTTCTTACCTAGTGTAAACAGGAAATCTCTAATCAATTGTTCAGATTTAATTTTATAACATAGAGTAGTAACTGAATCAATAACCAATCTGGTGACTCCAATGGTGTTAACAATATCGACTATAGCCTTTATCAGTGAGTGAACATCATCTAAATCAAAAGAAGACTTTTCTAACCCAAGCCAAGAATATAATACGTCCATGTCAAAAACATTGATCAAACCTGAATCGACCATTTTTACATCAAAGAACTGAAATTGTCTGATATTTTCGAGTAATTTCACTGATGGTTCAGTGGCGGTAAAATGTGCACAAGCCTCTCCAGCGTCTGCACCTCTGACCAAAAATTCCATTCCAAGGGTAGTTTTACCTGAACCACATGTTCCAGCAGCAAGAACTGTTGAACCATAAGGAATTCCGCCGCGTAGAATTTCATCTAATCCATGCACACCTGTGATACACCTGTCACGAGAATACTGGCCTGCCGGTTGCATGGGAAACATATAGGCTAATTCACTGAGGTTCATGAAGCATACGCACAAGGAAAGAAATTAATTCACTTTTAGTAACGCATTTGGTTTAACTAGTTTCCAGGACTTGGTTGACTGGGGATTGACCATTCTAATGTTGTTGCAGGTAGGATACCACTCCATTCAAGTGATTGGCCCGGAGTTAAGAAAAATCCAGTATCTCCGCCCCATTCAACTCGGAAAACCTCAGCAGGTTGAAATTCTGATAATTGAGTATAACTTAACTTTACAATACCTCCGCCGTCATCTAACCCGTTTATCATTCCAACTCCTAAAAATCCTGATTGCCCCAAATCAAAAATATGGGAAGAATTGCCTGTTTCTTGGGTCAATGTATCTCCAGTGAAAATAGCAGTGGAATGGCCAGTAATCACGCCCTCTCTCAGCAGTATGTTTGTATTGCTAGAGGAGGAAATATGACTAAAACTCCACCCCTCAAGGGAAATTGCAAAATCATTCGGATTCAATACTTCTATCCACTCAGGGTTTCCAGATACAGAGCGCGGACTAATTTCCGTAATGTAGAGTTTATTCGATTTCCTACCTCCATCATGTACTTCCAAAATCAATTGAATTTTATCTCCGCCCTCTTGGAATGTTACTGATGCGCTAGAGGAGCTTTCTGCAGAATTCCGAGGAGTCCCTCCTTCGAATAGGGTAAGGTCTTGACGAGAAGTGTTTTCACTCTCTATAATTTTTATCTGTATGTAAAGGCTAAAACCATCATCTATCCCTAATCCCTTGAGTAGAGAATCCTCAGTAATGTTAGATAAGGCAGAAATTCTTTCTAAATCGATTTTCCCGTCTAATAACAAACCAACTTGAACAACTCCTTGCGATAATCCTTGGGCATCGATTCTATGCCAGTCCGAGGTTGAATTATTATAATCCAAAGTAGTGTCTACAAGCGGAACATACCATCCGCTATTCGAAGTCATTCTATCAAGACCATTGTATGCCGCTCTGTCGACTCTATCCACTGATGTATCATTAGAGCCCATTTCTAGTTGAGCCAATGAGAGAAACGCCGTTAAAATCATTAGAAATAATGTGAACGCCGATAGAAACTCAATAACTGCCGTTAAACCGCCTTCATCTCTCTGTATGGAATCAGGGGCATGCTTGCGCATGCTAGTGGCAGAAAATGGCTATTGATGAGGTTAACTATTGACAGAGTTAAATTAGTCTTAATTTAGGCGTTTTTTATTAAATCTAAGCGATGAGTCTTTGAATGTTCAATGAGACGAAGGTGTATGAGTGCCAACTATGCAAGGCTCGAAGGCAACAGGAAAAGTTGCTACAGTTTCGTAGTTTTGCTTTTGATTAGTTCAATTTCAGGGATTATGATGAGTCCGGTTTCTGAAGCTTCGTCTAGTGGTGACTTGGGAATTCTTGATTCTGAAATGCCAACCGCGGATTCATTTATTGCTGCCTATGATTCGATACAATTCACCGCACTCATAGAAAACAACTTCAATTCACCATCCCCTTCAAACAGAATATTAAATTGGTATGTTTGTGAAGGAGTTAAACCTACAAATGTATGTGTAACAAACTATGTTGACACTGGCGACATTAATGTCGGCATAATCTTACCTGGTGATATTATGATGTTCACATCTAGCGATTATTTCAATCCTCAAGGTTTTTCAGGATTGATGACCGTTGTTTACCAATTCGATCAAATGGATTTAAATCCAAGTGATGATATTTACTCTTTCACTGTTAATTCGACTTTAGAATTTGTTGATCTAAAACTGGATTATGATATTAATATTTTACAATCCTTAGAAGATTTATCCACCTATAACAGTGAGTATGTTCTCAACTCAAATACAACCTATAACATTAGCATTGATGGCTTTTCTAATATATGTGGATCATGTCAAATTAATGCAACTTTCGGTTGGCAACTCTTTGGTTTCAAAGATTATAATTTGATAA